>VBJK01000150.1:31532-42151 GCA_005879655.1 Chloroflexota bacterium | reverse complement strand
TGCTGACACGCAAGAAGCCCTGATCTCCGGCTATGTTGCCCTTGCCCAGACCCTCAATCTCCCAGAACAAAAAGAGCAGGATCAAACCATCATCGTCCAGGCAGTCCTGCGTTGGCTCTCAACACATCCGGGATGGCTTCTCATCCTGGATAACGCCGATAATCTTGCTGTGCTGGAAGGCTTGTTGCCGTCAAAACACCTTGGGCATCTGCTACTGACGACCCGCTCTCAAGCTTTAGGCCCCCTGGCTGACCCACTGGAAGTTACGACCATGCCACGTGATGTCGGTGCCACCTTACTGCTACGCCGTGCACGGCTAATTGCGCTGGCTGATCCTCTGGAAGCTGCTTCGCCAGCAGACGTTGCCATTGCCCGTGCCATCGCGCAGGAGTTGGGAGGACTACCGCTGGCCCTTGATCAAGCTGGAGCATATATCGAAGAGACGCGCTGTGGCATGGCCCACTATCAGAAGCTTTATCACTTACAGCCATCCCCACTGCTGAAGCGACGAGGTAGCACCAAACATGACTATCCTGCTTCAGTAGCCACCACTTGGTCCCTTTCGTTCAAGAATGTAGAGCAACAAGATCCAATCGCCGCTGAGTTACTCCGTTGCTGTGCGTTTGTACACCCGGATACCATCCCGGTAGAACTCTTCACCGTAGGAGTTGTGCATCTAGGTACAACTTTGCGCCAGATACGGGTTGACCCTCTTGTATTCGATGACGCCATCAGGATTCTTCTCGCCTACTCGCTGATACATCGTGATCCCGCAACAGCCACACTCTCGGTTCATCGTCTGGTCCAAGCAGTGCTCACTGATGCGATGCCTACTAAGACCAAAAAGCTGTGGAGGAAGCGCGTCATACAGGCAGTGAACGAAGCCTTCCCAGCGGTAACGTTTGAGGAATGGACGCGCTGTGGACGCTTGTTGCCCCATGTACAAATCTGTACAGCCCAGATAGAGCACGAACCAATACCCATACTAGCAGCAGCAGCACATGCGCTCCATAAGGCAGGCACTTATCTGCGAGAGCGAGGACAGTACTCAAGTGCGGAACCGCTTTTGGTGCGAGCACGCGCAATCTACGAGCAGCACTTCGGAAGCCAGCACCTTGAAACGGCGAAAATCTTGCACAATCTGGCACTCCTCTACGAGCGGCAAGGGAAGTATGAACAGGCAGAGTCCTTGCATCAGCGAGCAATTGCAATCCAGGAGCAGTGCCTGGGAGTCGAGCACCCCGACACAGCAAAAAGCCTGAACGATCTGGCAATTATCTGCTGGCAACTGAGTAAATACGACGAGGCAGAGTCCTTGTTTCAGCGAGCACTAGCCATTCGCGAGCACCACTTAGGAGCTGAGCACCCCGATATCGCTAGAACTCTGAATGGTCTCGCCAACCTCTACTTATGGCTTGGCAAGTACGAGTTAGCAGAACCCTTGTATCAACGAGCACTCGCCATTCGCGAGCACCACTTGGGAGCTGATCATCCCGACACCGCCCAGATCCTGAACAATCTGGCCATCTTCTATCGGGATCAGGGCAAGTATGAGCAGGCAGAACCCCTGTTTCGGCGAGCACTCGCCATTCGCGAGCACCACTTGGGAGCTGAGCACCCCGACACCGCAGGCAGCTTGGAGGACTTAGCGATCCTCTATCAGCGTCAAGAGAAGTACCAAGAGGCAGAACTTTTATGCCAGCAAGCACTCGTAATCCGCGAGCAATGCCTGGGAGCTGATCACCCCAACACCGCGAGGAATATGAACAATCTGGCCGAGCTATATCGGCATCAGCATAAGTACGAGTTAGCAGAACCACTGCATCAGCGAGCGCTTGCGATCTGGGAGCGGCATTTAGGAGCCGAGCATCCCGATACAGCTGAAGCGCTTTATGGTCTGGCAGAACTCTACCGACAGCAGGGAAAGTACGACCAAGCCGAAGCCTTCTATCAGCGTGCCATCGCCATCCGAGAGCAACGCTTGGGACCGACTCATCCTGAGACACAGAATACTCGCAAGAGCTATGCTCTACTGCTACGTACAGCAGGACGTGATTTCTGAAAGGAAGAAGCCAGCATGCAGGATACAGCATATCAAGTCCTTAAGCCCGTACCCTTTGCCAGGGTGACAATAGATGACGCATTTTGGGCACCCCGCCTGCAAACCAACCGCGAGAAGACCATACCACATATCTACCGCATGTGCGAAGAAACAGGGCGTATTGCGGCATACAAATTAGATTGGCAGCCCGGTATGCCACAAGCACCTCATCAATTCTGGGACTCAGACGTTGCCAAATGGCTAGAAGCCGCCAGCCATAGCTTAGCAACACACCCAGATCCAAGCCTCGATGCGCTTCTTGACGCAGTGATCGCAGGTATCGCCTCCGCACAACAGCCAGATGGCTACCTCAACCCACACTATACTGTCGTCGAGCCAGACAAGAGATGGACCAATCTTCGACATGGACATGAACTCTACTGTGCAGGTCATATGATCGAAGCAGGCGTAGCTCACTTCCAGGCCACTGGCAAAACCACCCTGCTTGATGTCATCACTCGCTATGCCGATTACATTGATACGGTCTTTGGCCGTGAGCCTGGCAAGCAACGCGGGTATTGCGGACATGAAGAGATCGAGCTTGCTTTAGTCAAGCTGTATCGTGTAACAGACAATACACGCTACCTACACCTCAGCCAGTATTTTATTGACGAGCGAGGACAAAGCCCTTGCTATTTTGACAGTGAGTCAGCGCCCGATCCGCATAAGTTAGGACTAGAGTATCATCAGGCGCACAAACCCGTACGTGAGCAGACAGAGGTGGTTGGACATGCAGTCCGAGCAATGTATCTCTACTCTGCAATGGCTGACCTCGCATATGAAACAGGCGACGAGACACTGCTCCATGCGGTCAAGCGTCTGTGGGAGCATCTCTATACCAAACGTATGTTTATTACTGGTGGTATCGGATCATCCATGCTCAACGAGGGCTTTTCTTCCGACTACGATCTGCCAAATGATACCGCATATGCAGAAACATGTGCCGCCATTGGACTTGTCTTATGGTGTCATCGTATGTTGCAACTGGAATGCGATGCGCAATATGCAGATGTGATGGAACGTGCTCTATATAATGGAGTATTGAGTAGCGTGTCACAAGAGGGAACAACCTTCTTCTATGTCAATCCTCTCGCAAATCAAGGTGAGCTTACGCGACGCGAGTGGTTTGGTTGTGCGTGTTGTCCTACAAATATCACACGTCTACTCGCATCGTTCGGAGAATATATCTACTCACAGAATGAGCGTGAAGTCGCCGTGCATTTGTATGTACAAGGGACTGCACAATTGCAGATACAAGGGCAAACAGTCACACTCAGACAACAGACACAGTATCCCTGGCATGGGCACATCACGTTCACTATAGAGTTGGAGGAACCAACGGCATTTGCCCTACGGCTGCGCATTCCTACATGGTGCTCTGAGGCAACGCTGCTGGTGAATGGTGAACCTACGAACATCTATGCACTGAGCAAGAACGGGTATGCAACGCTAGAGCGTGTCTGGAAGCACTCCGACCAGGTCTCACTTCAATTGTCCATGCCTCCGCTTCGTATGTACGCATATCCAGAGATAACACCTGACATTGGACTAGTTGCTTTACAACGTGGGCCTGTTGTGTACTGTCTTGAGAGTACCGATAACGAAGTGCCTTTGCATCGCTTGCTGCTTCCTCGTATGTCGAGTGTGCAAGTATATAATGATGAGGATATATTTGGAGGTACTGTCACGCTAATCGCGGATGCAATAGCTCTCGATACATCTGGTTGGGATAAACTGTTATATCGTACGGCACCTCCTGAGGCACATTGCAATACGCTTAAAGCGATTCCTTACTATCTCTGGTGTAATCGCGGTGCATCAACGATGCGTGTTTGGATACATGAAGAGACAAAATGAAAGAGCACTCTAACTCAAACACTGCCGCCTTCCCCTGCCCAATCCTCAATGGTGACAGTCTGAGCCAAGGCATCGACCAGCTTGACGGTCTCAACACTCACCGTGATCACTTTCTCAACAAGGCGCACAATATACTGCTCATCATCCAAGCGATTAGGATCACTCTCAAGACCACTGCGCTGATCCTTGCTCACCTGATATTGGTCGATGACCCATTCAAGCGCTGAACGGTTCCCTAAGCGATACGCAAAACACTCTTGCGGGATACCTGCCAGCGTGAGACTCTCATTAACAATCACGGCAGTCTTATCAGGAGTCAGCTTCATCTTCTCGACACGCCAGTTAATTTTTGTATCATCATAAGTCACAAAATCATCTACGGTAGTATCATCACTGCCACGTCGTCGCCAGCGATCAACCTCAGTATTATAAATCTCTACAAAACGTTTGACTGTTTGGATCAGAGCATCCCTACTAAAGTTGTATACCCAATCATCGCGGTTCGTACGTGGTCCAAGTGAATAGGTTTTGAAAAGAGTCGTAACTTTCTGTTCTGTTGTAGCTCCATGGCGTACAGCCCTTGCCTCTTTGCTGCCCAGTGGTAAGTATGTCTCAAACTCAGGCTTCAAGCCCTCGGTGATCCAAGTCTGTCGTTTATCAGGCTGCAATTGCACCCATTCAATACGCTTCATACTCTCTTTCTTGGCCAGGAATGCTAACTTATCCGCTCTAGTCCAATATTCCGGTACACGGTAATAGTAAAGTTTTTTCTCTGGTAGCTTGCTATTCCTCACTGCTAGAGTTATACCTACACCTACTTGGATACCAAAAATATTATGAGTTGTCCCAGAGAGTTTGGGATTCTTACGAACATTACCATGCAGGTCTAGATGGTAGATCTGGGTAAAATCCTGAAGCAGATGCATACGCATGCCATCGAAAGCAATCTGATCTAGAAACGAATTATTACTCACAAAGCAAATAATGCCATCCCGGTCCCCAAGCCGATCAGTAGCCCAGCGAAAGAATCTGACATAAGCGTCATAGAGCTTGTTTTTATTGGTCGCATGGGAATCTTTCACATATGTTTTATTGATATGATCATCAAGTACTTTATAGCCGCGGTTTTTGTTATTATCGTTTTCATTTATCTGCCCAACATTATAAGGAGGATTGCCAATCACTACCATAATCTGAGCCTCTTTTTCACGCTTCACCCGTTCCGTATTCTCTTCCACAAATAAAGAGAGTTGCTGACCTTCGGCAAGCTCCAGCGTGTCAGCAAAACAGATGCCTTCAAACGGCTCATATTCCCCCATCTTGACATAATACTCGTGCTCAATATTAAGTGAGGCGATGTAGTATGGCAGCAGCATAATTTCGTTGCAGAAGAGGTCATGCTGGTATTTGTACTTCAGTTTATGACCCTTGATATGGTGGTGAACCAGGTTAACGATAAAGCTGCCTGTACCAGTAGCAGGATCGAGGATCTGTACACCTGGTTCATCAATAGAGGTACCGAACTCTTTTTTGAGCACTTCATTGACGCTCTCACACATGAAATCTACAATCTCTTGCGGCGTGTAGACGATGCCGTGGGTATCGGCTTGCTTGACGGCAAAGCCTTGGAAAAAGCGCTCGTAGACCACATTCAGGAAATGTTGTCGCTCGGACCAGCTCTCAATGTGCTTGGCGGCAGCTTCGATGGAGAAGTAGAAACGGTCCAGCTCTTTAAAAAAGTTTGCTCGGTTGAATGAGCGGCGGGTAAGGGCCTGAATAACCTTTTCAATCTCGCTGGCGATGACGTTACGGCTCACGAAGTCTGGATTGTCAAAGACGGTACGGAAGAGGCGTTCGGTTAACAGGTGCTGCACAAGCATCTCGTTGATGGTAGCGGCGTTGATCTTTGGATCAAGTGACGCCTGGCATAGCTCGGTGAATTGTTGAAATGCGGCAATGAATTTTTTGTTCAGTTTATGCTCGCCTGCGATGATCTTCAGGAGTGCCTGCGCATGTTCTGGGATGCGCTCTTTAAACTCCTGCAAAGAGTTTTCAAAATGCTCGATGTCCGGCTCGGTGTAGTGAAAGAAGAGTTGGAGCAGATCAGAAACATCTTTTGGTTTACTCAGATCGAACTCAACCGCGTACGGCTGCTTGTTCTGGTAGAGGATAGCCTTCTTGGTATTCTCAAATATGGTGTTGACTAGGGGGTAGCCATCGGCTTTTTTCCTAGCAATTTCCTTAGCGAGATCACTCTTCGGCCCCTTTGCCTCCCAATAGCCACGTCGCAAATCAAAGGCATCACGTAGCACGCCATCAGGACGAAGACCTCCTTCGATTGTCTGCTCTGGGATCAAGGTCCATTTGACCATGCGCGCCAGCTCATAGTCGGCCTTGCCTTGATACTCATGTAACTCTCTATAGTAGCGGTCTATGATCTTTTTGAGTGCAATAGCGCTTAAAGATACTGATGAGGTGGCCAGGTTTTTTGGGCTTTCTGATGGAACCATAGTGAGACTCTCTACGCTCCTTTTTCCGCTATGACGTTGTTGTTTCTTCGCTGCATTCGTTGGTGTCTGTGTGCTGGCACGCGCATGATCATTGAGCTGATAAATCATATCACGAATTTCTTTAGCGATCTCGGCAAATGCGGCATCTTGTTTGTTCCTTGTCACGCTCATCTCACAAAATACTATAACTGTTTCTCTTTGGGCTGAAACGAGTGATGCGATAATTGCTCCCTCTCACGAGGGTCATACTCGATAAGATCACAAGATGATACATTGAGAGCACGTGCAAACTTATCCAGTGTATAAGTAGTTATGCTGTAATAAGGATCGCGATACATCTTTTTTATGGTAGTGAGTGAGACATCAGCAATTCTTGATAGCTTTCCCATACTGATGTGCTTCCGCTCTGCTATTTCTTTGACCTTCAACCTGATCATCTTGCCATTCTAACTTCACCTACCACTTGACAAAAGGGGGCTAAAAATTATCTGATATTAAATAGGTAAGTTTTATACCCTATCTATTGTGTCTATTGTAAAGAAGACATGAAAGCTTGAGTAGCGAGAAGGAAAAGAGGAGTAATGGCGATGAATGAAGTAACTTCACAAATACAACGTTTCGAGGCCGAGGTCAATCAGCTGACTATAGCACTCAAGGATTAGGATATAAACCCAAACACGACATACAGCCGCACAATTCATCGCATAAGATTCATCTTCTAAGAAAACAAACGCAATGAATTGTGCAGCTACAAGGTAGGGATCGCCATTAAGCGAGCTGTGACCCCGTCAAATCCCTGTTATGCCACGTATTATGCCCATTGTCGTACCATAGCTCATGGACGTGGCTATCTCCACCCAGGTGGTAGACGCGCGGTGAGTTGCCGTTCACGATCAGAGAACTTACAATGCTACCTGTGCCAGCAACAGGAGGACCACTTTCAGCACTCACATCCCTGGTATACCAGCGATTGCCCCCATTGTCGTACCATAGCTCATGGATGTGACTATCTGAACCCAGGTAGTAGACACGCGGCGAGTTGCCGTTCACAAGACCGCAGCTCAGAGAAGCGTTGCTGGCAATGGCCGGTGCATTACTTTCAGCACTCACATCCCTGGCATACCAGCGATTGCTGCCATTCTCATACCATAGTTCAGTGACATGACCATTGGAGGTCGTATGGTAAACGCGCGGCGAATTGCCATTGATAGCACTACAGGTTATAGCACTCTCGGCACTGGCGTTGAGAGCACTACTTTCAGCAGTGAGATCTCGCGTATACCAGCGATTATGGCCATTGTCGTACCACAATTCGTGAATGTGGTCATCTGAACCCAGGTAGTAGATGCGCGGCGAGTTGCCATTCACAGCAAGCGAACTCAGAGAGCCACTGACGCCAGGAGCACCGCTCTCAGCACTCACATCTCGCGTATACCAGCGATTGCCGCCATTCTCGTACCACAGTTCGTGAACATGAGCATCCAGACCCGCATAGTAGACACGGGGCGAGTTGCCGTTCACAGTGAAGGAGCTTACGACGCTCCCCGCCAACGGAGCAGGGGCGTTGCCCTCCGCACCTACGTCTCGCGTATACCAGCGGTTCCCTCCATTCTCGTACCATAGCTCATGAATGTGGCTATCCATACCTATGTAGTAGACGCGTGGTGAGTTGCCATTGACGAAGCAGCAACTTGGCAGGCTATTGGCGTCTGCAAGAGGGGCATTGCATTCAGCAGCCACACTCCTGTTATACCAGAGATTATTGCCATTGTTGTACCACAGTTCATGGATAGAAGCGCTCACATCCACGTAGTAGATGCGCGGCGAGTTGCCACCCAAGACGAGACTCGCCAAGCTGCTAGTAGGAGCAGGGATATCCACCGCTGTAGGCGATGGGGGTGCTTGCAGAGAAACAGCATACCCATACCCATGAACGCCAGCGAACATGACCTGTCCATCACTGGTGACAATGCGCGTTTCATAGTTGCCCGCACCAACAGGGCTAGTAAGAAGCACACTGCGCATGACCTGTCCGTTGGTGGGGTTGATGCGGTAGATGTAGCCATATGATCCGGCCAGGAGCTGATTATTGAAGCTCACGACATTGGCATTGGTATAGCGATTACCAGCCAGATCTGCGCTCCACGCAACGCCCGACCAGTTGCTTAGATTGACACCATACACGTAGCCATGTACCCCGGCGAAGAGCAGTTGTCCGTTCGTAGCGAGCCGCGTCGTGTAGTCTCCTACGCCCAGCGAGTCAGTCACGAGTAAGCTGTGCAATACCTGACCATTGCTGGGCTGGAGTTCGTACAGGTAGCCATTCGAGCCTGCAAAAAGGCGGTTGTTATAGCTCAAGACATCGACGAGGGTGTACCCAGCACTGGGCAAGCTCGCGTTCCAAGCAGCACCCGACCAGTTACCGAGATTGACGCTGTAGACATAGCCATGAGTGCCGATGAAGAGCAACTGGCCATCTGTCGCTAAACTCGAAGTATAGTCGCCGGAGCCGAAAATGCTTGCCAGTAGCAGATTGTGCACGACCTGACCGTTCCCAGGATTAAGCTCATACACATAGCCGCTGGATGCGGCGAAGAGCCGATTATTAGAGCTTAACACATCGACAATGGTATAGCCCGCACGGGGCAAACTAGCCTCCCACGCTACACGCGACCAATCGTTCAAGGCAATGCCATACACGTAGCCATGAACGCCGACAAAAAGGGTCTGACCATTGGTGGCAAGACGCGTCTCATAATTGCCAGTCCCGATGGAGCCTGTCACCAGCAATTTCTGTAAAACACGACCATTGCCGGGAGCGAGTTCGTAGACATAGCCGTTACAGCCCGCGAAGACGCGATTGTTGTAGTTCAAAATGCTGGTGAGATTGAAGCCAGAGTCGGGCAGGCTGGCGCTCCAACGGGCAGTCAGATCTTGATCTTGTGACACGTTGGAGATGCGGGGACTGGCTATCCTCACGATGATATCGTGCAGTCCTGGAAAGATGTTCGACTTGCAAAAATCCTTCTGCGTATCATTCCATGCTTCCAAGCCGATCATTTGATTAGTATTGTTCCGCACGGTCGTAGGGAAACGGTTGCGCAGTTGCACAGTTGCCACATCGGTTTGCCCAGTGGCCAGCAGATCACGAATACTTTTCTGAGAGAGTTGAGCCGCTTCGCTCGTGAATTGAGTGCCATTGCCCCCATTACTCCCACTCAAAAGGGTATCGTCGCCCCATACTTCATACGCTTCTGGATGTTGAACCGAACCCACCCATAGCGAGTTATTATTGTAATAATCGTGTATCGCTGCCGAAGACGATTGAGTGACCAGGTTCGACAGGAACGTCAGGTAATCCTGATACGCAGTATCCAGACTGCCCGCCAGCGGCACGATGCCCGTTGTATGTAGCCGTTGGGCGTACGTTGGCTGATCTTCGGAGGTCTGAGGATCATTGGATAACCCGTCGTAGCTAGGATTGTAGAGTTTACGCCCAGCCAAACCTGGTTGCAGAGAGGTTGTGATATTCTTGACAAAATCCCAATCGGCAACTGGCACGAGAGATTGCGTCGCTGCCCACTCGATAAACCACTGCATGATCAAGGTCTTGTTCACCAAGTGACCGGCGGCAAATGAGTCTTGCAAGAAATGATCCGCATACCCGTGGTAGATCCAAGCCTGGTAGGTAAGGCTCGCACGCTCATTAGGGTCGGAGGTAGCATGGGCACGTTGCGCTAGATCACGCGCGATCAAGTAGGATGACTGCCAACGATACCACGAATACGGAGCGAAATGGCAGGCGTTGCGAGCTAACAGACCACTATATTGATCCACGCCCTTAATGCCCAGCCCCAGAGTCAGATCATCCAGCGCTTGCGATTCCAGCAGCTTGTTGAGTAACCCAGTGTACCATTGGCTGGGAGAGTAGACAGCGTATTGGAAGGCATCGGTCACTGTGCGATTGAGCAGCTTGTTGAGCTGAATATAGCCCTCTTGCCGGATGAACTGTAGGATAGGCAGAAGAACACCTTTGGGTATAGTATCCACAGATCCAGGAGTAGCTACATAATCGGGCAGAGCATTCAGTTCGCCATACGTGACCAGTAGCCCGCTACCACTCAGACGCAAGGTATTGATCCAGGGACAGA
>VBJK01000150.1:0-31518 GCA_005879655.1 Chloroflexota bacterium | reverse complement strand
GAACCATTGGTGGAGATCGCATATAAATCGCCGGTCGAGACATCTCCCAGAACACGATGTTCAAAGGAATCATGACACTGGATAATCATGGGACGAGCGGCATAGCCGAAGCTAGAGGCAGTAGCCACACTCGCCAAGCCAGAGGCAACCTGTACGGACCGACCCTCAACGATGCTGCTAGCAACATCGTTTGCCTGCTCTTCCCACCTATCGTCTGGCTCGCCCATCACCACGCCATGCACTGCCCGCTGATCATATACGACACCACGTGCTTGCTGAACAACATGGGTAATTTCGTGTGCTAAGAGCCACTTGCCAGCTTTTGACTCTGGTCGGTACGCATCGGCAGCAAAGAAAATATCCGTACCGCAGGTAAAGGCATCAGCGCCTAAAGTGTGGGCAAGAGTACTGGCGGTCGATCCAGTATGAACCCTGACAGCAGATAAATCCAGGCCAAAGCTGGCCTCCAAGTTTTGCAGAACGTCCTCATCGAGGGGCTGGCCGCAGCCTCGCGCTGCATTAATATGATGCTTTAGATACTCCTTTTCTACTATTGACAGCGAGCGGGTAACTGACGCAAGATCGCGTTTCGTAACCTGTTTCATAATCATGAGAAATGTTCCTTTCTCTGTTGTAGAAATCTAGCTAATGGCCTGTCGGGAGTTTTTTGGCGAGAGGATGCAACACAGTTCCCTAAAAATGATACAACAAAAACGCCTTTTATTTTTTAACGATATGTTAAATTTTTCGTGAGTACCACTTCTTCCAAATGGTATAATGTATCATCATGTATGATCAAAGAAGGTCCCCATGACAAAGAAAATTCTTGCACTTACTGACTACATTTCAGCCAAAGATTAGGAAAAACCTCTATAGCCGTGGATCAACTGGCTCGCTTTCCAGCGCCAGCACGCCAAAAACGCATTCATGCACACTGCGCAACGGCTCGCCATGCACAAAGCGCTCCAGTGCCTCAACGCCCAGATCAAATTCACGCATGGCAAGCAAACGCTTCATTCTCAAGCCACGCATCCGCAACCTTTCCAGATTTTCAGGCACATCATAGCTAGGGCCGTAGATGATGCGCAGATACTCTGGCCCGCGACACTTGATGGCAGGCTGAACACGACCCCGTGGTCCCCGTGCGCTAAAGTCCAACGGCTTGACCACCATACCTTCGCCACCACGTCCAGTGAGCTGCTCCCACCAATTCGCCCCCTCTTGCACGCTGGCAGAGTCAGTGACATCGACGATCAGGCTCGGCGTGGCCAGTAGCAGTTGCTGATCAGCCTGACAGATCTCTGCTAAGGTCTGCATATGCCAGCTGTGATCGCGGTCGAAGTAGGTACGTCCTTGCGTGGCAAGTAGATAGAAAGGCGCTAGCTTCAGATCATCGATAGAGTGTACAGGCCAGCAGTAGTGGCGATATGCCTCAACGTAGCGCTGCGCAAGCAGCTGACGATGCTGATAGCTTTCAGAGAGAGCACGCGTATCCAGACCACACTCGCTTGCCTGTTGGAGCAGAGTAACGGCTTCAGGCAGGGTACTACGCGAAGCTGCACCTACGGCAGCATACTGGCGTAACAGTAGCGACTGAGCCTTAACTGACCAGGGCATCAATTCACAGTCCAGACAGACCCATGCGCTCTCAAAACGTTGCCAGAAGGAACAGGCATCCAGAGCAGCACGCACACGAGCCAGGAACGCTGCCTGGAGCGTGCTATCGTCAAAGAAGTGACGCCCCGTACGCGTATAGCAAATGCCAATCCCCTCGTTGAGCACACCAAAATGCTGGCGTGCCGCCTCTTCATCGCGGCAGACAATGACTACCGCACGCGAACCCATGTGCTTTTCTTCACAGATGACACGCTTGCAGCCTTCGTTACGGTAGTAATCAAAGGCTTCAGCTGGATGTTCCAGTAGACCTTGCGCCTTACTTGTCTCGCTCGGTGACATGGTGGGTGGTAGGTAGATGAGCCAGCGAGGATTGGCAGCGAAGCGGCTCATGACCTCCAAAGCGGCGATCGCATTTTCTTCGCGAATAATGATCTGGCGTTGCAAGCGTGTCGAGATGATGCGCTTGCCTGACACGTCCTCGATATCGAGGATATCATCGTGCTGTTGTTGAGCACTGAGTACACGGTCCTGCACTACCGGCGACTGGAAGGGACGCACTGGTTCACTGTAGGTTACGGTAGCTGAGACTGAGACGAGTTCTTTTTCTGGATAGCGTAACGCGGTGAGCTGGCCACCGAAGACACAACCAGTATCGATATTGATGGTGTGATTGAGCCATTCTGGCCTGGGTACAGGGGTATGACCATAGACAACCATGGCCTGGCCACGATACTCTGCCGCCCAGTTGTGGCGTATGGGCAGACCAAATTCGTCGGTTTCGCCAGTCGTGTCACCATAGAGGGCAAACTCACGTACTGCACGCGAGGCACGGCCCTGCATGATCTCTTTCATGCCTGCATGAGCAACGACCAGTTTGCCTTCATCCAGCATGTAATGACTGATGAGATTATCCAGGAAGGTCTTAACGCGCTCCACAAATGCGGGTGGCTGCTGTGCCAGTTGTGTCAGTGTCCCACTGAGGCCATGTGTCACCTGCACATTGCGGCCATTAAGTTTTCGTAGCAATTTGTTGTCGTGGTTGCCCGGTATGCAGAGCGCAATGCCACTTGCTACCATATCCATCACCAGATGGAGCACTTCAGGTACCTTTGGGCCACGGTCTACCAAGTCACCCAAAAAGATAACTCGGCGTCCCCCAGGATGTGTAATCTGGTAGGATGACATGTCCTCTTGAGGCAGTGTAATCTGGTAGCCAAGCCGCTCCAAGAGTTCGTGCAGTTCGTCGAAGCAGCCATGCACATCACCGATAATGTCGAAGGGACCATGTTCGTGCCTGAGATTGGTCCAGAGACGCGTGCGCTCAAGCTCAACAGATGCAACCTGCTCAGGTGTGTCCAGTATGTAGACGTTGTGGAAGCCCTCTTCTTTGAGGCCGCGTAGGGACTTACGAAGCTCCATAGCCTGATTACGCACGACATGCGAGCCAAAGTTGCGGTCCGGGCGCAGGCGATTGCGCTCATGGCAGACGCTGGTAGGCAGGTTAAAGACAATAGCTACCGCCAGACAATGATATTCGCGTGCAAGTTTGAGCAGATGCTTACGCGACTCAGCCTGAACGTTAGTCGCATCGATGACAGTCAGTTTACCACGAGCGAGTCGCTTCGCTGCGATATAGTGTAGCGTCTGGAAAGCATCTTCAGTGGCGGACTGGTCATTTTCATCATCGGAGACGAGGCCGCGACAGAAATCCGACGAGATGACTTCGGTCGATCGGAAATGCTCACGGGCAAAACTGGATTTACCTGCTCCTGAAGCACCAATTAATACTACGAGGGCAAGTTCAGGAATAATAATTTTCATACATAGTTTCCAGATATAGTAATGTAAAGACCTCACAGAAGAGACAACACATCAGGACTGGCGTGAGAAGATGCCCATCTGCGAGAGTGCCCCCACTTCGTCGTCCTGGGGTCCCATCGGCTGATAGCGGACCACGTAGCCATAGCGTCCAGCAACCCGCTCAGCCCAATCTTGGAACTGCTGACGCGTCCATTCAAAGCGGTGATCCTCGTGACGAAACTGGCCAGCAGGCAGCGCGGCGAATTTGACATTGTATTCGGCATTGGGCGTGGTAATGACGACGGTCGCGGGCTGGGCGAACTCAAAGAGTACACGCTCGAAAGCTGCCAGACGTGGCTCGTCAAGATGCTCGATGACCTCAACTACCGTGGCTGCATCATAGCCTTCCAGGCGCTTGTCACGGTAGGTCAATGAGCCATGGAGCAAAGTAATGCGCTTGCGCTGATTCGCTGGTAGCCGCTCCAAGCGCAGGCGTTTATTGGCATACTCAAGTGCACGATAGGAGACATCTAGACCAAGAATGCGCTCAAAGGCTGGACTGGCTAGCAGCAATTTGAGCAATTTACCTTCTCCACAGCCCAAGTCCAGTACACTATGGGCATTACTTTGCTGCAATACCTCCATAACGGCCAGGAGGCGTTGCTCATGGGGATTGCCATGCCGCTCTGGTGCCTCTTCCGTGGCATTGCTCTTTTCTTCTGCTAATTCTTCTTCCTGGGCCACAGCTTCTTCTGGAAGGAGGCGTGCGAGGGCACTACGCACGAGACTACTACGGTTGCGCAGGTAGCGCCGGGCGATCAGGTTGCGCTGTGGATGCTGTTCCAGCCAGCCCTGACCACGCTTGAGTAGCTTCTCTACCTCATCATCACCAATCCAGTAGTGCTTGGCATTGTCCAGTACGGGGATCAACACATAGATGTGTGAGAGCAGATCACTTAAGCGACAGGTAGCCTCAAGAGTGATGCTGTAATACGGACTCATGCCCCATTCAGGATACTGCTCGTCGAGTACATGAGGCTCCAGCGTGACGGTATAGCCTAGAGGCTCAAAGAGGCTTCTGAGCGTCTCGACCTCACCACGGCAAGGCACAACAACCAGATGAGCTTTGAGCGGCAACACAGTATCAACCAGTTCTGGTCGGGCGTTGCAGTGCCCATTGAGTGCAGTACCAAAAACTTCAGAGAGCGCCACACTGAGAAATGAAGAGGCAACGTATGGACGATCATTGACGTACTGCTCAAGTGCAAATGACTTATCGCGGCCCCGCACGAGATGGACAGGATCAACGTCAAGCAACAGGGCAATAGTGCAGCGCTGCTCTGAGGTTTCTGGATAGAAGACATGAGCCTGCCCAAAGTTGAGCTTAAAAGTTTGCACACGCTCAGGATGCTTGTGCAGTAGATAGCCAAGGTCGGTGGCAGGTTGATGGGTTGTAGTGATGGTTAGCAGCATGAGCTTGCTACAGCTCCTAACTATTTTGAGCTTAGGAAAGTTCTCTTTTTTGGGTTATGAGACATTTTCATAGATTGACAATGGGTTATCTTAAAAACAGAGTTAGTATAGCATAGGATGGGAAGAGATGAGTAGGATGTATTTTTCGTTTGGGTGCCCTGCTGGCTGAGTTGTTACAAAAATTACCGACTGGCCATCATGACACACTGCCAAATCTGTGCCATTTCTGTGCTGCAATATGCCATTTTCGAGAAAAAGCACGTATTTCACTTGATATAAGCCACTTATTACGCTAATATTAATATAACACTTATATCAAGTGAAACGATTGAAAAAGTGCATAATAGACAAAGCGGTCCGTATTATCGCTGATTGGTCTCACAAGCACGTAAAGCAAGAGAAAGAAAGAGGTTCACCCTATGCCATACACGCTATCTCAGCAACCTGTCTCTCATGATTTCGTCCCTCGTGGTAGCCTTTGTGAATGGTGCGGAGACGAGGCGGTCGAGCAACTCACCGCGCTTGGTGGCCCTCATCATAACCAAAGTGGGCGCTTCTGTTCCTCCTGCGCAAGAGCCTTCATGCAAAAGGTTCGCGCTCATACAGCATCCTCTCTCGTCCTGCGGACGACTGCCAGAGAGCAGTTGGCCAGTGCCCCTGTGCAGAGCCAAGAGCAGCGCGCAGAACCCGTCGATGAGACTGCTAACCAAGCCATCCCGCTCGCTATCAAGCAGTCTTTGTGGCTCTGTCAATTAACCTAACAGAGCCACCCTGGCTCTACTCCGGCGCAATGCGATAGCTCATCCAGTCTATCCCATTGGCCGGTGAGTAGTTTTTTTACTGCCTCTTTTGTTGTTGCACTGACAAGAGATGTTGTTGCACCTGCTCAAGAGTCAAAGCAGTGCTAATCTTAACGAGTAAGTCTTGTATCTGCTCAAGTCTGACGTTCTTCCATCTGTCCTTCTAAGCGTCCTTCTAAGCGTCCTTCTAAGCGTCCTTCTAAGCGTCCTTCTTTTTTTCCTACTAAATGTCCTTCCTCCTTCCCTTTCAAAAAGCCTTCTTCTCTCCCTTCCTCTAAGATCCACTGATAAGCAGGCGTTTCACGAAAGATATCATTTAACACTCTAAACCTCCTTTTAAGCCACTCTTGACTTTCTTTGTTCTCTTTGCCAAATGCAAGAGATGCAAACAACTGGAGCAGTGCCAGTAACTCTTTCTCTACAGTATCATGTGCTGGCAACAAACGCAGAATCAGTTCCTCTATGACATCTCTTCTTGCTCCATTATGCGCTAACGGAACCAGTGGGAGCAATCCCTTTAGCCCCTTGGCTAGCAGCTCCTCATAGGGCGTCTGGGGCAGGGCAATCACTTTGTAGTTCAGCCGAAGACACTCTTCCCCGTTAGGTAACGTCAAAACCAGAGGTGGCTTTGGAAGAGCACACTTCTTCAGATAGACAACATACGAGATGACAGGACATTTATAACGGCGATAGGCCATCACGAGATATTCAAGCAGACGCTGGGCCATGCCAGTATCCGGGCCGCTTTGAAACTCTACATGCACTAATGCCAGCTTGTCATAAAAGAGCGTTTCCTGCATAGCATCCGCCTCGATGTCGAAGCTTTCAAACTTCTCCGAGAGCTTGCCTGTACAAAATGCTCCGGGCAATAACCATTCCACCAAATCTTGGGCACAGATCCCCATCAGGCGTCTCGTGCCGTTATCGTACGGTGTTTCCAAGACACTCTCCATCCTCTTTATGAGAAATCCTTCTTTCGAGTCCAACACCACCATCTTATCATCTGTTGGCATATACCGACAAGGCCGCTAGACCAATCTCCTAGCCAGCTTTGCCATGCTTCTTTCATCAGGCTAGATCTCTCTAAGATGCAAAGGTTGGCCAGTCAGTAGTTTTTTGGCGAGAGGATACAACACAGTGCCTTCAAGGGGCTTGTAAAGCGGCATGAAAGCGAACAGAATATTGAGAGAGATCGCATCTTTCCTCCACTTGCCATACTTTCCTGTAGCACAAAAAAAGAGAGGACATCCGGCAACACCAGATTCCCTCTCTTTTGCTCTTGCGCCCTTTCCCGCCCCTACAAATCCGACGACGAACTCGGCATTTGAATGCGTCTCCGTCCCCTACGGCGAGCCAGTTCCGCCACACGTAAGCGACCGATAGCGTGCTCCAACTCGCCCATAGCCTCACTGCGCTCAATATCAGATTGTGCTTGCGCGAGACGTTCCTGAGCGGCACGGCGTGCAGTTTCGGCGCGGGCCTGATCAATACTCTCGGCGTGCTCGGCAGCATCGGCCAGGACCGTCACACGATTATTGCAGACTTCCAAACAGCCTCCCGTCACGTAGATTGGCTCCTCAGCTTCATGCAACTCGATCCGCAATGCACCCCGCTTCAAGAAGGTCAACAGAGCTGCATGGCGTGGCAAGATACCGAGCTGTCCTTCAGCCCCAGGTGCACTCACCATCGTCGCTTCGCCACTGTATAGCTCACCCTCGGCGGTTACTACCTTGACATGCAGGGTATTACCCGGTGTCCTTGTCGCCATGGCCTAACCCTTCTTCTGATCGGCTTCAAAATCTGCCACAACCTCATCGATCGCACCCTTCATGTAGAAGTAGTGCTCAGGAATACGGTCGTGCTTACCGTCCAGAATTTCCTTAAAGCTACGAATGCTATCCTTCAGTTTGACGTAGCGCCCCTCACGGCCCGTGAAGGCTTGCGCCACCGTCATCGGCTGCGACAAGAACTGCTGCAACTTACGGGCACGTGACACCGTCAGCCTGTCTTCGTCAGACAATTCTTCAACACCCAGGATCGCAATAATGTCTTGCAACTCCTTGTAGCGCTGTAATACCTTCTGCACGCCACGAGCAACGTTGTAGTGCTCCTCACCCACGATCTGCGGATCAAGGATACGGCTAGTGGAGGACAGGGGATCAACCGCGGGGAAGATAGCCATTTCAGCAATAGAGCGCTCTAACACGATTGTCGAGTCAAGGTGAGCAAATGTCGTTGCCGGAGCAGGATCGGTGTAGTCGTCAGCGGGCACGTATACGGCCTGCATCGAGGTGATCGAACCCTTCTTGGTCGAAGTGATGCGCTCTTGCAACTCACCCATCTCTTCCGCCAGATTTGGCTGATAACCCACAGCGGATGGCATACGACCGAGTAGCGCGGACACCTCTGCACCAGCCTGTGTGAAACGGAAGATATTGTCGATAAAGAGCAGCACGTCTTTACCTTCGACATCACGGAAGTATTCCGCAATCGCCAGACCACTCAGCGCCACGCGCAGACGTGAACCGGGAGGCTCGTTCATCTGACCAAAGACCATCGCTAGACGGTCGAGCACGCCCGCTTCCATCATTTCATGATACAGGTCATTGCCTTCGCGTGTACGCTCGCCCACACCCGCGAACACACTATAGCCACCATGACCCTTCGCAATATTGTTAATCAGCTCCTGAATAGTCACCGTCTTGCCCACCCCAGCACCACCAAAGGTACCAATCTTACCACCTTTCATGAAGGGGCAGATCAGGTCAATCACCTTCAAACCTGTCTCGAAGATCTCAATGTTTGAAGCCTGCTCCTCTAGCTGTGGCGAAGGACGGTGAATGGGTAGACGTGGTGAATCAGTTACTTCCGGCTTGTTATCAACGGCCTGACCAAGCACGTTGAAGATACGCCCCAGCGTCTTAGGACCGACCGGAACCGAGATCGGTGCACCCGTATTAATAACTTCGAGACCACGCTGTAACCCATCAGTTGGTCCCATTGCCACACAGCGTACCCAGTTATTGCCAAGGTGCTGCTCAACTTCTAATGAGAGGTCTTTTTCTGCTCCCTTAGCACGTACACGCACCTCATTAAAAATTTCTGGTAGCTGATCTGGGGGAAATTCAATATCTACCACGGCCCCCAGCACTTGCACGACTTTTCCTTTCGCGCGCGTTTGTGTTGCCATATATCTCTCCTGATACAGGTCAAATCGCCTCTATCGTTTGCATATAGTTCAATCATCCGTAGCCGCGCAATTCATTGCGCCTTGCACACCCACAGAGATCACAATCATCCGTAGCCGCGCAATTCATTGCGCCTTGCGACCCACAGAGATCACATTACAATGCCTCCGCACCGGACACAATCTCAAGAATCTGCGTGGTGATAGCGGCCTGACGTGCCTTGTTATAAGTCAAAGTAAGATCTTCAATAAGTTCTTTGGCACTATCAGTAGCGTTCTTCATCGCCACCATCTGAGCAGAGTAAAAGCTGGCCATCGTCTCAAGCAATGCCTGATAGACCTGCACATCGACATAGCGCGGTAGCAGAGCCTTGAAAATTTCCTCAGGATCTGGCTCGTAAATGTAATCCAGCTTCTCCTGCTGACCGCCTTCACTACGAGGCGGCTCTACCGGCAAAAGCTGTACCACAGTTGGTTGCTGCGTCACCGTGTTGATGAACTTGGGATAGACCAGATACACAACGTCAACCTCCCCCTTGAGGAAGGCATCCATTGCTACTTGAGCAATCGCGCTAGCATCGTTCATCGACGGTTTATCGCCAAGATTGATAAATTCGGCGGCCACCTTTTGCTGCGTGCGCAGCAGGAAATCACGGCCCTTACGACCGACCGCGATATACTCCAGACCTGGACGATGAGCGATCTGCGCGAGCTTATTTTGCTGCTCCAGTGCATTACTGGCAGCAAGACGGTTAATGTTGCTAGGGAGAGCGCCGCACAGTCCACGATCCGGTGTAAGCAAGATATACCCAATGTGACGGACGGGTCGCTTTTGCAACAAGGCAACCTCGTTGCCCAGGCTCTCTCCAGAGACACTTGAGAGACGTGAGACTAGCTGGTAAAGCTGCTCAGTATAGGGGCGGGCCTGTTGTACCCGCTCCTGTGCTCGACGCATTTTGCTACTCGCAACCATCTGCATCGCTTTAGTGATCTGAGAAAGGTTTTTGGTCGAGACGATGCGCCGCCGAATTTCTCGGGTTGATGGCATATGCCTGCCTCCTAGCGCACTACTGTCTTCTTATACTCTGCGATGACCCTATCCATCTTCTGCAACAGTGTAGGAGACATCTTGTTTTTCTGCTTTACGGATTTCTCAATGATCTCCTGGCTGATCTCAGGATAGTTGGTATCCACGTAACGATACAGGCCCGCCTCAAATGCTGCCACCTTATCCAGCGGAATATCGTCCAGGTAGCCTTTTGTGCCAGCATAAAGGATGATAACCTGCTTCTCAACAGAGACCGGGCTGTACTGTGGTTGCTTCAGAATTTCGGTCAGGCGGCGACCACGGTCAATACGGTTCTTGGTGGCCTTATCCAGGTCAGATGCAAACTGGGCAAACGCCGCAAGGTTGCGGAACTGAGCAAGGTCGAGGCGTAACGTACCCGCTACCTGACCCATGGCCTTGGTCTGAGCGCTACTACCGACACGCGAGACCGAGAGACCAACGTTCAAAGCAGGACGCTGTCCAGCATTGAACAGGTCGGTTTCCAGGAAGATCTGACCATCGGTAATCGAAATGACATTCGTTGGAATGTATGCCGAGATGTCATTGGCCTTCGTCTCGATGATCGGCAGAGCCGTCAGTGAGCCACCACCATAGTCCTCGTTCAAACCGGGAGGACGGCGAATGATCAGCGAAATATTGCGGTACGCTTCGGCATGCTTCGTCAGATCGTCATAGATGATCAGAGCGTCACGACCAGACTCCATGAACTCCTCACCCATCGCACAACCAGCATACGGCGCAAGATACTTCAACGGAGCAGGCTCAGATGCACCAGCAGCCACGATGATCGTATAATCCATCGCACCATAGCGCTCTAGAATAGCACGCGTGCGGGCAATTGAAGAGTTCTTCTGACCAATTGCCACATAGATGCAGAACAGATCCTTGCCCTTCTGATTAATGATGGTATCGATAGCAATAGCCGTCTTACCAGTCTGGCGATCACCAATGATTAATTCACGCTGACCACGACCAATAGGAATCATGCTATCAATAGCTTTAATACCGGTTTGTACCGGTGTATTTACCGAACGACGTGTAATAACGCCAGGAGCAACGCGCTCAACCGGACGATATTTGTCGGTGGCAATCGGACCCCGGTCGTCGAGTGGCTGCCCCAGAGGGTTCACAACACGACCGAGTAGTGCATCACCGACCGGGACCTGAATGATACGGCCAGTCGTGCGCACTTCGTCATCTTCACGAATATGAGTATAGTCACCCAGGATTGGGCAGCTCACCGTCTCCTCTTCAAGGTTAAAGGCAAGACCGAACAACCCCGTACGAGGGAATTCTACCAGCTCAAGATATTTCACATCTTGCAGGCCATACACACGAGCAATACCATCTTGCACCGCGATCACGGTGCCAACGCTTGCCGTTGAGGTGGTATCCGCGCCAAAGCCAGCGATGTTTTTCTCTATGATGGCGCTGATTTCATCAGCCCAAGATGCCATCGTTATTCCTCCTGTAGCTGCGCAATTTATTGCGCCATAGCTATTATTACTGCTTCACACACTTTTTTACCATTCCGTAAGAGGAATGGTGTATTTTACGAGCGATATATAATCACAGAGGTCAATAAGTCTTGATATTCTTCTCGATCATACTTGAGATGGAGAAGGTGGTCGTGTGGCATCAGTACTGGGAGCAAAATCCTCGCTACTGAATGGAAGAAGGCTGTCAGCATGAGCGGTTGAGACATTCGTCAACAACTGTTGTTGTAGCATGTTCAGACGATTGCGCACGCTACCATCGATGACCTGATCTCCCACGCGGGCTACGACCCCACCCAGGATACTTGGATCGACCCTGGTTTGCATAAGAATAGTTTTGCCAGTTTGACGTTCTAATGCTCGCTTTACAAGAGTATCCTGCGCTTCATCCATTGGTGCCGCTGTCGTAACCTCTGCGATAGCCTCATTGCGGTAGGATAGCACCAATCGTTCAAGTTCGCTCGCAATATTCTGCATGAAGTCCACTAGTTCACGCTGGACGAGCAGCAAGGCCAGATTGAGCGATGTAGGCAGCACCCTTGCTTCGAGTGCCTGACGTAGAGCTGTCTCCTTGCGCTTCGCTGGGATCTTAGGCTCGCGCAGCAGATAAGCTAACTTACGCATGGCAAAAAGCTTGGCTATCTCCTTCACATCTTCTAGGGTGCGGTTCAGTGTATTCTGCTTGAGCGCTAGCTCAAAGATCGCGTCAGCATAGCGACGTGCAATCGCTCCCTTTAACATTAGTTATTCCTCGTTTTGTCAGTACTAGCAACAAAATCTTCCACCAAACGGCGGTTAGCTTTGCTGTCAACTGAAACTGACCTCTTGATAACTTTCTCAGCAGCCTCGATTGAGAGGTTCACAACCTGACGGCTCAGCTCAGTGCGAGCACGATTGACCTCTTGTTGAATACGAGCGATACCCTGCTGATTGATCCGTTCTGCCTGCGCCTCAGCCTCTTCACGAATGCGATTGGCTTCCTGCTGGGCAACTTTCGCGGCGCGCTCAATGGTCTCCTGCGCCTGACGACGTGCATCGTTGAGAATGACTTCTGCACGCTCATTGGCCGCGGCCAGATCTTTCTTGGCGCGTTCGGCGTTCTCAATCCCTTCGCGGATCACCTCAGCACGCTTATCCATCGTCTTGAGGATCGCGGGAAAGCCCCACTTCCATAAGAGAAAGAAGACGATGCCAAAGCTGACCAATTGCGAGAGGAAGGCTACGGCATTGATGCCTAACCCGTCACCTCCAGCGCCTTCAGCCAGCAGCACGGTGGTTGAAATAAGAACCATCGTTACCCTTCCTTTCAGTAGAGGTAGTACACTCTCTCCTGCTAAGTGCCAACAGAGACGCAGCACATCGTGCTTCCCTATATGACTCTAGTGCGAAATCCCAAAACCTTTTGGAGAATTAGGAGTATTTGGGGACACCCCAAACCCCGCCAGGGAGGCTTCGCCCCCTGGACCCCCAATCTCTACAACATTTCTTGTTTCTGCACCAGGGAGAGACAAAGAACGACGCGCAGCGCCTCTACGCACGAAAAACACTATCAGAAAAGAGCACTACTTGATGAACTGGATCAGGAAGGCAATCAACAAGGCATAAATAGCGATGGCTTCGGCAAATGCCAGACCAAGGATCATATTCGTACGAATGACAGGTTCTGCTTCAGGATTGCGGCCAATAGCATTCATGGCTTGACCAGCTGCAATGCCGATACCAATGCCAGGTCCGATAGCTCCCAAACCAATCGCAAGTGCAACTGCGAGCGGTGCAATATTCATAATGAAAATCCTCCTTAAGAACAAAGACGATAATGTGATGTTAATCGAGAATATTTATGCAATCGCAGCAAGAATTGCTGCGCGTCGCAATCAAGAGAAGGTAGAGACACGCGATATTCATCACGCGTCATGGCTTAACTAATGTGTCGCTACACCATGTGACATCTCTACGCCATGCTCAGCATGCTCATCATGCTCATCATGGTGCTCATGGCCGGTAGTAGCAAGCTGGAGATAGATGAGCGTCAACAGCGCGAACACAAAGGCCTGTACACCAGCAACCAGCAACTCAAAAGGTAGAAAGATTACATTGGCGAAGAAAGGCAGAATGAATGCGAATACGGCAAGAACGATACTGCCAGCGAAGATATTGCCAAAGAGACGCAGCGCCAGCGAAAGTACGCGGCTGATCTCACTGACAATTTCGAGCAGGCCAACAAAGAATTCAATGCCGCCAACAAAGCCCTTACTTAACGCTTTGAAATTGAGATATTTGCTCAAGTGGCCACCAGCGCCCAAGGTGACAAAACCATAGACCTGTGCTGTCACTACAGCAATCAGCGCCATCGCCAGGGTAAGATTAAGATCAGTGGTAGCGGGACGAATCCAGGGGATCAACGCATTTGAGGCATCGCCAAAGAGCAACAAACCAAAGACTGGCTGGCTCTGCGCATGAGTAAGCGCCTCCGGCTCGATCTGCCCAATGGTGTCTACGCCGGGCAAGAGGTCAATCAAGTTAGCAACCAGAATAAACACGAAGAAAGAGGCAGCAAGCGGGAAAAACTTTTTCCCTTTCTCCTTCCCAGCCACACTCTCTGCTAACCCAAGCAGGAACTCGACGATAACCTCCAAGAACCCCTGCAACCCCCTGGGAATAAGCTCACTGCGCCGAGTGCCATAAGCAAAGAGCAACACAAGGATCAACAGAACAATCCAGGTGCCCAAAAGCGTATTGGTGACTGGAAATTGAATGCCTGGTATGACAAAGATCATCTCAGGTGCCAGCGAAATATGAGGAAGTTTCCAGAACACGCAACGTCCTCCCTATGCTATAAGCCCTGCCAAGCTGAACCACCCGTTATGACATGGTTTCCCGCCTATTCACAGTCTAGAGGACTTGCGTACGTTTGAATAAGCGGTATGCTCCATATATTCCTGAGATCAGGCCAAGCAGCAACCCAAGCAATATAAATAAATGACCGGTTCGTAACCAGTTATCAAGATAGTTTCCTAGTATAGCCAGTAGAGCAATAGGGACAGCGATTGTAAATCCTAGCTGTCCCATGAGGGCTAATGGCCCCCAAACAGAGGGTGGTGGCTTTTGCTGCATCCTTATGATCCCATCTGTCTTGTCTCATTTAGTACCGATAGGATTATAGCACAGGCAGCAAAATTTTTGCAACAGCTGATACAATTTATGCATTGTGTAATCTCATCGCACTGGAAATGGTAAGCCCTAATGCGCTCAGACAGACTAGACCAAAGGCAGTCTGGATCAGCGCCGCCCAGGGATGGGAGAAGAGAAACATAGCTGTGACCTGATGTCCATCCAGGTGTAGCAGACCGGAGAAGACCAACAAGCCGAAGGTTTCATTACTCCCAACCTGCCCCGGCGGATTGGGCAGGATGTAAAACATGTTGTAAACGGCATAACCGAAGATAGCCGTGCCAAACGAGATGGGCAGGCCAATCGTCCAGAATGCCAGCATGGCGAAGAGGCCATCGCAGATCACAGCAACAATGGTAAGCAGCACTGCGGGAATAAAGATGCGCGGTTGGCTTGCTCCTGCCAATAGCGAATCCACAAAACCGGTGGCGAAGCCTTCAATCTTGCTGCCAATACTGCGCGGTAATATGCCCGTCGCTTTTTGCAATAACTGGATAGCGGTATCACGTTTCCAGGCGGCTAAGGCAATAAAGCCAATCAGGCACACGAGCAGGGCACCAACCAAGCCCAGTACCAGCCAGAGCTTGATATCCATCTGCACCCCTAATACTGGCACCAGCGCCATAATCACGAGGGCGGGCAGCAAGTCGAGCGCTTTGTCCATGGCCACAGTTGGTATTGATTGGCTGATGGGAATATCGGCGACACGCTTGAGCATCAAGCATTTGGCAACTTCACCGCCACGTACCGGCAGGAGAAAATTCAGAAAAACGCCCACCAGAAAAAGCTGAATGGCTTTCAGCGTACTGATGTTTCCTATCGGATTCAAGAAGAGTTTCCAACGAACACCGCGAATGCTAAAGGCGGCCAGAAATGCAACACCGGAGAGTAGCGCCCAGCTAATGCCCTGGGGTGTTGTCAGATTTTTGCGCAAGATCTGCATCGTCGTCGGAATATCAACGATTTTTCCGACGAGCACGAGTAGTGCGATGCCAATCGCTAAACCAAGAGTAAGCTTGGTCGCCGGAGCATGCAGGATGGCCTTCCATGTGGACTGAGGATGCACTATGGCTAATGCATCCTCCATTAGCTCTGCTTCCTGCGGCAAGGTACGTCCAAATGGTTCAGCACCATACAGGTTCACTATCGGGAGCGCTCCGGTTCGTTTGATACCTTCAGGCCAGAACTCCTCTACGATCGGTTGATCCTGCGCTAAGTCTCCTGTTGGCTCTTTAGGCAAGCGCACCGCTCGCACCATGCCACTCAATTGCATGAGATAAGCTTTGCTATCCTGGTGCGCATTGACGGCTTTATGCGACTGGCTCTCTTGTACCGCTTTTCCTTCGGCTGAGATATGTTTCTTATCGTCCGCTACGATAGACGTAGGCTGTGCCAATTTCAGCGTTGGCTGCACGAGCGTCATCCTAGCACCCGCTTGGATCAGCTGTATCCTCTTTCTATGCAGTTGGCGTATGTAAGCTAATGCAGGAATGGTTTCATCGTCATCACTATCCAGATCAGGCTTCTCATCCAGTTCGTTAATATCGATAGGCCCTAGGCCCATAGGCAATAACGGGAGATGTGACATCTTCTTATACCAATCTGTATGTAGTGGCAGTAATCTCACACGAGCAACTCTCGTCCCTGATTGCCGCTTGCTCTTTTTACTTTCCTGTTGCATGTATATCCTTCTTTATGATCCTTCATTCAGGTTTTCACCACGCAACACCTATTGCATTTCCACGTGACTTATTAGGATTCGATGTGTATACGTTCTCTCTGGAGAGGAAGCGGGAGCCAATGTCCTTTCTCGACGGGGATTGAAACCACTAGAGATAGCCGTGCTTCTGATACCACGCGGCTGTGTAGCTCATTCCTTCCTCTAGCCCAATTGTTGGCTCATAGCCCAATTCCTTACGAGCACGCTCGATATTATACATGCGGCTGTTCGTAAGAAAGCGTACACGACTGCGTGTCAGCGGCGCTTTTTCCCCGTCAAAACCCGGCAGCAGTTTAAAAAGGTCAGAAGCAAAGTTTGCCAGACCAAGTGGAAGACTTCCTGCTGGCAGTTTCTTGCCCAGGGAGTGCGCGATGGCCGTCGAAAGCTCACGGAAACTGACTGGCTGCGCTCCGGCGATATTATAACTACGTCCGATAGCCTGCGGCTTCTCCGCCGCAAGGATAAACGCCTCTGTCATGTCATCGATGTATACTGGGTGAATCATAGCTTTACCACCATCAATAATCGGTGGGAAAGGACCCTTTTTGATGGTAGAAAAAAAGCCCAATAGGTGCAAATCACCAGGACCATACACCAGACCAGGCCGCACGACACTAACTGGTAGCCCCCATTCCTGCTGCGCTCTGAGTGCTAGCGCCTCACCCTCTAATTTCGTGGCCTCATACGGATTCGTTGGGGCAAATGGCGCATCTTCAGCAGCGGGCGTATTACCAGTAACGCCGTGTACACCTGTAGTGCTACAGTGCACGAAACGCTGGAGCTGGCTCTGTCCTTTGCACGCTTCAAGGATGACACGCGTTCCTTCTACATGTGTCTCTTTATAAAGACGACTAGACACGCTGGGATGATAAAGGCGACCAACAAGATGGTAGATGGTACTAACGCCATCCACCGCTTGCTGCACTTTGTCTACATCATTGATCTCACCACGCATTACGGTCAGATTTGCAGCATGTTCGCCGAACTGCTCACGCGCCTTCTGCTCATCACGCACCAGAATACGCACTACTAGCTCTCGCTTGAGTAGCTCTCTGGTCAGTGCCGAACCTAAAAAGCCTGTTGCACCTGTTACAAGAATAGTCATTGCCGTGCCCCCGAAAATCCTGCTACACTGATCGCTTTCTCAGGGCACGCCTCGTAACATAACAAGCAGCGCTCACAGCCCCTGGCATCGATCTTCAACGCTTTTAAATCAATTACATTTGGCAAGGGACATGTATCGACGCACACGCCACAGTGGGTACACTTCTCAGCGGAGATGATGGGACGCGTACCGACGAGACCGGTTTTGTAGAGCGTCGTGACCATATGCTTGCCGCGTTTGGCAAACAGGGTGTAAGGATAGTCCAGCCAGAACATGACCTGGAAGGCGGTATTATAGAGCCGTTTTTTTGGTGGTAAGCTAAAGTGTTTGATCACCCCAGGATCATCGCCGACCTGTGTCCACCAGGGTTTTCCCCATTGTTCCAGCGCTAGCTTGAGATGCGGGATAGCGCGCGGGTCAACATCGACCAATTCACAGCAGGCCAGATCTACCGCTAAGCTGTTACGCCCGGCGACTAGTACCTGCAAATTGGCCGCATCACCATAGAGCGGACCCTCGCCGTCCTGCCCAACACTACCATCAACGATATTCAGATCTGGCTTGATGCCCAGGTTCATATCAACAATACATTGATGGATGTCAAAAGCGTGCATATGGCGTCGATCAGGACGTGGCAAGATACCCATCAGATTTTTCATACTCAAGGTCATCGTCGAGACGACATGCGTTTTGAGCACAGGCAGGTTGATCAGACGAGCCTCCTGCAAGATACGCGGCATGTGGAAGTGGCGCATCGTCTTCGCGCTGGAGGGCTGCAATGCCACCCAATCCGCCTCGCCTCCTTCAGGATCTACGCGTAAGAGACGAATGCCATGCTCTGCACAAAATTGCTCAATACCTAAAATGGTATAGGTAGCTTCGCGGTCAAATTCCGTCCCCGGCGTTTCGCAGAGCAGAGGCTCCGCCCCACAGGCGCGTACCTCTTCGGCGACCGCTTTCATTAAGGCAAAGCTAGTCGTTGAACCTGTCTCTGCGCTACGTCCGGCCACAAGATTGGGCTTGAGAATGGCATATTTCGCGCCCCTGATGACGGACGCCATCCCTCCCACTTGCTCAATGATACGATGGGTTGCCTCTTCAATACCATCAAATGTACGCGTGATGGCTACTGTATCAGCAGCAGTTTGTGTTACTACCATGATTTTTTCCTCATGCAACAAAATTCATATAATTATACATTATTGACGTAAAAGACATGCATAGCACACATATAAAGGTTTATAACTTAAACCAAGCAGTAAGACCAGATGTATGATACCAATGGCGTTATACCTCTTGGTCTCCACAGGGGATTGCCCATAGGCATTAAGTTAAGCAGAGGTTTCCCTCTGCACTCCATTGTTCTTGCCGCCTCCGGCGGCAAAAGAGGAGAGAAGGGGTATTTGGGGACACCCCAAACCCCGCCAGGGGGGCGAAGCCCCCTGGACCCCCGCTTAACGCGCATGCCTATGGGCAACCACAAGGGATTGCCCTGGTCCCTTTCGGAACATCAACAAAGGCTATCGAGTCAGTGCTATTAGCCTGTATCAGTGTGCGATGGCGCAATAGCTGCCGTAGTGGTAACACGACACTGACTATCGCCAGGTAGTGGCGGGATGGCCTGTGCTGACTCTTGCTCATCTTGCATCACCTGATAGATTTTAATGTCGTACCATTGATCCACCGAGACATCTGGCGGGTTGTACTCAAAATTCGCTACCAGCACAGAGTGATCAAAGGCGGTTTGCAGAATGTGGCCATCGATCTTTGGTTCCTGACCACAAGCAAAGTTGTTCTGCTTGTTAGGTCTTTCGCCAGGTTTGCCCTGAGGATTACCCGTAATGAAAATGCGCATCTCCGAGTCAGCAATAAAGTACTTGATGCCTCGCCAATCCTTATGCAGATGCTTATTAAAGATCTCTGGATCAGTGGCAACGTTCTGATAAACTTCGGCGTGTGTAAAGACGGCACCCTCGCCAACGCCGAGACCACCGGCAGCATGCATATCAGTATACTGTGGAGCATTGATCACCACAAAATCGTCGCGTGGAATATGATTGCGTACCCAGACCAACGCCTGATTCTGCACAGGTGTCACTGTCAAACTTAGCAATCTGAACGTTGTCAGTATGTCATAGGGAATGAGCGCGGCAATCACCATGACGACCAGAATGGCACGCACCAGATCGAAACGCACCGCCTGACCGATCCACTTCATAATGGTATTGATGGCGAAGGCGGCATTGAGTGCGGCCATTGGAATAAGCGGAATAAAGTAGAACGAGAGCACAACGCCGTTCGGTCGCAATAGCAACGCCCAGAAGCTCACCGAGAGCAGCCCCAAGAATAACTGTTTGCGATTCTTCCACCCCATCACGAGGTTAAAGACCGACGCGCCAATACTGAATGCGAGCAAGACCACATCACCCTTGCTCCAGATCTCCCAACTGCTGGCAAAGCTTCCTTCGTTTGAACCACGCTTAACCTGGCCAATAAAGACGCCCAGGAAGCTTAAGCGTTCACGCTGATCGCCAAACCAACCGGGTGGGAAGATCTCGCCTTTGAGGAAGGCCATGAGCACCCACATCGAGATGAGCGCGACCGAGACGTAAATGAACGTGACGAGCGCAAACTTACGCTGGAACTCGGTGACATGGAGCCAGACCCCATAGATCATGCAGGGTAAGAATAGCGCAAAGACTTCTTTCGAGAGCACCGCCAGACCGAAGAAAACGGCAGACAGCACAATCCTCAGCAGGCGGCTCTCACTACTCACCAGACAATACAGCGCGAGCATCATCCAGAAAACACCAATATTGTCCAGCAGGACCTGGCGCTGATAGGTGATGGCTAGCGGGGAGAGTGAGAAAATAACCATCGCCAGTAAGCCAGCGCTACGACTACCTCCTAAGCGGCGCACAACCAAGTAGACGAGCAACGAGCTGGCCACGGCAAAAAACAACATCAATAAGCGGCCAGTATTGATAGCATTACCAAAGGTAAAAAAGCCTCCCATAAGCGGGATAGCGGCAGCAATCTGCATCCAAGCAAACGGCGGATGACCATACCCATAGGCATAGGGCATGAGCTTTCCATGCAGAATTGACCATGCGCTAAACATATAGGTTCCCTCATCCATTTCGTAGCGAGGGTAGTTAAAGACGTTATAGAGGTGACTGGCTAGTGATATGACCAGGCCGACAATGACGATAGTGGCCTCTAACCAGCGCGGTACCGGAAACTTTCGCACCTTCTTCTCATTCTCGAAGACGGTGATGGCAGGTGGCTTATTGCGCCTGGGCTGCTTTGGCCTGGGCAGGACTTTCGGCATCTGTTGTGTCATCCCGCTTGGCTTACGCAATGGATTGACCGAAGGCTGATAGCCAGGACGATAGACTGTACGTACGTAGAAATGCTCGCTGCGATGCAGAATCAATTGTCCATTGATCACTTCCATGCGCTGCGGTTGAGATCCAGCTGGCACAGGTTGCGCGGGTGGTTGTGCAGGCATTCTCATATTAGGCTGCAAAGCCGGGGATATCTGCGCAGGTTGTTGAGGCCAGGGCTGTCCACTCATAGGAGGCTGTGGTGGTACCTGTTGATTAGGTGGTGCCCCCCAGGGCTGAGATCCTTGCAGCCCGGACTGATTAGGGGGAAATGGCCCCTGTGGCCCTGGTCCCGGCTGCCTCATGAGAGGCATACCCTGACCAGGGGCTGGTGCTTGCGGCATAGGTTGATTAGGGGGAAATGGTCCCTGTGGATACGCGGGTTGAGGCCCCATCTGTTGCCCTGACATCATAGGCTGCTGTGCTTGCGCCCCAAAGCCAAGCAGTGAATTTCTCGGCTTGTTTTGCTGATTTGGTGTCACCGTTGGTGCGGGATTTGCAGACGCTGGGGGAGGAGTATTCCCCTCAGCCCCTGCTGACTGTTTGGCATGGCTCAGTAAGCCACGCGGTCGGCTTGATCCGCCCAGCCCTCCTTGAGGGTTAGGTGGATCGAGAGGAGCCTGCCGATCTTGACCTGACGTTGGTTCAAAAGCTGTCATGTTTCTACTCTATCCTTTTGTGCTACTCACGAAGCAGCCTTGCGATGCTGCCCGATATGAGCAGTCTTTTCCCAGTTTGATGTCCCTTTGATAAAGCGATAGGTCGCGCGTATCGCACCAACACCCAGTAGCCACTGATAGGGGAAGAATGCCAGTACCATGATGATAGCATCCTTCCACTTCCACTTCAGTCCATGCACCTTGACAAATTCATGCAAACCGGCAATCTGGACAAAGACCGTCAAGACAAAAATGTACATGGGCAAGAAAGTCACAATGGCCATCCACAAGTCAAACTTGACAAAGAAGAACATGAGCAACGATATAGGAACCATGAGCGCGAAGAATGTTTGAATCTCTGGCGAAAGCAAGACATAGAGCGCCAATAATTGTTGCCCCAAGGTCTCCAGCTTCTTCCACTCACCTCGGAAGAGGATTTGAATAAAACCCTGATTCCAGCGTGTCCTTTGTTTAATGAACTGTTCAACGTTATGTGGTGTCTCTTCACGTGTTACGAACTCATCATCATATAAAATGCGAATACGTGCATGTGAGAGACTCAAACGAATACCCAGGTCGCCATCCTCCGTCAGACACGTTTCATCCCAGCCACCCAACTGCTCCATCAACTCACGACGCACAAAGACCGTGTTCCCACCCAAAGGAGTCATGCCAACTTTGGCGAAAAAGTGGAGCGCGGATTTAAACCAGAAGAAGTATTCGAGCACGTTCAGGGAGCAGAACCACCTGGTATCATGGTTCATCAACTGTACGCCACCCTGTACTACATCCACATCTTCATTCAACATCGTCGTATTTACCACATTGAGAATATCAGGATGAGGCTCATCTTCCGCATCAAAAATGGTGACGACATCGCCGCGTGCCACACTTAAGGCATGGTTCATTGCACGCGGTTTGCTGGTAGGCTTATTCGTATAAATGAGCAATTGCACATTAGGATCACCCAATTCGTCGATCTTCGTCTGGGCTTCCCGAATCGTGCCCACGTCATCGTCGCTACAAAGGGCGATGATCTGCATTAACTCTTTTGGATAGTTAAGATCATAGACCTTTTGAATCGTGTATTGATAGACATCCTCTTCATGACGCGCTGGTAAGAGAATCGTCACCGATAAACAGGGATCACGATAATCAGTTGGAGCTTGATTCTTTAGCGCATTGTCAGGCTTTTCCCATATGAATAATGCCAGCCGTATCTGGAAGATTGCCTGCACGATCATGGCAACAGTAATCAACAGGTAAAGACCCTGAAAGAAATTCCCTATCATGGTCCAAATCACGGGCGTTCCCCTTTTAACATGGTGTGTTTGCGTCCGTCGTAGCACTCTTGCCACAGATGACATAGTTCATAGGGCCAACAGTTGCATTCTTGGGATCGTTGACCGCTGGCACGGCAAAGCTGAACGCTTCGGCTCCCCCATTGCGGTGCAGAGTGAGCAACACAATGCTATTCCCACCAACTATAACACTCTGACTATGCCATGGACTGGCGAGAGAGAGCGCAGAGGCTGCTGGATCAACCTGTACATTCTGCGCATCGGGAGATTTATTCACAAAGACAAGGCTCACATTCTGCCGCTGCTCACCATCCACCGTCGCATAGACACTCAGCGGATCATGCTGGACCGAGAGGGGCACCACATGCGATTGTACATGAGAGAAGATCTGCATCACACGTGCCATGGCGGTCTGATGTCCATTTAAGAAGAGTGGATACGGCGTCGTCAGGTTTATACCTTGCGTGGCGAAGAAGCCGATATAATTCACTTGCTGATTAATCAGGCTCCCCAGCGTATCCGCCCACCATAATGCAGCTTGTCCCGCCGTTGGTTGCTGTTGTCCACTAGAATTGGTATTAATCTCAGTCAGCGCAATAGGCATATCGCGTCTAAAATCAGCACGGATCTGATTGCGCAGGGCAGGCAACAGATAGTTCCAAGAATCGGCATTACTCAATAACTGCTCAACAGGAGGCGTATTCCCCCCAAATGGATAATAGTGGAACGAGACGCCATCGAGGATATGGAAGTGAATCTTCGTTGGATCTTTCACTTGCGGGTCATCGGTATAATGAGCCTTCTCGTAAGCAGCCACGCCTTGCAAAAATTGCTCCATCCACAAGGCACCAGTAGCGTCACGCGGTCCCGCCCCAATACCATAAAAACGACTGATCTCTGGACCAAAGATACTAATCTCTGGATTACTATTATGCATTTTTATCGAATATTGGATAAACGCGGCTGTATAGCCCGCAACGGTAAAGGGCTGATTAGTCGTGGGATCGTTGATAGACGCCAGATCCGGTTCATTGCCGATAGTCCAGAGTTTGACTTGATTGGTCAGTTTGTTTGGGCGGCTACGCCGTAGGTCGCTGGCGGGATTGTTCATATAATCAACCCAGTTACCGGCATATTGTGCCCTTGACGCAAGATCGGTGCCCATGCCCCCAGGCACAAGTGGATGCCCCTGTGCATCTGCATTGGGCAAAGGTCCCCCTAGATATGCCTGGATCATACCCTGCGCATTTGTTTTAGTGAGCAGATCGCTAAAATCATCCAGCTGATCCAGAGAAAGGATATTTTTGGAACCCCAGTCACCACCTGGATAGCGCAGGAAATTCACATGCATATCGCGTATGCCAGTGGAAATAGTCGTGTCATAGTTCATAAAGCCGGAGAAGGCTCTATTCTCTGAATTGGAGCCGACCTTGGGAAACACATTGCTCCCAATCTTAGGCAAGACATTGCTTTGGCGGACGAGATTTGGATCTGGATTGACGAGGAAGAGCTGGCGCAGATCCAAGATCGCAGGCTGCTGATTGGCAACATGTATAACTAACTGCTCATCCATCCCAGAAAGTATTGCACTAAAACGTAATCCGGCGAAAACAAGCAGCATCAGCAGGACAACGCTCAGCATAATGAATAAGCGCTTACGCCCCTTTGTTTTATTCAGAAGTTCAGCAGCGCGCTGATCTCTTAATTCTTGCCATCCTGGCGGAGGGCCTGCTTGTCCTGGACGGCCAGGCGGCATATTGGTAGTATTGAACGCCATACTATTCTTCCCCTAGTAGTGAAAATGGTGCTGAAGGGAATATCCTCTCTCTGCTATTAGTTTATGCAAACAAGGTTATGTGTAGATGTTGTGAAGACCCCTGAGGCTTCAGATCTCAGCCTACCTGTTTAAACGTATAGCATACAAGAGCAGGAACGACATGGGACATTTGTCAGCTATCGATCAGCAATAGCCATTACGCACTGAACAATTTTCTCTATCCATCTAGTAAACGTAAGCCCTGCACGAAATTATAGGGTCAATAGCTCTTGCCACTACATCAGGAATAATATAGACTGGAAAGATAGCAGAGAGAACGATAACAGCTCTATTATAACTATTTGCATCTTTCGAAGGAGAACTTAGATTATGAGCGCTAACAAAAAAGTGTTAAGCACTTTTCCATTCTCACCGACATCTTTAACCATACTACGTGAAGCTGCGCAGACCGATGTCCTCTGCATTACCAATAGTGAAGAATTTCTAACTAAGTTGGGAGAAGCAGAGATTCTGTGTACATACTGGGTACCAAATAACTGGCGTGAACTCGCCCCCCAGCTGCGCTGGCTCCAGGCTTCAGGGGCGGGCATCGATGGCCTACGCCCAACGGGCATATTGGAGAAACATAGTAGTGTATTGGTGACAACCGCAGTAGGTATGCAAGCTTCAGCCGTCGCCGAGTATGTCTTTGGCAGTATGCTAATGTTTAATCGCTCCTGGCCAGAGATGGTCCGTTTGCAAAATCGCCACCTCTGGCCCGTAAGTTCCAACTGGTATAAGCTGAGAGGACGCGAACTCAACGGCCAAGTGCTTGGCATTATCGGCCTGGGTAGTATTGGAGGATACATTGCTCGCCTGGGCAAAGCGTTCGATATGCGCGTACTAGCGACACGGCGCACGGTACATCAGCACGAACAAGAGCCTCATGTTGATCAGCTTTATCCACGTTCCCAGTTGCATACGATGTTGCGCCAATGTGACTATGTAGTGCTTGCGGTACCTTTGACGCAGGAGACCGAGGGTATGATCGGCGAGGCCGAACTGCGTGCGATGCAGCCGCACACCTATCTTGTAAACGTCGCGCGTGGTCGCGTCATTGAGGAGCAGGCGCTGCTTCGCGCACTCAAAGAAGGTTGGATTGGAGGAGCAGGACTGGATGTGGCAGAAAAAGAACCACTACCAGCGGATAGCCCCTTGTTCTCCTTGCCAAACGTTATTCTCACACCGCACATCTCTGGCGAGAGTGTTCACTATGACAAGCGGCTCACTGCCCTCTTCGCCGACAATTTACGCCGCTATCGAGCCGGGGAACCGTTGCACAACCTCTATATTCCAGAGCGCGGTTATTAATAGCATTCAGGATAGAGGACTAACACGACGGTAGTAAACAAACAGGGCATAATGGATCACATCGCTGTTCTCTTTGCCGATGTGATCCATTATGCTCCATTTGCTCACTACCGTAACACTGGATAATAGGCACCTGAAAGGCCCAGGTCATCCGCCAACAACTCGTGGCACCATTACAATCTGCTCAGCCGTGGCGTCAAACTGGTCAATGCGCCGTGCCGGTTTCCCTGGCTCAACGCGGAAGGCCGTCGCGCCCTTCGCACGCTCTTGAGCGAATATCCGTTCCGCTTCATGGACCGCGGCAATAGCTTCGAGATCGCCTTCCAGAACTTTGTGCTCATCCCAAGCAAGACGGTCATCTCCGCGCCGGGACATCATCCGTAACATTCCCACAGTCGTTCCTCCTTCGTAGTTTACGCCATTTCTGATGGCAGTGTATAACGAACATATTCAGGAGCTAATTTTGCAATGGCTCTTATATACAACAACGGACTACAGGTACCAGAAGTGGACAACCCGGTAAGGTGAACGTTGATGGGCCGTTCCTCGCATTCAGCATACATAGGATTGCACATCAGCATACGTTAAACGCCAGTGTTCAGCAGGCATATGTGACATTGAAGCTTACTACTATTGTACGTGAGACTATCACAATAGTCAATGGGGGTTTACTGCATTACTTCCTATGCTAATCTGGTCATAATTACCTGTTTATCTCGCTTACATGTTTCCTCTAACAGCAGGTCTCTGTCAGTCCTGTTGCCAGAGATCTGCATGCGGCAATGCTATATAATTAGCGCAACGCGATAATGCCAGCTAAGATAAGGAGCAACACAGTGAGTAAGAATGTCAACTATCCCACGGCATCGCAAGAGATCTCTCATCCTCGCTTTGCCGCGTTTTATACCTGGATGACAAATCGGCCCCAACTGAAACAGTGGGAAGATCCCTTGCGACGTGAAGCCGTCGGTCAGGCTCAAGGGATCGTGCTTGAAGTCGGGGCAGGTGGGGGTCAGAACTTCCCCTTCTACGATGCCGAGCGGGTAGTGCGTGTGGAGGCAACGGAGCCAGACAAGGCGATGCTGACCATCGCCCACCGCCGTCTGGCGGAGGCCCCCGTTCCTATGACGCTCACTCATGCTCCCGTTGAGGCGCTCCCATTCCCTGATGCACATTTCGATAGCGCGGTGGCAACGCTTGTCTTCTGTTCCGTAGGTGAGCCGGAGCGTGGCTTGCGTGAGATCTGGCGCGTGCTCAAGCCGGGGGGGAGCCTGTGGCTCATCGAACACGTTCGTGCGCAAGGAAAGATCACGGCATGGCTCCAGGACGCGCTAGTACCAACAACAACCCGCCTCGCAGGCAATTGTCACTGGAATCGTGATACCCGACAGGCGGCACTCTCCGCTGGCTTCCTGCTCACACAGGTCCGTCAGGTGAGAGGGGGACTCTTGCCTGTATTAACCATACAAGCCAAACGCGCTGAAGCCTGAATGGCAAAATTATTGCATTACTTCTTCCCTAATTTAGCCAGCACAGCACCTTTCAATAACCTGACTTCTTCTACTTTTAGTAGCAAGACACAGCCAAAGTACACAGCAGTCGCCAAGCCACCAGCAATGGCCAATGTCAGTAACCTGCCCAGCAAATGGTCAAGTGAGAAGATGGCAAGATCGCTTAAGACTACTTGTAAGCCCCAGGCAACAGCCATCATCGCCACCGTTGCGAGCAGGATCTTTAGCAGAGTCGGCAACGTTTTGCGTATACCGAGCGATCCCATCGTTGCGCGCAAAATGACGAGCAAAACCAGCGCATGCAGCGAGTTCTGTACCGTATTGGCCAGCGCAAGCGCCGGTACACCAAAGTTCTGAGAGAACGGCAAGGCAACAGCCAGGTAGCCGAGAATAGCGACAAACTGTACAACAACGGGAATAATGGTATTTTTACGTGCGTAAAAGGCTGCGATCAAGATCTGATCCATCGCAATAAACGGTAACTGATAAGCATAGTTTTGTAGGGCGAGCGAGGTCAGGATCGTCTCTTGACCACTAAAATCGCCGTGTTTGAAGAGGGCCAGGATGATGGGTGTTTGTAGCACGATCAGACCGGCGGCAGCTGGGATCATGAGCAGGAAGCCCAAGCGGCATCCTAATAATAATGTTTCTTTAAAGCGCTCCAGATTGTTCTCTCTGGCGTGGGCCGTCAGAGTTGGTAAGACGGCAAAAGAGAGCGCAATCCCGACTAGTCCCTGCGGAAATTGGATGAGTGTTGTAGCAAAGCGCATGGCACTGAAATTCGCCTCACCACAATTTTGGGGATTAGCCACGTATAAGGCACAATGAGCGCTGGAGGCCAGCGCTTGATCCAGAAAGACGAGGAACATGCTGACAAGAAAACTGCCCGCAACAGGGGCATACAACTTCAAAACACGCTGCAACGCAGGATGTTTGAGATCGAGTACGAACATATAGCCAAAACGCTGCTTGCGCATCCCTGGTATGAGCAGTAGTATCTCGCCCCCGGCACCGAGCAGTACGCCAATCGCCATACCATAGCCTTTGAAGTAGAACGAGCCTAAGAGACCGCCTATGATTGCTCCGAGCACGATACCGAGATGGTATGCAGCTGTGGCAAAGGCGGGCCAACCGAACTCTTTGAGTGCGTATAATGCTGCCAGCAGGACCGAAAAGGGGGCGAGCGCCACTAGCGAGAAGAAAATGATACCAGCAAACTGGATAGTGAGGTCCTTACTGCCCGCGCCATATCCCCCCGCCAGAAAAGTACTGAACAACCATGGTGTGACAAAGAGGAAGGCAATACCAGCAAGCAGTGTAATCAGGATCAGCAGATTGACAATGGAAAAGACAATGCGCCGTAGTTCATCCCGTTTTTCGGGGGCTGCATAGTCATTGAATGTAGGGATAAGGGCACCAGAGACGGAACCATTTACGAGAAAGTCATAGAAGGTCTGTGCGGGCGTCAGAGCGCCCAGAAATGAACCCGAAATGACGGGTCCTGCTGAGGCTACGACGATCTGTCTGACCATGCCCATGACGCTACTGCCCAGATTGCCCAGGCTGACCAGTGTAGCAGATTTGACGATTTCGCGCCGCTCGCCCGGTCTTTGCTCTTGGGCTACGATCTCGACGACGGCTTCGGGGGCCGAGGCGGGATCTGTAACGATTGGCGTTTCTGGGATGGCGTCTACTTCTTCCACTACTGCTTCATATCCAATTATTGTTGTTGGCGTATTTTCATTTGAAGTAGGATTTGCTTCTATAGAATCTTTTTTCATGTGAAAATTTTTACTCCTCTCATCACGATGAGGTCAAGAGGCAGATTTGTTCAAGTAGCGTATAAAGTAAGATAGAAAAACTATACTATGCCAACAGCTTTATTGCCGCAATCAACTCAGTCGTCGAATGCCCTGGCACATACGCAATCAGCCGAATACCCCCCCCATACGCCTGCACAACTTGCGCCTCCGGCAAACGGCGACCATCAGGAACACCATCCTGCGCAATGGCATAATCGCCACCCTTGACATAGGTAGCAGGCCGCAACAAATCCAGCAAGGCATTAGCAGTAGTTTCGCCGAAGGTCCTTTCAGTGTGCGAATACTCTTGTCGCTATTCAGACCAAGGATCAAAAAATCACCCAGGTTGCGTGCCTCCTGTAGATAGCGCACATGCCCTAAGTGCAAGAGATCAAAACATCCATTCGTAAATACAGCACGCTCGCCAGCGGCCTGTCTCTGCTGGACCACAGCGGCAAGCTCAGTACGGGACAGTATCTTTGCACGAGTATCATAGAATACATCATTCATTGGGTCACGCTCATTAATTCTTCAGGTGTATTACTGGCACAGCCCAAGCGTCGCACCACAAGCGCCGCCGCAGCATTGGCAAGATAGGCCGCCTCGGCCATAGTAGCACCCGCCGTAAGCGCCAGCGTAAAGGTTGCCGCCACGGTATCGCCTGCGCCGTTCGTATCGACAATCTCGCTAGTATAGGGCAGACGATGAAGCGGCAGGTGTAATGGTGACTGGCCCACTTCAAACAAACTCATACCCTCGCTACCACGCGTGATCAAGACTCCTCGCGCCTTACTCCCTTGTAGCAAACGCTCACCAGCTTCATTTAACTCCGTCTGATTAGTAATCGTCATGCCAAGCGTCAACTCCGCCTCCGGCTGATTGGGCGTCAAGGCAGTAACACCTTGAAAACGGAATAGCGAACCGTGCGAGTCAACCACAATCACCTTACCCAGCTCACGCGCAGCAGGAACACAGGCCTGTATGATATGCGGACTGATCACGCCATTCTCATAATCGGAGAGGACGATCGCATCAATCTGAGGCAGCATGTGCTTAATGTAGTCGATCATCTGGCCTTTGCATGGCTCGCTTATCTCTGATGTATCCACGCGATCAACGCGCACTATATGCTGCTGAACGATCTGCGGACTGCCTGCGAGAATACGGGTCTTAGTTGATGTAGGACGTTCACGGTCGATCACCAGTCCTTCCTGATGCATGTGGAGTTCATCGATTGCCCCACGCAGGCGCGCCCCCGGCAGATCATCGCCAACCACACCGGCCAGAAAGACCTCTGCCCTCAGTGCACGAGCATTCACCGCAACATTAGAGGCCCCACCGGGAATAGTGCGTTCCTCATCCAGCTCAAGGATCAGCACTGGTGCTTCACGCGAGATGCGCGTCGGGCGACCGATCAGATACTCGTCAGCGACCATATCGCCAATCACTAGCACGCGTTTGCCTTTAAATGCGTGAACAAGCGTACGCAGGCGAGAGTAGTTATCGTATATCATGCAGTATTACGCCCCTTTATCAGAATTTGCACGGCAAAACGTGGTAGCGCAAGCATACGCCGCCAACGCCAGGGTTCGCGGTAGAGCCGATAGAGCCACTCCAGGCCCGCACGTTGCATAAAGTCTGGTGCGCGTGACTGGCGACCGGAGATAAAATCATACGCGCCACCCACCCCCATCGCAACCGCTACGGGGAGTCGTGCCAGATTGCGATAGATCCACAACTCCTGAGCCGGTGCTCCATATGCTACACAAAGTACATCCGCCTGCGCCACACGTATACGTTCGATGATCTCATCCTCTTCTGCCACAGCGGGGGAACCAGCATAGGTACCAGCAATCAGCAAGCCTGGATTGAGTTCGCACAGACGTTTACCAGCAGCTTCAGCGACACCGGGTGCTGCACCGAGTAAGTATAAGCGATATCCCTGCTCAGCACAAAGCTTTGCCAGTTGTACGAGGGTATCAGTACCTGTGATACGTTCAGGCACAGGCGTACGCAAATAACGCGTGGCCCAGACAACGCCCATACCATCGGCGACAACAAGCGTGGCCTGGTTGATACACTGGCGAAATACGTCGTTGTGTCGCGCCTCCATGACAAATTCAGGATTCACCGTCACGACCTGCTGACAGCACGCTCGCTCGCCGTGCTCCCGATGAGCAGCAAGCAGACGTTGCAGCAGTGACAATGCTTGCTGCTGGGAAACGCGATCCACCCGTACACCTAGAATGTGAGCAGGTGCAGCGAATCCGGCTCCCTCTACCATTTTTAACGAC
>VBJK01000149.1 GCA_005879655.1 Chloroflexota bacterium | reverse complement strand
TCGCTGAGTCGTCCATAGAGGGATCGTGGGCCAGTGCCTCTGCCTCTTTTATGGCTTGTTCAAAGTCTGCTAACCGTCCGGCTCTGAAGTAAGCACGTCCCAATAACTGAATGCCATTTCCTCTGGCTGACACATCAGCCAAAGGTGTTGTGTCTCTAGCCGCTTCTAGATACTGTATACTTTCTTCAATTTTCCCACCACGCTGGAGCATATCACCCTCGTAGGTAAATGCAACGTTAATTAATGTTTGGTCGCCTAAAATGCGTGCTATCCGTTCCATTTCCTGATAGTGAGAGAATGGAATAGCCGTTTCATCGGCCCGTGTGATATGGCTTTTAATAAAGCCAGTGACATGTCGAGCATGGGCAAGCTTTCTCAGCAATGTGGCATCTTCTGTCTGTATTAGATTATTTATGTCACGTATTAATTTATCAGCTAGGATGTTTGCTTCGTAGCATCTCTGTGCATTGATTAGTCTCCATGCATGATCTATAGACGTGTCAATCTCATCAGGAGTAAGGGGGAGAGAGAGCGACGTTGCTACCCCAAACTTCTCAGGCTCTATCTCCAACAGTTCAGCAATTCGCTTGAGTTCTTTTATGTCGGTCAAAACATCCTCGCCGTTCTTGTATCGGCGCAAGGTACGTTCTCCGATATTCAAGTATTCAGCAAGGTCTAGCTGGCTCATAGGATGTGCATTTAAATATTCTGTAAGTGCTAGCGACAACGGAGTTATAAAACGTGGCTTGGGTTTTCTATGTGGCATAATTTGGCCTCCTAAATGCCTTACCTTACTTGCCATAGAGACGGCGAAATATGACCTTCACTTTCGTACAGCTTTCAATCATAATAACCATAGATTTACCGTGAATATTATATATGTGTGTCATTAGTTTTGACAATAGTACATAAGAAAGTGGGGATTCAGGTATTGTCTCACTATGATTTTAAGGAAGGATGAAATAATGAGTCATGAAGTAGCTCTACCGAGAGAGCAAGTAGCTGCAAAGAAAAATGTGCACCAATTAACAGAAGTCTTGCATGATGCTCTTGACCTCATGAAACAGCTTGAAGCTGGAACAGTTGTGGGTAGCAACTGGATAGCAACAAGAGATCGTATGGTAGCTGAAGCTAAGATACTGCTCCTCAGTCCCCTGCAATGGAGCAGGGGGCTTCATCAGTTTCTCTTATCAGAAGAAGCGCATAGCGCTACCACCAATGGCACGGCTACGCGCTTCTTCTCCCTGCGATAAGCAAAAAGCCTACAACCGCGACAACACCAACTCCGTCAACGTACGCACACCCACGCCCGTCGCCCCCTTCTCCTGATGGGGCTTTTTGCTATCGACATAGCTCGTCCCAGCAATATCCAGATGCGCCCACTTAGCAGAACCAACAAAATGCTCTAGTATTTTAGCAGCAGTGATAGAGGCAGCTGGCCGCCCGCCGGTTTGCTTTATATCAGCAATATCACTCTTAATGGACTCTTGATATTCATCGTCCATCGGCATTGGCCAGAACTTCTCACCAACTGTACGACCTGCCGCGACAATCTCATTAGTGAGCGGCTCATCGTTACTGAAAAGTCCTGTCATGGTATGGCCGAGGGCAACGACTACAGCACCAGTCAGCGTTGCCAGATCGATGATGGGCGAGAACCCTTCTTGAGTCGCATATGACAGCGCGTCAGCCAGAATGAGGCGTCCTTCGGCATCAGTATTGACAATCTCTACGGTTTTGCCATTCATGATACGCACAATGTCCCCCGGACGATATGCGGTACCGCTCGGCATATTCTCACAGGTGGGAACAAAGGCCGTGACATTGGTCTGTGGTTTGAGTTCAGCGATGGCATGCATCGCACCGAGTACAGCGGCGGCACCACCCATATCGCCTTTCATCTCGTCCATGCGCTCAGCTGGCTTGATCGAAATACCGCCCGTATCAAAGGTAATGCCTTTGCCGACCAGCGCCAGACCTTTCTCAGTACTCTCAGGTGCGCCACGATAGCGTAGGATGATGAAGTATGGCGGCTCTGCACTACCTTGGGAGACGGCTAACAGGCCCCCCATACGTAGCTCTTGTATTTTTTCTTTCTCCCATATTTCACATTCCAGACCGAAATCCCTAGCCATGGTACTAGCTCGGTTCGCCAGTTCCTTTGGCGTGAGCACACAAGGCGGCTCATTGACCAGGTCGCGGGCAAAATTGGTGCCTTGGGCGAGCGCCTGCCCTTTGTGAATGGCGTATGCGAGGTCTGCTTTTTCTGCACTATCTACAAAGATATGCAGTTGTGTGATATTTTTACTATTTTTCTCGCTATTGTGCTGATATTTGCGGAATGCATAGCTCCCAAGCAGGACGCCCTCTACCTGAGCCTGCACTCCCTGGCTGAGAGAAAATTGCTCTGTCTCCCACTGCAAGGCCATCACGATGTGTTGCGCTCCCGTGCTCTGTAAGTGACGAGCAACGATAGCGCTGGCCCACTGCATCGACGGGACATCGACTTTGGCCTGAGCACCTAGCCCTACAACAATGATTCTTTGGGCCGCCAGCTTCCCCATCGGGTAGATCGTCAATATTTGGCCGATACTCCCCTTAAACTCACCTGCGGCAGAACGCTCACTCACCAGTCCGTTCAGCAGCGTATCTACTGTTGTTGCAGTTGTGGATAGCAGAACACTACTTTCACCATCTTTGGATGTTTTGTATGCTGCTCCAATCACTAGTGCATCAGTTTTTATATCTTGTAAAGGTTGTGTTACAAATTGAACTTCCATTTGTGTACCCGCTTTTCTCTACCAAAATAGGCTTTGCAAGCTATATTATGTAACATAGGATCAAGCAGGGCTAGCAAGAGCGACCTTTCGTCAGCTCAGTCCTGAGCCAGTAAACGGTCAACCACTTCCAAGAGCTGCCGGGGCTTGAATGGCTTCGTTAGATATTCTGTACAGCCGATCTGCCGTGCAGCTTCACCTTCATCATTAAGTGCAAATGCAGTGACGGCAACAATCGGTACATTGGCAAGTCCCGGACGGGCACGAATCAATTGCGTTGTGCGGTACCCGTCAAGCACCGGCATAGAGAGGTCGGTAAGAATAAGATCTACCTGCTCATGGTCGAGAATGGCCAGGGCTTCTTTGCCATTAGAAGCTGGTAGACAACGAAAGCCACGCGTTGACAGGACACGCTCAATAAGAATACGATTAGATACTTCATTTTCAACGACCAGAATCGTTTTTGGTCGCGTAAGTTGTGATGGTGTGCTCATAAAAACATCTCTCTCAATACTAGAACTAATATCTTTGATTCATAGATAGCAACATCTACACGTTTGTTTTGAGGGATGGCACGACTGGCAACGTGAGCGAGAAGGTTGAGCCTTCGCCTGGTACGCTTTCTACAGCGACATCTCCGCCTTGTAGCTCAATGAGCTTTTTGGCAATGGTCAAGCCGAGACCTGTACCGCCAAAGCGTCGTGTGGTACTGCCATCCGCTTGGCGAAATGCCTCGAAAATATAGCCCAGCGCCGCTGGCGAGATACCTATACCAGTGTCGGTGACGGAAATAACGACCATCTCGGCACCATTCATCAATGTACAGCGGATAGTCACGCCACCTTTCTCTGTGAATTTGAGGGCATTTGAGACCAGATTGATTACTACCTGACGTATGCGATGTCCATCAGCCATCACCTTGGGGATTCTATCAGTTATCTCTAATGTGAGTGATAACCCTTTGTTGTTTGCCATAGGCTTTAACTGATTCACCACCTCTGTTAAGCAAGCTCGCAACTCCAGTGGTTCAAGCTTCACCTCGATACGGTCGGCCTCGATCTTCGAGAGATCAAGCATATCATCGACCAGATGCGAGAGATCCTCCGCTCGCCTTACAATAAACTGAATATGCTCTTCTTGCTCTTGTGTTAGTTCTCCCTCAACAAACCCCTCTAATATTAACGCACCATAGCTGATAATGCTGTGTAAGGGAGTACGTAACTCATGGGTGACATTGGCTAGAAATTGCGATTTTAAGTGATTGGCTCGTTCAAGCGCTGCATTCTTCTCTTTGACTTCGGCAAAGAGCAAGGCATTTTGAATAGCCATTGATGCCTGATTTGCTGCTGTACTTAGCAAAAACGTATCACGACTGCTCATTTGGTGTGGTTGATCATCATAGAGAATAAATGCTCCGATTGCTTGCTCCTGAATCATAAGTGGCACGGCAATGATGGAACGATAGTCATAGCCCAGGGCCAGCTGTGCCCAGCTATCCTGGCGTTGCTGATAAATAGCTTGAATATCTTCGCCGTAGATGATCTTCTCGCGCTGTATTGCCATGCGAGCCAAGCTTATATCCAGATCGCGCAATGCCTCTCGTGGAATCCTGGTCCTTCGTCCCCTACGAGGTTGCTCTATTTGAGCAAGTTTGGTGGCGCGCACCGGACGTATCGCATTACGTTTGCCGCTGGCAGGATTCTTACGGAGAGTAGAAATCGCAGCCATTTTTGTTGTTACAGCCAGCGTAATGTCGCCATCAGGGTCTACGTAAACGGTTACACTGCCATAGGATCTTCTTGCATAAGATGAAGATTGTGTATCAGAGGCATGAGGTGGCAGCAATGCTTGATCATTCTCACTGCTCGACTCAGCCTGCCGCGCTGTGTCATCCCATTGAGCAACAGCCCACGGCGTGAGCATATCTCGACCATAGAGCAGGAGCGAAGTGTGTTTCGCCCTCATCAGGCTGGTTAAGCGAGAGACTATTTCCCCCAGTAAATGTTCCAGATTAAGGGTCGCAATCAGTGCATCGCTCATTACCAGAAGTTTCCCCATCTCCTCCATCAATGCCTGGCCCTCGCTCTCTAGAGATTCCGAGAGCAAATTGAACGACCAAGCCAACATACTCACCTCGTCGGTATCAGGCAACTTGGCGCCAGGCGCAGAGTGTATAGATGCTCACACCAAGGGCAAAAATAAAGAGTCCCATGCCAAGAATGATGAAGAGCATACGTGGATTACGGGCATCGATGCCAAATAACGGCTCAACAGCGACAACGGCGAGTGATGGCGAGTCACTAGTCTGATACGGCGCATCCACCGTGCTAGCCAGCATCAGGTAGCGCTGACCAACGTTGACAATAAAGGGAGCAGCGCTACCAGTACAGATTGCATTATCCGGCATATGTTGAGCAGAGATACGACTCTTTATTGCAGAGCCAGCTTCTCCCTCAATATGTTCTGCAAGGCATAAGATAACATGTGTATTTGTACTTTGTAGTAAATCTTGCGCGAAATAATCATCAACGGTTTCAGATGCTAAAAGCACATAGCGCGCTTTGAGTTGATCAGTATGAAGAGGCAGGACCACACTGAGCACCCAACGAGCGTCGTTGGAACGTTGGCTCGCATCGGACAACGCTATCTGCCGTACAGCGACCATCATGCCCTTCTGTAAAGCCCGGTCAACAAGAGCAACAACTTGCGTAGCACCACTATCATCATCCCCTATCTGGGCCAATAGGTGATGGTCTTGAGCAACAAGAAGCAGGGTAGTCAGACGATGACGAAGAAAGGGAGGAGTCAATACGTCATGGAGTTGATCATGAATGGCCGGTGTCGATGGTTGCGCGACAAGCCTGACGACATTGGGATCGCCTGCCACCATATCCATATTATGGACGAAAGAGGTAGTATGCGCCTGATAGGCACGTTTAAGAAGCGCAAGGTGTGCCTGCGCATCGCTTTTCGCCGCCTGCTCTGCATAGAACCTGAGTAATCCCCAGGACAGAAGCGCGAAGAGTACCATACACAACAAGAGCGTCAAAGTAGCGAAGGCTACAAGTTTGCCTCCAAGTGAACGCACAGTAAATTGCATACGACCTTTCTCAACACAGTCGGGTACAAATAAGCCTTCAGCTACCTCCTCATTCGGGCACACTTCATTTCATGATACCTCCCTGCTCCAGGGCCCGGTAATGTTCTCGAAATGACTGGCGTGCACGAGAAAGATACATCTTGACACCGCTCTCAGCAATATGGAGAGCATGAGCAATTTCACAATAGGAGAATCCTTCCTGTGTATACAGCAATAAGGCTGCTCTATATTGATGAGGCATACGACGGAGGGCTGCACGTACCAGCTCCGTCGTCCCATATATTTCTTGCGGGTCTGCGCCCTCGATATCAGCCGGTTCATGATCGAGATCCTGCCAGGGCAACCACGCAATGAGTTTTTTACGACGTAACGCATCATATGCCGTATTCGTTGCAATACGGTATAACCACGCCGATAACTTTAAGCTCGCATCCATTTTGGGCAAGGCACGAAATGCCTTTAAGAATGTATCCTGCGTCAGGTCATCCGCTTGTTCGCGGTCCCCTACGAGATGATAGACATAGTTATAAATGGGCGTCTTATATTCGTCGTAAATTTGTTCAAAGGACCAAGGACTTTCCTTTGTTTCCACCCGGGCCATGCGCTACAATCCCTTCGATGGCTACAATTCTCGTCTTGTCCGTTCCATTGCAAGAGATATTGTAGCCAGCGCCAAGCAACGGGGAACCACGAGCGGTTAACCTTCGGGCGCGGAAAGGCTTTATCCTTCTGTGTAGTGGAACGGACAACTGATACTAGCAGTAACATGTTAGAGTCGTCATGTATACTTGCAGTTGCGTGATGTTTCGTCTATCATGGTAGCATACTTTCGCTTAATTCCTGCTGACTTTAACCAGAGTGCTAGTACTATTGGGTATCCCTTGCTTGAGTAGCAATCCACTCTCGTTACATAACAGGGGGCTTTTGCGTAATAGTTCCAATATACTCTGCTAGGATTGAAAAGGAACTGCCATGAACAGAGATATCGTGCAAAACGTAGCTCATTATGTAGAACAGGTGATGGGTGAGGAGGGGTTCCGCTATGTGAGCGCGGTTGTAGCGAACTGCAAGATGTTGGCTTTGGAATTGGAGGTACAGGAGGAGCACCCTGTCAGCGTTGACATGGACGTGTTGGTAATCGCGGCCTATCTCCACGATATTGCAACGATTGACCACGGTTTTGATGATCATCCTCATCAATCAGCACAGATGGCTGTCGCGTTTTTGCGCAAACTGGATCTGTCTGCTGAAGAGCTTCATAAGGTAGAACAAGCTATCTTAACGCATACTAGTACTGATCCAGCGCTGAGGGACTCCGCACCTATTGAAGGTCTCATTCTCTATGATGCCGATAAGTTGGGGCGTTTAAGTGGCTTGGCTGTTGTCACCTCGCTCATTGAGTTTGGTGCGCGCTATCCCAATCGTGTGGTGACTGGTGACGTGCTGGCCGTTATATTGCGCCACATTGAAGAGCGTTTTATCGAACTGTACCAGAGTTTGAACACACAACCAGCTCGTGACATGGCACGGGAAAAGTTTCACCGTACGCTTGCCTTCCTGGATGGAGTGATTGAACATCTTAGTGACGCTACTCCCATCTAGCTTGTCAGGAGAGTAGCGATCATCATTTCTCTGTTAGGGGATGTAAAAAAATATGCCTATCCTCGTTGTTGGGTCAGTAGCGCTGGATGCTATTGAGACTCCGTTTATGAAAACTGATGGCGTTCTGGGTGGAGCGGCATCGTATTTTGCCACTGCGGCATCGCTCTACGATCAGGTCAATCTTGTTGCCATTGTGGGTAACGACTTTCCTGAAGAATACCTTGACTTCTGGCGTAGTCGCCCTATCGATCTGCGCGGCTTACAAATTGCAGAAGGCAAGACGTTTTTCTGGCGTGGCCGCTACCATATGGATATGAATACACGCGATACGCTTGATACACAGCTCGGCGTCTACGCTAACTTCCATCCCGTCATTCCTGAAGAGTACCGCCGTAGTCCACTGGTCTTTTTAGCCAATATCCAGCCTGAGTTGCAATTGGAAGTGCTGGCACAGGTCTCTGGCGCATATCTTACGGTGCTCGATACGATGGAATTGTGGATTATGACGGCTCGTCAACGCTTAACGGAGGTTATTAAGCGCGTTGATGTGTTGCTTATCAGCGAAGAAGAAGTGCGGCAGTATACTGAGCAGGCAAGCATTGTGACTGGTGCGCGCCGCCTCCTGGATATGGGACTCAAATATGTTGTGGTGAAACAGGGCAGCTATGGAGCGTTGCTCTTTGGCGCTGATGGTACCTATTTTTCCGCGCCATCTTATCCTCTGATTGAGGTCATCGATCCTACGGGAGCCGGTGACTCTTTTGCCGGTGGTTTTCTGGGCTATCTCTCTACTGTAGAAGTCAGCGCCGCTGGTACCTATACAGTAGATGATATTAAGCGTGCTGTAGTACATGGTAATATTATTGGCTCATTTACTTGTGCAGACGTGAGTATTGGTCGTTTACGTACAGTGATGATGGATGATATTGCGCAACGCTATAAAGAACTTGTTGAACATTCTCATTTTGATCCTCATTGGAGACCTGTATATCGCTAGTAGAGCTTGCAAATGTTGTAGAATATCTTTCAGTGTTGCCTGCAATATGAGATTGCGAAAAAGGACTTCTCTGTTGCGGCTCATCCTTTAGATAACTATTTCTAACCATAGAAGGGACTTTGTTCTACTATGACAACTTCTACCTTTGGGGATATCAAAGACCCCTCACTCGCTTCTCGTGGTAAAGATCGCATTGAATGGGCAGCCAAAGAGATGCCCGTGTTGCGCCTCATCCGCGAACGCTTTGCCAAAGATCTTCCCCTTAAAGGGCTTCGCATGTCTGGCTGCTTGCATATCACAACAGAGACGGCCAATCTTGCCATTACGTTAAAGGCTGGTGGCGCGGAACTGGTACTGTGTGCCTCTAACCCACTTTCCACACAAGACGATGTTGCTGCGGCTCTGGTTACGCAATATGGTATTCCTACCTACGCCATTAAAGGTGAAGACGAGCAAACATACTATCGCCATATTCATGCGGCACTCGACCATCTGCCTCATATGACGATGGACGACGGCTGCGATCTGGTTTCGACGATCCATACAACGCGTACCGAATTGCTACCTACTATTATTGGCGGCATGGAAGAGACGACGACTGGTGTCATTCGCCTCCATAGCATGGAGAAGCAAGGCGTTCTCAAATTTCCAGTGCTCGCCGTAAATGAGTCTGATACCAAACATCTCTTTGATAACCGCTATGGCACAGGCCAGAGTTCAATTGATGCGATTATCCGCTCAACGAATATTTTGCTAGCTGGCCGCACTTTTGTTGTCTTCGGTTATGGTTGGTGTGGTCGTGGCGTTGCCTCTCGTGCTCGCGGCATGGGTGCGAATGTGATCGTCACCGAAGTCAATCCCACGCGTGCACTTGAAGCGGTAATGGATGGTTTCCGCGTTATGCCAGGCATGGAGGCGGCTGCCCTTGGCGATATCTTCATCACTGTGACTGGCAATATTAATGTGATCGACCGCAAACATCTAGAACTTATGAAAGAGGGTGCCCTGATCGCCAATTCTGGACACTTTAACGACGAGATCAATATTCCGGCATTAGAAGAGCTAGCTACGAATAAACGTCGTGTACGCGATTTTGTCGATGAGTATACGTATGCTGATGGCCGTCATGTGCATTTGCTAGCCGAAGGACGCCTCGTCAACCTTTCCGCAGCTGAGGGGCACCCTGCCAGTGTGATGGACATGAGCTTCGCCAACCAGGCGTTAGGGGCTGAGTATATGCTTCAGCACGCCAAGGAGCTACAGCCGCACGTCTACACATTGCCAGCCGATCTCGATCAAGAGATTGCGCGCCTCAAACTACAGGCGATGGGTATACAGATTGATACCTTAACACCTGAGCAGGATAAGTATCTCAATTCATGGGAATCCGGCACTTAGCCCAGGTGATCTAGAGAAAGGGTAATGAATCATTGAACAATTTCATGAATAGTGCCAAAGCGCTTTTCACGAGCGAGTCTGTTACGGAGGGACATCCAGATAAGTTGTGCGACCAGATCTCGGACGCTATCTTGGATGCCATTATTGCCCTGGACCCTATAGCACGCGTTGCTTGCGAAACGGCAACGACGACTGGTCTGATCCTCATTGCTGGCGAGATCACCACTTCTGCCTGGATTGATATGCCCGCTGTAGTACGTAAGACGATTGAGCAGGTTGGTTATATTAGCGCCGATTACGGCTTTGACTACCGTACCTGCGGTGTAGTGACCTCTATCGGCAAGCAATCGCCCGACATTGATATGGGGGTGAGCGCCTCCCTGGAGGCGAAGGAAGGTCAGCATACCCTCTCTGAGGACGAATTGGAGCACGTTGGAGCTGGTGATCAGGGCATGATGATTGGCTTTGCGTGCAACGAAACTCCTGAATATATGCCTATGCCTATCAGTCTTGCTCATCGCCTTGCTCGTCAGCTGTCGGTGGTACGCCGCAAGTCCTGGGGTGGCAGTGGTCCCATGACGTACTTGCGCCCTGATGGAAAGAGCCAGGTAACGGTCCAGTATGAGCGTGGTCGTCCGGTGCGGGCTGATACCATTGTCGTCTCGACGCAGCACGCAGATTATATCGATAAAGAACAGATCCGCAACGATGTGATTGAGCATATTATCAAGCCTGCCATCCCTGAGCACTTGCTCGATGACAAGACAAAGATCCTGGTGAATCCTACTGGTCGTTTTGTGCTGGGTGGACCAATGGGCGATGCTGGCTTAACGGGCCGCAAAATTATTGTTGATACGTACGGCGGTATGGCACGCCACGGCGGCGGTGCCTTCAGTGGGAAAGATCCAACGAAGGTCGATCGCTCCGCTGCCTATGCTGCTCGTCATATTGCGAAGAATATTGTGGCGGCTGGCCTCGCTGAGCGCCTGGAATTGCAGATTTCTTATGCCATTGGTGTGGCTCGCCCACTCTCTCTGTTTGTAGAGACGTTTGGCACGGGCAAGGTCTCCGACGAAGAGATCATTCGCCTGATCAATGAACATTTCGATCTGCGCCCAGCTGCCATTATTCAGTCCCTGAACTTGCGCCGCCCCATCTACCAACCTACGGCGGCTTTCGGACACTTTGGCCGTACCGACGTTGATCTCCCCTGGGAAGCACTGGATAAGGTTCCTATGCTACGTAAGGGCGTTGGAGCTAGTGTACAGAGCCACGAAGAAACGCTCTCCTGAGTTAGAGATATATTCTGAACCATACAAATGCAGGCTGATTGGTACCGCTGATCAGCCTGCATTTGTATGTCACTGGGGGTACTCCTTTCATGGTTCTCGATCTAGTAATATAATGAGACTAGTCAGATAAAAAACTTATCTGACTGTGCTTTGTACGCATAAGAAAGGGAACCGATGTATGGACTTTACACTCAATGACGAGCAAATGGCTATCCGTAACACCTGCCGAGAATTTGCAGATTTAGAGATTAAACCTATTGCAGAAGAGATAGATGCCACAGGTACATTTCCGTATGCCTTAATACGGAAAATGGGCGAGTTAGGATTGTTGGGCTTGCCTTTTCCTGAAGAATATGGTGGAGCTGGTGCTGATTTTCTTACCTATTGTATTGCACTCGAAGAAATCTCTCGTGGTGATGCCTCAATTGGTATTACAATGGAGGCACATACATCGTTGGGTGCTACTCCTTTTTACCTTTTCGCTAGTGAGAAGCAAAAAGAGCGTTTTCTTGTGCCTCTAGCGCTGGGTGAGCAGTTGTGGTCATTCGGACTGACTGAGCCTGAAGCTGGCTCTGATGCGGGGGCAACGCAGACACGAGCGGTATTACAAGATGGACAATGGCACGTCAATGGGACGAAGGCATTTATTACCAACGCCGGGACAGATATGACGGCTGGCGTCACCATTACGGCTGTCACTGGCACACGTCCTGATGGGCGCAAGGAGATTACGAATCTGATTGTCCCCAAGGGCACAGCTGGCTACATCATTGGTAATCCCTACAAAAAGATGGGCTGGAAAGCCTCTGATACGCGTCCTCTGGCCTTTGAAGATTGTGTTGTGCCCGAAGACCAAGTGCTGGGACAATGCGGCGATGGCTTTAAGCAATTTATGCAGATTCTCGACGCTGGCCGTATTGCCATTGCTGCCCTTTCTGTTGGTCTGGCTCAGGCGTGTCTGGATGAGGCTCTGAGCTATGCAAAGCAGCGCAAACAATTCGGCCAAGCTATTAGCACATTTCAAGCTATTCAGTTCAAACTTGCCGATATGGCGACTGAGATCGAATTGGCTCGTTTGATGTATTATAAAGCTGCCTGGTTACATATGCAGGAGAAACCGTATGCGCGTGAAGCCGCGATGGCCAAACTCTTTGCCTCTGAAACCGCCAAACGCGCGGCAGATCAAGCTGTGCAGATCCATGGCGGGTATGGCTTCATGGACGAGTACCCCGTTTCACGCTATTGGCGCAATGTGAAAGTTAACGAAATTGGCGAAGGCACCAGCGAAGTGCAGCGTATGGTGATCGCCAAACATTTGGGCTGTTAAGCTGCCTTGGAAGGCCAGTTGAACATCTGGAATGTTATCGTTGGCCCATTGTCTGCGCTTTGATTTCCCACGTTATCTGTCTGAGCGGGGGCAAACCAGACAGCGGTATCGCCATTAACAGCAAGGAACTTTGCATCCTGGGTAATAGCAGTAGCACCAATGTTGACCGGGAGTTGTGCTTGCGCATCAAACATATTGACACGGTTGTTACTGCTTTGCCAGAGCAGGAAACGGTTTCCACCCTGCGGAGCAGCGACCAAGCCATCACTATTGCCATCTAGCGGCAGCTTAAGCTCTACGCTATTGTTTGTTGAGAATGCTCTGAGCGTTCCTCGCACCAAAGCATCAATCTGTGGCAGATAGATGGTTGGATCGACCCGATTAGTGACAGTGAGTGTCGAGGGTCCCGCAGTATTAGCAGTCATATTAGCACTAGCTGTTGCCATTGGCGTCAAGCGCGCCATAGCAGTCACAGTGGTCGTAGCCTGTACAGGACTGGGCGTATTGCTCGTGTTTGCCGTCCAGGTACCATTTGTACTGAGCAGAAAGAGGGTATCAGTGACGACCTGTGGATGAAACGACATTTCGTCATCACGCAATAAAAATGTACTCGTTTGGCTCTGCGTTATCCACTTACCATGCTGCGCTGGCACGACAACCGTCTGTTGCGACCAGACATTACTATGCAACACATTATCCGCTGTCAACCATTCCTCCGCCCAGTAGAGGCTGGTACCGTCAAGTGTGGACGTTGGAGATGTAAGGATATGACCATCCCCGACCGTTGCGATCTCAGTCGTGTCGGTATGTGCTTGTTGGACAAACGTATATCTAGTCAAATGGGAGAGACCATTGCCATCAAGCCAGGCCATCAGCAAAGCATTCTGAGCAAAAGAGATACCCTGTATGGGTGTGTAGACCCAACTTGGCACTTTATCAGCTACGAAGGTTCCCTGTAATAATTGGATGGGATTTTTGACGGCATTGGTAACGCCATCGGTTGGCAATGCAAGAGCGTAAAGCTTCCACGTTCTCTCTTGCACATCCGTTGGATGGGAGCCGCTATGTTTATGTGATACCATTTTAGGAGTATCAAGTTGCAACCAGAGCAACTGATCATTGGCACTGCCCAACAGAATAAGCGTCCCTAGATTCGTACCAGTCAGTAATGGAGTGCTGATCCTGGTTTTGATATCCATTTGTTCAAGCATCCATCTGATAGTGCCATTACTATATGCAGTGTAGTATATGTAGTGTCGATCAGCAATAGCGCTCACGATATGGGAGTAGTCAGTGGTAGTCGTATAGGTTGCCGTCGTAACTTGGGACGGCTGCTGAACCTGAGCTTGATTGAAGCTACCAGTAGTAGGCACATTCTGATTAGTTTTGGCTAAGAGGAGGAGCGATGTCAAGCCCCCGGCCATCACAACCATCAAAAATGTTGCGACCAGACCAAGCACTGCAAGTTGTGGGCGATGAGCTGTACGCCTGCGCTGGGGCGGCAGATGAAGCACTGGCAAAGGATGCGTGTCAGCGCTGGAAAAAGCTGTTAGCGTACTGATAGAAGTTGCTTGCTGATGATATTCTCTGAGATATGGCTCAAGAAAATCAGGTACTGGCGTCGCAATATCTGATGAAGAAGAGCGCTCTAGAAAGCGCATATGCTCCTTGGCCAAAGCTTGCATCAGCCTAGTATAGGCAGTAGCCGATGGCTCGATCGATGGCAAGGCATGCAGGCGCTGCCCAACCAAATGGTAGTGATGAAGTTCTCTGCTACATAACGAGCAGTGTTCCAGGTGCAGCTCTAATGCTGTAGCATTTGCCTGATCATTCTTCAATTCACGATAGATGGAGAGCAACTCTCGCGCTTCAGTGCAGTTCAATCTTCACCGACCTCTTTGTTATACAAAGAAATAAACCGTTCCCGCGCTCGCATGAGACGCATCTTGACAGCAGAAGGACTAATCTGCAATACTTCTGCGATTTCAGCACAGGAATGACCGTCATTTTCGTACAGCCAGAGGCAACTTGCATACTTCGGAGGGAGTTGCCGAAAGACACGCTCTACAATTTCACGATCAGCTACACGACTCTCAAAACGTCCACCATCATAGCCGCCTCTTTCATGTAGCACACTCATCGCGCTAGTACGCATATCATGGGCATGATCATCGCCAGAACTACCGAAACCCTCGCCTGATGCGCCTCCAGAATCTGAGACAACCCCAGCACCAATCCCACGATCTTCGTTAAACAATGACAGCGGTAGCCACGAAATCAGACGTCGCCGACGCAGGGTATCTGTCGTGGTATTAGCGGCTATACGATAAAGCCACGCAGACAGCGCGCCAGGTTGTACGACCGTTCCTCCTAATAGCGCCCTATAAGCTTTCACGAATACATCTTGTGCAAGATCATAAGCCTGTTCACGATTACCAATAAGATGATAGATGAAATTTGTGATTGGCGTCTGATAACGTAAGAAGATGGCTTCAAAATCAGCTACATTTACTTTTTCAGCTGGTTGTGTCTGTTCTGGCTGTGCAACTACAGAGGCTGTAGCAAACGCTACACCATCTTCCTCTTTGGCCTGTATGGCCTCTTCACAGTTCTCATCATCTGCCGAGCCTGGTGTATTTGAATGGCCCGGACGTTCGTCCTCTAGTGGCGAACGCAAACTGCTATTCATATTGTACAAACGGATAGAGATATCCATCGGTTACATCAGCCCTATTATTGAAACCTGAATTTGACATGTCTCGAAAAGTTTTTTTTCCATTGCTAAGCATAGCACATTTGTTAGTGATGCGCTGTGATCTAACAGACAGTAGAGAAAAGGTACGGTTTATTTGCTAGTGCAAGAGCAGCCAGGGCACCCATA
>VBJK01000391.1 GCA_005879655.1 Chloroflexota bacterium | reverse complement strand
TTGGTTGGTCGATTTTCCATAGAGCCTAGTGGAACTTAGCATCTCTAATAAAATGTCCGCCAGCCGTTAGTTTTTCACAAAGATAATTATACGAGGTAAAAGCTGATATCTTCCTCTTTGATTCAAGCCTGGTCCGAAGCAAAAAGGATCAGTGATGATGGAGATCTAAGAATTTGGTCAGTATGACCAAAATCTGCTTCGGAGGGGGTTCCGATTTCAAAGTCGCCCACTCGGAAAATTTTCACTTCTGGCCGAATCACCTCCTAATCCGTTGTTAATCTTGCCATCTATCTCTCAGAACGACATTGTACGTGTCATGCCTCCTCAAAACTCTAAAAGCTACAAAAAACGCGTTTCCGAGACCCCAGCGCCCACCGATTCAACCAAAAAGCAAAAAAAGGCGCATGACGCGGCCCCCAGCACCCCCAAAAAGGCTGGGCCAGTTTTGGACCTTGGTATGGAGTTGCGGAAAGCTCAAGACTACGTCAATTCGTACGCGTTGTCCCTTTTTGAGGAAGTCAAGGTTCCACTCCTAGAGTCGCTGCTAATTGCCAGAGCTCTCAAGACTTCCGCGTCGCGACTATCATCTTTTGGTCATCGTACTTCGCGTACCAACGCGGTCAATCGACTGAAGGTCGCAAAGTGCTTTTGGATCTTGTGGTGTCTAAAATAGATCCCTCGCAATTCAAATGGAGGGACAACGCGAAGTTCATCGCACAGACGTGGGATTATGAACATGACATTCTTATGAAGAAGATCGAGGATAAATTTCAACATTACACCGACAAATGGGTGAACAGCCCAGCAGGAGAAGCATTTGCCGAGATGCTCACCACGAGCAGGTACTATTTCTCCCTTCGATTGAGGTTTTTTCTGATGAGAACTAGAAATTCGAAGACCAAAATGCCAACCCTTGACCATCGCAACATTATGTCGTTGGAATATCGTCCGGCTCGTCCAAAAACTGAAAAACAGTCCTCTGCGAAAATCGAGCCAGCAATCGCTGCTGGCATTGAATGGTCCCATCGTCAAATTTACGATATATTTGAATTTCTCGACGAGATAACGGAGACCCACCCCATCAAACGCGTGGGTAAAGGATCCGAAGTATTTTTCGAAACCACCGATCTTGACGATCCCACTGACATCTATGGCGTTCTCCCTTTGGATCGCTGGTTCAAAGACGATTTGCCAGCCGTCAGAAAGGAGGCCGAATGCGGAGCAATCGGAGAGTCCTGGTATTCTAGATTGTCAGCAGTCGCTTCGGCTGTGTTGCTTCAACTGCTTCATATTCATTACGAATTCGCAGATAGTCGCGGCAAAAAACAATTTATGAACCAGCAGACAGTACGCAACCTTTTGATGCGTTTGCCCACAGACCCTGCTAGCGACGGTAACATGCCATCGTTCCCTGTTTCCACAGGGACCCTCAAAGCCTGGGTCGAATACTTCGAATCGTCATCTGACTATAATATGAGCCCGCCGGAAGAGACTCATGATTTCAAGGACGAACAACGATCTATCGAGGCAGATATCTTCGCCAAAGTTAATTCGGAGGAGATCTCGAAAGCAGTACAGAGGGGCGAGCTCGTGAATGTACAAGCACAAGAAGAAGTTCTGTCCGGCTTTGTCCGGCAGGGAGGGAACACTACATTCTATACCGAGCGAGATTTTTTGAATATCCTTTCTTTCCCTCCCGCCCAGGGACATCCCCAACAGCTATCCGAGTTTGAGCGTCAATTCGCCAATTCAAGTATCTATGGACAAGCGTCATTGATGTTTAGTCGCTTTGACCAAGAAATTCTCCGAATTTCATTGTTGAGGAGACAATGTGCTGCTCAAGAAGAGTTTTTGAAAGGCAAGAGGGACGAGCTTCGTGTCAAGGTGAAGCAGTATCGGGACGTTCGGGATTCGATGAATATTTCGGTTTCATCGTGGAAAAGCTCAAGCAAAGAAATAGAGGAGTTAGAAGGTGAAAGAATCGAGTTTGAGAAGAATCCGGTCGTCAAGAGTTATGAAGATCGCATGGATCGAATGAACACTGCGAAATATGGAGACTCCCTTCGTTCCCCTTTCCAGTCCCCCTCTGCGGGTCCCAGGTTAGTTCTTCATCTGATATGTACGCTAATGGCGAGTGTTTCTGATAGACACACATCTGGCTTCCTCAAAGCTCCCGAATCTGCTAATGCATTCGCCCAACAGGTTGCATTTTCGAATGCGCTTAATATTGATTATATGAACGATATCCTTCGCGCAGAGCCGCCTAGCGAAACACTCTCGGAAGTCGTTCCCTCGGATTTGTTGGAGCCCCCTGTGCAAGATCTCACCAAAACTGATGTTCAGGGCGTCTCAACACCTGATGAGAAAAAATACTGCGAATGACTCTCAAAACGTTCAATAAGATTGACGTGGAAATTGGATGATCTTTATAATGGGGATATAATCGACTCGGGAATAGCGGATAGTGTCAATAGTAGTGAAATGAATATTATTAATGTCAAACATCGTCCCGATATCACTTCGGAATTAATCCTAAGTATTTCGGAACTCCAACTATAATCTCGCAACATTCCGAACATGCCAAATCCAACCTTGTTCACCACATCGGCATGATCCCGAAAACTCTAAACATCCAACCAATCATCAAGATCGTTGTCGAAAAGATATCGCCCATCATCGGCTTCATCTACCTCAATGCCATCTTCTTCAATGGGCTCTTCTTCCCAGTTGCGTCGCACATATCCTCGATCGTTCTCGGTCTGAACGATGTATTTTTGGATTCCGACGTGAGTCGAGAGTGCTTTTATGCCAGCCCCGTGTAGGTCAATAGAATTGTGGGCAGTGCGCCCAGCCAGTTCTTTACTGAACTGGCCTTCGAGGACCTTCCGCGCCACATGCTCAACATCAAAGCGAGTTTCGACCTTTGTGGAGTGATAACTGCTGTATGGTACATCGCATTCCCGCATCAAATGGCGTCGCATGTTGAGAAAGTTGAGGATCAAGGGAGATATCGTCTCTCGTAGAAACTTGTCGTTCGCTGCGTTGGCGTTCTGATGCATCATTGCCTTGACTTGTCCGACTATATATTCACCCAGAAAATCACAGGCCATCCATCCTTCCTTCTTGCCGGATGGATTGATCAGACAGTTCTCCATCCAGTATCGTTTCATCTCGGGTGACCAGAGCTTCTTGATGCATGCAGTCAAGTGAATTGTTTCTGAGGCGTAGTTGACTTTGTTGGTGGCTTGAAACCAGACCGTGAAGTAGCTTAGACATTCAATGACCATGCCACTATCACCGGTTCGCATAGCCAAAGCGAAGTTACGAAGTACGAGGCCTTGTTGCATAAAGAGGATGATGTTTTCGTACTGCTCGTCTCTGGACTCGGAATCTCTTTTGCGCATTCGGGACACCAAGGAGAAGTCGTTCAGGAGGGAGGTCAAGTTCTCTATTGCGTCGGCAAGTTTTTCGGAACCAATCTGGTCTAAACTGGACAGAAGGGCGGGCACGTTGTCGATTCCGCAATATTCGGCAATGAAGGCTATGATGTATCCATCCAGAATTATATCGAAGAGGTCCATACATGCCCGGAAATCCTTCACATTGGTTTTTTCTTTGCTCCAAATCTTT
>VBJK01000390.1 GCA_005879655.1 Chloroflexota bacterium | reverse complement strand
AGCAGACCACAAGCGGAGCGGATGATAAAGTTAACTTTTTCTGCGGTGGCGAACTGTGCGGCCATGCAGAGATCGGCTTCATTTTCGCGTGTATCGTCGTCACAAATGAGCACCATCCTACCCTCTTGTAGCTCGTTCACAGCTTCTTCGATAGTGATTCTATATCTGGCAATGGTCTTTTCCATGCCTTCCCCCTTTCGTATATAAAAAAAACCCATTTCTTATACTCTATAGCTTCTCTGTAAGAGAAGCAGGCTTTCTACGCTTTGTTTTAACCTCATCATGTGCAGGCGTCCTGCTGTCCAGTGATTCTATGTAGAAGAAATGCACGTGCTCATACAGCTGCGACATGGCGGATGGTTTCGTGGACAAGAAGATGATTATTAGTCGATGACAGCACAGGGGGAGAAGGAAAAGAACCGGATAGAATCCTTTTCTTTACACGAAAGTACACAGTCGAACAAGAAAGAGTTGCAAAAGTACATGATTGTACTCAGCTTGTTCACGACTATGTAGCTGTGTTGCGTCTTCTCCCATCCGGACTGTACCGTCGGCCCTGGAACTCCCCCAGGTCCTGCTACTCTCGGTATGTTGAGAGCGGCTCGACGCATTGCGCCTTCCTCTGCTAGAGACGACGGGCAACCCATTGCACGGGACCGCCTTCACCGCTTCAGTCGATGCCCGCTATGGTACAACCACCGGCATCTCAGCCCGCGACCGCGCAATCACGATCCGCGCACTGGTTGACCCTACAACACAACCAGCCGATCTGGCACGACCAGGACACGTCTTCCCCCTACGCGCACGGCCAGGCGGCACATTAGAACGGCGTGGTCATACCGAAGCCGCCGTCGATCTGATGCAGATAGCGGGCCTAGAGCTTGGTGCAATTATCTGCGAGGTGCTCGATAGCGATGGTGAGGCCGCACGCGGAGAAACACTAGAAGAAATGGCTAACAGCTGGCAAATAGGCATGATCACCGTCGAGGATATCGTGCGCTATCGACAACAACATTGCGTCAGCAAAGTGAGCGAGGTTGCCCTCCCATTGCTGGACACTACCTTTCAACTTCATCACTACCGCGAATTTGACACGGGTCGAGATTACCTTGCGTTAGTCCTGGGGGATCTGGATGAAGACACACCACCACCGCTACTACGACTACATTCGGCTTGTGCAACAGGAGACATCTTCGGATCACAGCGCTGCGATTGCCAGGCTCAACTGCATATCGCCCTGCGTGCAATTATCGCAGAAGGGCGAGGCATGCTGCTCTACTTGCCGCAAGAGGGACGTGGCATCGGGCTATCGGGCAAATTGCAAGCGTATCGACTACAAGAGCAGGGCTACGATACCGTCGAAGCAAATGAACGGCTTGGCTATCCTGTCGATGCCCGCACGTATACCTCGGCAGTGGAGATTCTGCATACCCTTGGCATTACCGCAGCTCGCGTCATGACGAATAATCCAGCCAAATTGAGTGCACTTCAGGAAGGTGGCATCACTATCGAACGCGTGCCCCTTGAAACAATTCCTACCGCAGAGAACATTACCTATCTACATACAAAACGACAGCATTTTGGCCATATGTTTTTCTCTTTACCCACCCTAAACACAGCAGTAAAGAAAGAAGGAATGAACGATGACCTTGCTCTCTACACAACCGCCCACGAATAAACTCGACGGCACAGGACTCACCGTTGGTATTGTCGTCGCGCGCTATAACTGGCATGTCACAGGTGCCATGCTCCAATTAGCTCAGGAAGAGCTAGTACGTTTAGGTGTAGCAGCAGAGAATATCCACGTTGTGCAGGTACCCGGCTCTTACGAATTGCCAATTGCGGCTCAAGCGATGCTTCATAAGAGCAATTATGATGTACTTATCTGTTTTGGTTGTGTCGTCAAAGGTGAAACGCGGCACGATGTGGTGGTCAGCGATGCAGCGGCACAGGGTATTCAGCGTATTGCGCTGGATGCGGCAGTACCTATCATCTTTGGCGTGATAAGTGCCGAGAATGAGCAGCAAGCGGAAGCAAGAATCGTGCGCGGAACAGAGTGTGCCGCAGCTGCTGTAGAAATGGCCCGTACTGTGGAGACGTTGCGTAGCGCACCAGTTAGATGAAGGAAGAGTTATGTTTACCGGCATTGTTGAAGAAGTTGGCATACTACAACATATTGAGCCAACTGGACTGCTTATTCAAGCACAAAGCACATTGCAACAGGTCGCAGTGAAAGATAGCATCGCTGTCGATGGCACCTGTCTCACTGTCACCGAGCGCGGCGATAACTGGTTTCGTGTCGATACCATACCAGAAACGTTGCGTTGCACGCGGTTGGGAAGTCTACAGGCGGGCGACAAAGTGAACCTGGAGCGTTCGCTGGCAGCAGATGGCCGTATTGGCGGTCATATGGTGCAGGGACATGTTGAGGCGGCAGTGCCAGTCCTCGCCGTCAAGCAAGATGGCATCTCCATGTACGTCGAAGTCGAGCTACCGGCCCATTTACGGCCTTATGTGATCAGTAAAGGTTTCATCACCGTAAATGGCGTGAGCTTAACCGTCGTCGAAAGCCAGGCCGATCGTTTCTCCTTTGCTCTCATCCCCTATACCCAGCAGCATACCAATCTTGGCGCGATCCAGGTTGGCACCTTGCTGAATATAGAAACGGATGTACTGGGACGGTATGTGGTCCATTTTGTGCAGCAAGGAGCGTTTTCCAAATAGCTCAATGAGCAAGCTATGCCCGTCCCCAGGGCAAGCACAAGGGATTGCCCTAGGCGGCGGTGGGAGGCTTATTTGACCGGTATTGTTCCTTGTGGTTGCCCTGGGCGCTCTCCAATGGCTTGCTCTGTTCGCCCATGCTATGCCCATTTGCAATCATCTCTATACTGAAAGTGACGTGAAACCGTTGTTATTCAAGAAAGGATGAGAGATGAAATCACTGGTGGCATACGATTGGCCTGAGGGCCGCTGTAAGCAAGTTGCCTACATCAGTCCAGATCATCATGTGCGTGAGTTCTATATTGGGCTTGGAGGCAGATGGGAGCAGACCGATCTGACGTTCCTGACCAATGCGCCGCTGGCTGAGAGTCGCTTTCTTGCGGCCTATGCTTGGTCTGAAGGACCAACCAAGCAAGTGGCGTACGTAGGGCAGGATAAACATATCCAGGAGCTGTGGGTACCTGTAGACGGCCAGTGGCAACGTGCCGATCTGCAAGAGCTAGCAGGTGCTCCGCCTGTCTGGCAGATTACAGCTGGATATAGCTGGTCAGCAGGACACTCTAAGCAGGTCGTCTACATTGGGGATGATGGACATATCCATGAGCTATGGGTAGAAAAAGGCGCATGGTGGCAACATATAGACCTGACAGCTGTCACCAACGCCCCTCTTCCAGGAAGTCATTACATGGTCGGTTATGGCTGGGATGAAGGGCGCTGTAAACAGGTAGCATATGTAGGGCAGGATGGGCAGATCCATGAATTGTTCATGCCACAAGGCCAATCCTGGCAGCATGTCAATCTGAGTGCGCTCACCCAGGCTCCACGAGCTGTCGATCTGATGGTTGGCTTCGAGTGGCCAGAAGGCCGCTGTAAACAGATCGCCTTTGTCAGCGAAGACCGTCATGTGCATGAGCTTTCTTTGGTGGCAGGTGAAAGCTGG
>VBJK01000389.1 GCA_005879655.1 Chloroflexota bacterium | reverse complement strand
CTGCTCTTTAGGCCAGACGACCACCCCATCATCATCCGCGATGATCAGATCACCATCGTGAATGACTGTCCCCCCAATGGAGACGACACCACTGACGATCGCCGGACCATTCTTGTGTGAGGCTATTGGGGTGACGCCGCGACACCATACGTCAAACGGCAATTGACGGATCTCCCTACTATCGCGCACAAGGCCATCCGTAACTAACGCCAGCACGCCTCTCTTCTGCATCTCCAGCGCCAGCAATCCACCTATGACAGCCGTTCTTGAGCTACTGCCACTGGCAACAACCAGCACAGATCCGCGTGCCGAGGGTGCCCCTATAGCCTGGCGTACGGCCAGATTATCGTCCTGACTGACGAGAGCGGTCAGGGCAGGACCTATTACGCATGCAGTGGGCCTCAATGAGCTGATCCAAGTGGGAAGAGCACCTCGCCCCTCAGCTGCATCGGAGGCGAGAGTAGCTGCTAGCCAATCGGTATATGTTTTCATAGCATTCCTTTGTATGTTGTTCTTGTGTATCTTGTTCGTGCAATGGCTCTTTTTATAAGTGTTGATGCGCCTTTTGCTTTTCTTACATGTAGATTATAGCGTGGATTAGCAATGAATACCATCATCGGAGGCGCGGGTATCTATTCTTGCAGTGGTTGCTCTACTGGTCGCAAGGTTGGCTATGTGGGAAACAATAGTGGAGCAATACAATTTAACAACATCAATGTGCAGAACACAGACACCTATACGTTAATCATCTATTATTGTTCAGGGGAAACACGCTATGCATTGATGAATATCGATGATGCCCCTGGCATGAAACTCACCTTCTCCAGTACAGGGAGCTTTGATACTCCCGGCCCACTGACTGTTTCCATCAAACTCAATAGCGGAAGCAATACCATCAAGTTCTATAATCCTTCAGGTTGGGCACCTGACTTTGAGAGAATTGTCGTCACTTCACCAAGCCAAGGAGGAAACTATCTGTAGGAGGCTGAGCCTAGCAACTCAGGGACCGTGATCCGCACACCCAACGTGTCTCTTACACCCCTGATGCGAGCCACGAATTTCGGATCAGGACGTAACAAACCATAGTCTTTTGTGATACAGCTCCACTTCTTTTGATTTTATCACACAGGGGAGGCTACCGGCCTTTCATTCTTGCATTACAAGCAAGAGAACATATTGCCATTGATGACCTTGCATTGACAGCTAAAATTAGAATAGGCAAAATATGCCATATAGGCGGATAATACGGAGGTCAAACAAGATATGGGGTTTCAAGTTACAGAAGAAGCCTATCAGCAGATAAAGAATATTGTGTTGGATGGCCATAGCCTTACGATAGCAGACATTGTGGTTGCTGCAAGAGGTACACAAGAGGTTTCGTATCTGCTGACAGCAGAAGCTCTTCAGACGATCGAAGCTTCAAATGCTCTGAAGCATCAGTTCATGAGTAAAGAACAGCCTATCTACGGAGTAACAACCGGTTTTGGAGATAGTTGCAAACGACAAATTTCCTCTGTTAAGGCCCCACTTTTACAGAAAAACTTGATACATTTTCTGATGAATGGAACAGGCACCATTGCTCCAAAGGATATTGCAAGGGCAACAATGCTGATTCGAGCAAATTGCCTGGCTCGTGGTCATTCTGCTGTGCATCCTGAAACTATCAGAAGACTCCTGTTATACTTGGATTATGATATTATCCCACTTATTCCAGTACGTGGTTCGGTTGGAGCAAGTGGTGACCTTGTCCCACATAGTTATCTAGCAGCGGCACTCATAGGCGAAGGGGAGGTCTGGTATAAAGATGAGATCAGGTCCGCTTGTGATGTGCTGGCAGAAATAGGACTGGAGCCTCTTACGCTAGAGGCAAAAGAAGGTTTGGCACTTCTTAACGGCACTTCCTTCATGTCTGCATTTGCTTGTCTGGCATGCTGGGATGCGATGGAATTGGGCATTCTGGCTGATGTTTGTACGGCGATGGCTTCGGAAGCGCTACGGGGTAATCGAGGACACTTTGCAGCGTTCATCCATGAACAGAAACCGCATAAGGGACAAATCACGAGTGCCCATTTGATAGCTCAATTGTTGCAAGCCTCGCAACTTTCACTCGACTCCCAGCAAATACTCAATAGGGAACCAGATCGGCAGCACCGCAATTATCAGGAATTAGACCATCCGGTCCAAGACAAGTATTCTATCCGTTGTGCTCCGCAGATAACTGGTGTATTATATGATACCCTTGATTGGGTGCAGAAATGGGTTGAGATTGAAGTAAACTCCTCAAACGACAATCCCCTCTTCGATGCAGAGCAACGCTGTGTACACAATGGTGGAAACTTCTACGGGGGACATATCGTGCAGGCCATGGATGCACTGAAAGTTGCTGTTGCCAACATTGCCGATCTCCTGGACCGACAATTAGAGTTGATCGTTGACGAGAAATTCAACAATGGCTTATCCCCGAATCTGATTCGCCCAGTCCAAGAGAGTGACTTTGAAGCCGGTCTCCATCATGGATTCAAAGGCATGCAGCTCGCCTGCTCTGCCATGACGGCAGAAGCGCTGAAAATGTCTGGTCCGATGAGTATTTTCTCTCGTTCTACTGAAGCCCATAATCAAGATAAAGTCAGTATGGGTAGCATTGCAGCCCGCGAGGCATGTGCCATCGTCGAGTTAGTCCAGAATGTTACCGCCATTCACCTCATAGCCCTCTGCCAAGCCCTGGAGTTAAGAGGGAGTGAAAAAATGAGTCCTCGAACCTTCACTATTTATGAGTTGGTGCGCAGTCGCGTTCCCTTTGTTGAACGGGATCGGCGTATGGATCGCGATATTGAGCAGGTTGTGGAGTTGGTGCGAGCTGGGGCTTTTGGTGTGAGTGTTCGGGGGGGAGGTTTGATCTTACGGTAATCCGCTGATTGATGGGCACGGGGCGACGATTGAAGCACGGTCGCCGTTTCGGCTCAAACTTGTTGTGATGCGCGTAGATACCCGCCCAACGAGTCGAGAGGTATTCGCTGGCCAGGGCCGGTTTTCCACCAACCAGATCGACAACCACCGCTGGATTGATGAACCAACGCTTATCGGCCCATCGCTAGTGTTCGCTGGAACCTTCCGCAAAGGGGACACCGAGTTCCGAGAACGCGCAGAGTCGGTCCTCTTTGGCCTGTAAAAAGCTCAAATGATGATCATTGAGGTGGGCTTCCAAATCGAATTGACTCAAGTTCCGTTTACTTTTGCCTATTCGGTACTCGTAAGCTTTGTGCTAAAAGCAAGAGAAACATCCCATGATGTATAAAATCTGCTCATACCCGCTACTCTGCCCAAGGTTCCAGCTTACGTAGCGATACCCCCACATCACCTCTGCTTCCATGACTCAACAAAAGGCCCTCAGCTCTCACTTTTCACCCCCAAGCTGAAGCAGCAACGCGAAACAGGACAAATTCTACAAATACTAAAAATCAGCCGTGATTCTACTCTCAGAATAGTTACAACCCTTTAACGCGCCTCTTCCCCCTTTTCCACTCAACAAATTGGCTCTGCAAAAGCGCTTCCCCGGATGTGTTTCAATCGCTCACGCGCCTCTTCCCCCTTTTACACAGCGCGGCCACCGCTCGCTACTCATCAATGATGTCAAGTTTCAAGCGCTCACGCGCCTCTTCTCCCTTTTACACTACACTTGCATATGATCCAACTGGTTTAGATGCTGTGTTTCAAGCGCTCACGCGCCTCTTCCCCCTTTTACACGCAACAATCCCTTATGAAGGGGACACGTTCTTTGTGTTTCAAGCGCTCACGCGCCTCTTCTCCCTTTTCCACGTATAATTTCATCCTTGTCTTCTCCATCCCAATTTTGTTTCAAGCGCTCACGCGCCTCTTCCCCCTTTTCCACAATGAAGTATT
>VBJK01000388.1 GCA_005879655.1 Chloroflexota bacterium | reverse complement strand
TCATGGGGCTAAAGTCTTTACCAAGATTGACCTTCGCTCAGGCTACAACCAAGTTCGAATCCACCCAGAGGACATTGAGAAAACTGCATTCCGAACCCGCTATGGCCACTTCCAGTACAAGGTGATGCCCTTCGGATTAACAAATGCCCCAGCGACCTTCCAAGCCCTAGTCCAAGATGTCCTGCGACCCCTTCTAGATGTGTCGGTCATTGTATACATCGATGATATCCTGATCTACAGCCAGAATGATGCAGACCACTCCTACCACATTCGACAAGTCCTTGAACTCCTAAGGCAACACAAACTGTATGGTACCATTGCCAAGTGTGAGTTCTTCAAAGACTCGGTAGAATATTTAGGCCATATCATATCAGCACGGGGAATAGCTACCGACCCCAAAAAGGTAGAAATCATCCGAACATGGCCCCAACCCACCAACCTCAAGGAACTTCAGTCCTTTTTAGGGCTGTGCAACTACTACCGACGATTCATTGCAGACTATTCCAAGATAGCTGCTCCCCTCACTGACCTAACCCATAAGGACACCCCTTATCAGTGGACTACTCACACTGAACTGGCCTTCCAACTATTGAAGGAACACATATCCTGAGCCCCTGTACTCTGCATCCCAGACCCCAACCTTTCCTTTGTAGTCACCACCGATGCATCTGACTTCGCAGTAGGTGCAGTACTGTCACAAGACCAAGGACAAGGACCCCAACCGGTGGCTTTCATATCCCGCAAGATGAACTTGTACGAACGAAACTATGCAGCCCACAAGAAGGAAACCCTGGCAATCATGCATGCCCTCAAGAAATGGCGAGTCTACCTGGAGGGACAACATTTCATGGTATACACTGACCATGCCACACTGCGCCACTTCCCAGAACAGCCTGACCTCACCAGACAGCAGGCCAGATGGATGGAAAAAATGCAGGAATATGACTTTGAAATTAAGTACATCCCAGGGAAACAAAATACTGTTGCGGATGCTCTCTCCCGACGACCTGACCTTCAGGTCAACACAGTTTTTTCGGTCACAACAGATCCTCGGGTAACCCAAGGAATACAGGAGGCCCTCCCCAAAGACCCTGAATTCCAACCCATCCTCCACACTCTCCAAGGAATACCGGTAGAAAAACCAATTCCCACCTCTTTACTACAACACTACACCCTGAATGAGGATGGGACCCTGTGCTATGACCAACACCGCATCTGCATACCCAAAGGACCCCTGCGAACCCAGATCCTGCATGATCATCATGATGCACTGATCGCAGGACACCAAGGGATAGAACGAACATACGCAACCATCCACCGACAATTCTACTGGCCACGAATGAATCAGGATGTCCGGAATTATGTGAAGTCATGTGACTCATGCCAACGGATCAAAGCAAGCCAACAATCCCCAGCTGGACTGCTACAACCACTGCCCATCCCACAACACCCTTGGGAACAAGTCTCTATGGACTTCATTACCCAACTGCCTTGCACTAGAACTGGGTTTGATGCTATCATTGTCTTTGTGGACACCTTTTCCAAAATGGTTCACTTTGCACCTACCAAGACCACTGCTACAGCCCCAGACACTGCCCGACTCTTCTTCGACCATGTGATTCGACTCCACGGTTTACCCAAGTCCATCGTATCAGACAGAGATGCAAAATTCACCAGCTGTTTCTGGCAGTCCCTCTTTCAAACCATGGGTACCAAGTTAGCCATGTCAACTGCCTTTCATCCTCAGACAGATGGACAGACCGAACGGGCGAACAGGACCTTAGAAGACATGTTGCGAGCCTTCGTCAACTACCGCCAAGACAATTGGGATCAGCTCCTCGCATCTGCGGAATTTGCATGCAACAATGCACCCAATGCATCCA
>VBJK01000387.1 GCA_005879655.1 Chloroflexota bacterium | reverse complement strand
CACCAATCATCCTTCTCTCTTGCTGCTGTGAAGTGCTCCTGCGTTCCACGTTCCAGCGTTCCAGGGGAATCATAGTAAAAAGGCTGTCACCTTTTCTCCTGGAACGCAAGTTCGCTCCTTCGTCACTCATGACGCTTCTTCGTCGCTACTGGTTCACTCCTCTCACTACGTTCGTTCCACTCAACACGTTCACTCCGTTCTCTACTCATTCGTTCTCTACGTTCACTCAATGCCGCTCGCTACGCTCTCTACTATGTTCACTCTTTCATTCGTTCATTGCCGTTCGCTGCACTCTCTACTATGCTCACTTCACTGCGTTCCGTTCAATGCCGCTCCTCCGTCGCTACTACGCTCGCTCCACTCCGTTCCGCTCATTGCCTGGCGGCAACCCAGAGGGCCCCGGTTGCTCACGCCGGAGCTCGTAACCGTACTAGAGCGGTTAGTGAATACTCTCAGTCCTGAGGGTTAGGCGTGTTAGAGTTGGGTGCTCAAACCACCTCAACTTCTTCGACCACGAGCGTCGATACGTTAGCACACTAGCTTCACTCACTGAAGGTTAGGGAAGTTCGGGTTGGGTTGTTGTCGTGCAACCACTCCATTCGTTCAACCAATATGTTCAATTGCTCAAATATCCACAAACGTTTTCCTTTGTCACGTTCCAGCTCATATCACCTCCGATCCTCCTTCGCCGATCTTGCCGCCACGTGGTCGCTTCCCACGCCCACGTCCGCCGTCCCCTCCTCGTCCACGATGACGACTCTGGGACCTTGTTGTTGTCGCCGTGCCTTCCTCAGGCACCGTCTCTTCCGACAACACTTCTTCCATCCACTGTCTCAACTGATCCACTCTTGTGCTCTGTCCCTCACCGGGACCACCACTTTCCTGCCGAACAAAATCCGGCACCTCTACTCCTCGTCGTTCCGACACCGCAATGAAGGCTTCGCGATACAAAAGGTTTTCCGCTTCGAGTCTCTTCACCCGCTCTCCAAGCTCTTGCATGAGTCGCTGTCCAACAAGCACAACAGATCCGGTCTCCGTCTCTGCCTAACACGGCACGAACAATTAGCTCCTCTCGTTCGCACAACACTTACACACTCGCCATCCTCAATGGCCTGTCCGCCGCTGATTCGGACATTCTCGACAATTTGAAAAAATTGGCTGCACCTCTGTCAGTGATCACGTCCCTTCAGTCCCAAAGCCGTTCACCAACTAGTTCACAAACCTCTCTTCTATTCGCTATCGGCAAGTGCCACAAGCGCCACAACAAATCTAACGACAACAAGTTTCTGTGGCCAGAAAACGGGCAAGTGCGCCCTCTTATACCCGTGCCACTTAGCGTGACACTAATCGTTAGTGCTGGACACCCTCGCGTCGTTGACACTCCCATTCGTCAAGACTCATGTAGCTCGATGCACTGCCCCTTCAGGTGGACACCCTCGGTTCAGCTGGACACCCTCGAGTCCGATTGTCCTTCCGTGTGTCCGTGCCAGCGGTGGCCCCCTCCGTGCTGGTATGTACTTACGTTCCATACTTCTCAGCACTGGAACGTCTCTATTCTGTCGCCAGTTCCAGGGGGCCTTAGGGGGTCGAGAAGATCGGCTGGCACCAATCATCCTTCTCTCTTGCTGCTGTGAAGTGCTCCTGCGTTCCACGTTCCAGCGTTCCAGGGGAATCATATTAAAAAGGCTGGCACCTTTTTCCCTGGAACGCATGTTCGCTCCTTCGTCACTCATGACGCTCGCTGCCCTCGCTACTGGTCACTCACTGACGTTCGCTCATGACGCTCGCGCCTCGCTACTGGTTCACTCCATGCCCTCACTCTCGTTCGTTCATTTGTTCAATACGCTCGTTCCTCTCGCTACTGTTGTTCTCTCCTCTTCGTCGTTCATTGCCGTTCGCTCCGCTCTCTACTAGTTCGCTTCGCTACGCTCCACTCATTGCCGCTCGCTCCGCTCTCTACTGACGTTCACTGCGTTCTCTACTGGTTCACTCCTTCGACAGGAGCTCAATGGCGCCTCCTCCGCTCCGCTCCGTCGATGACCTGCGGTCACCCAGAGGGCCCCAGTTGCTCACGCCATATCAGTAACTGTACTAGAGCGTAGAGACTAACTCGCCACCAGCTGCACTCCGGTTAGGGTTCGTGTTAGGTCGACCCCGAACTCACTCAAGGTTAGGATCACTCATGATCATCACTCAAGGTTAGGAAGTTCGTGTTAGGTTAGAAGATTAGTGTTGAGTACGCAACACAATTCCATTCCATTTTGTTCTATTTTATCTGTACAACAAAGGTTAGGGCGTTAGTGTTAGGTCGAACGCCAGTGAGCAAAAGAAAAGGCCCCCGGCCAAGGCTGTCAGAGACTTCTGCCCTCGCGTCCCACGCTCGCAACGGGTCACCGGTTGCCATTCGCGCTGCCGTTGTTATTCTTCCGGACTGCCCTGATCTCCTTCCACAGGGACGCAGCCTGACTGGTCAGCGGCGGTTCAGTGGCTTCCACCGCGTCATCAATTCTTTTGTCGACAGCCTCAACAACTCGTTTGGCTGTGGCGATTCGACCTTCCAGCAGCGTCACCGTCGTACTCCGATTGTCGTTGTTGTACAACAACGTGCTCAACAGATTGTCGATTTCTCTGACTTTAGCAGCAGCCTGGAGTTGCTGCAAGACTAGCCGAGACAACTGGTCTCGATCCAGACTGGATGCTCTAAGCCGCTCATCCACAGCGGCGGTGTCCAACAAGAGGACAACAAGGTACTCATGAATCAGCGACGACATGGTCGCCTCAAAATCTCCCTTTCGAACTTCGTACTCTTCTGCAACGTCAATCAGCGTCACAACTCGCTTCAATCGACTGAAAGACTCACGGTCGTCCCCTTCGGACTCCTCACAACGGACTTCTTCATCGTGATTCGAAGCCATGCCAATCGCGGCGCTAGAGGAAGTGTGTATGACAGACCAGGTGTTCTGTGCGGGGGGCGGGGCTCCCTAAATACTCGCGTCACTAGCGTGCCACTAACACTTCAGCTGGACACCACTGAGGCAGGTGGACACCTTGGCTCCTCAGCTGGACACCCTCGCGTCCGTCTGTCCTTGATTGGTCCGTGCCAGCATGTGCCCCCCTCCGTGCTGAGTTTTACTTACGTTCCACACATCTCAGCACTGGAACGTCTCTATTCTGTCGCCAGTTCCAGGGGGCCTTATGGGGGAGAGAAGATCGGCTGGCACCAATTACCTTCTCTCATTCTCGGAAAGTGCTCCTGCGTTCCACGTTCCAGCGTTCCAGGGGAATCATATTAAAAAGGCTGGCACCTTTTTCCCTGGAACGCATGTTCGCTCCTTCGTCACTCATGACGCTCGCTGCCCTCGCTACTGGTCACTCACTGACGTTCGCTCATGACGCTCGCGCCTCGCTACTGGTTCACTCCATGCCCTCACTCTCGTTCGTTCATTTGTTCAATACGCTCGTTCCTCTCGCTACTGTTGTTCTCTCCTCTTCGTCGTTCATTGCCGTTCGCTCCGCTCTCTACTAGTTCGCTTCGCTACGCTCCACTCA
>VBJK01000386.1 GCA_005879655.1 Chloroflexota bacterium | reverse complement strand
CACCCAGAAGGGCAGGACGAAGCCACAGTGCTCGCCCAAGCCCTTCGCGCGGGCATTGAGGCCCTGTATCAGGAGACGCTGACCGAAGCCTACCTGCTGGGCAAAGTGCCGCGCGATACGGCCCTGAGGGAGCTCGGCTCTGAACGGCTCGCCGAGATCGATGATCAGCGCGACGCTCTTCGCCGAGACGTCGCCTGGGGCCTGCAGGGTGACTGGCACCACTTCCTCCAGCCTGCAGGGTCGAAATGACCAGGGCCTATTTCTTCTTCCTCTTGCTTCCTCTTGGCCTCCACCCTCCAAATTCTCCTGGACCCTGAACTCCACAATCTATCGGTCAGATTCATGGAGAAGCGGCTCATCTAAGGGGCACGGGATTGCCCCTGCCTCCCTTATAAGCAGACGCCCGATACCTAAACTAAATAGCAACACTTGCCAAGGCAAGGAGGAAGCCTGCCAGGGCGATTACACCGCCTACGACTGTGCTCCGTCGAATCGATTGCACCAGCGCCCGTGACCAGAGCAGACCGAACCCTAGGTAGAGCAGGAAGCTCCAAAGAGTTCTGATTCTCCATTCATCACCAAACCCGACGATATGTTCCACAATCAGACGCTGAAACTCGCGAATCCATGCTACCAAAAAAAGACCTTTAGATAGAATAGATACCCAGAATGCGCCAAAATGTAGCGCCTCCCCCCTTTTCACTGTGACTCGGGTAATCTCGAGAAGGCAAGCGACAGCTAACCAGAGAGCAAGCAGGTTTAGGGTATCAATAATGAGGGAGATCCAAGTACCTGTCTGAGTAAACTCTCGCCGATCAAACCAATCACCAGCCAGGCCGGGACTATAAATCAGCGATATAAAATTACCCCTGAGAAGAAACATTATGGCTATTATAATTATGGGAGCTACAAGAAAGGCAAACCACAGCAGCCGCCCACCGATCGCCGCGAGACTTCGGTCGGGCCAAGAGCAGGATAGTGGGTCATTTGGCGATCCGAACACCGGGAATCCATCGCGCTGAAGAGTTGAGCCAGGGGAGTGCATGTGGTCACTTTGTTGGCGTTGCCAAGATATGAGAAATACAAGGTAGGCCAGAGCCAGTAACGGGCCTACTACCATGATGAGGTCGTCGCTCCTCAAAGAAGCGGGAAGCCAGGAAGCCCCAACGAGGGACTATCAAGAGACCGATCTCCAAGTTGAGCATTAAAGGCTTCCGCGGCATTTGAGCTGAGCAAGGTTTTGATGGCCTGTGAATCTCCCTCAGCATCAACGAGTTGGTCATAGAGACGAACTATGCGCAGTCGACTACCACGGCTTGACGTCAGACGTCTCTCGTACACCATTGAAACACTTTCGCCAAAGCCACCAAAGCCGTCAGGCGCCGGCCAAGTATCCGCCGCAAGCCAATATGCAACTTTCCACAACATGCGCGGATCTTTAGCCCAAATAAAGCCTCGAATTGCCACGGGATCCTCTAAGAGCTTTCTTGCCTTAGGATCTCGGAAGCAGATCCTAACTGCCTTGACCATCGCATCGGCCCGCTGCGCTGGCTCACCAGCGATTGAAACAGCCCGCTTTCCAAAACAGTCCAGTTCCATCCAAATCGGGAGGCCCATCGCACCACTCTCGACGATATTGCAAGGAGAAAGACTTTCGCCGATAGGTTCGGAAGAACTTTCGTCGCGGAAACGTCCCTCCTTAAGTGTTGCAAACGCTAGAAGCTCAAAGAACTGAGAATCTTGTGCTAGGTACGCCTTATACCCGCACTCACCATTCCTCGCACGAACATACCACTCACTGTGGTCCATGGCGTTGAGATAGTTTGTGATACTGGCACTGCTAACTAGTTCCTGTCCAGAAATCGACTTTTCCCGGGGCGGATTCTTGCGGCATTGAAGATGATTCTAGATAACACCGGGATGTCCGGCGGCCTGCGGGGCAAAAATAAAGCGGTCTGGAGGATCTTGGGCTCCTTGTAGGCAGGCGAAGCCCACTCCGCTGCTGCCAGCGGCGAGGACAGCGACTGGAAGTGGCTCCGATCTCAGCTCAGCAGATGACGGGCGAAGACCAAGAGGTTGAAGCTGAGGATCGAGCCCCAGACGTAGCTCTGGAAGGACGACCATGATTTCCAGGTGCAGCGATCTAGCCCAAAGATCCGTTTCAGAAACGAGATGTTACCTTCGATTCCGGCACGGAAGTCCCGCAGCCGCCTGAACACCCAACTGCTTTTGACCATGTCGCTGATCTCAAGACCCCGCCCCTTGGAGAACGCGACATCCTGGACCCCGAGGTCTTTGATCTCGCTCAGGTTCACCTTGGAGGCAAAGCCGCCGTCGAAAACGACCTGGCGGGGAGGGCGAGAGAAAATCCCGACTTGCCGATCCACCATCGTCTTGGCCAAGGTGGAGTCCGCAGGATTGCCTTGCAGCACCTTGCAGTCGAGAATCATTGAGGACGCTCCGCCCGTCAGGCAGATCTTGTGGCCGTACAGGGTTTCCCGGTTGTCCTTGCGGATGATGTCGGTGTGCTCCTCAAAAATAGAAACGATCTTCTCGCCCGCTGGAACGCTCTGGCCTTCCAACACGCGGCGTCGGGTCTGTTCCATCACCCGCGGCGTCAAGGGAAGGAAGCGGTCGAGGTTGGCTGCGACCCCCTTCGCCGCCAAGGCTTCCCAGATGCCCAGATTGTTGGTCACCTCCGTATCCCGCAAAAGCGCGCGAATTTCCAGCGCGCGCTCATAGACTTCGTCGGTGACTGCAAGCAAATCCCGGTACGCCCGTTGCCGATCCTCCGCCTTCTTGGCATTGAAGATCTCCTTGCGCCGCCGCTTCGCCCGCCGCGTCCGATTCCCGAAGGCTACTTGGGTGGGGCCGAGTAAATCACGGGCCTGACCCAGAAGCCGGGTGAGGACTCGCACACAGTCCCACAGCAACTCGGAGTCCATTGGCTCATGGATATTGGACTCCACCACGGTGCAATCGGTGCGCACGGTCCGTCCGGTCTCTACCTTCGCCACCTGCGCGGCACCGACGAACACGCGATTGATCGCCTCCAGGGTGGACGGCTGTAGGGCCTTGAGGTTCGCGTTGAGCGACGATTTCGTCGGCACTTTGTCGGTGATGCCCAAGCGGCAGAAGGTGCGATAACTGCGCGAGTCCGCGAGATGGAAGGCCAACTCCCGGTAGCTGAAGCCATTCATCTGCTTGATCACCAAAATCCGCAGCGCTTGGTCGGCGCTCAGTCCCCCGGCGCCACGAGTCGCCGATGCCGAGTCGGTGGCGGCACGCAGATCTTGCAAGACCAGCTCGGCGACCGTAGGATTGTCGTCGAGCACACGAGACATGGCCTTCAGCTCTTTCGCGTGGTCAACAGCGAGCCAGGTCTCCTGCAGGCTGTACTGGACTTTGTGAGCTTCGCGCATTCGGGTTGGCCTCTCTTTCTGGCGCAGTTTTCTCGAATCAAAGGTTTGGCGACCCCGATTCTAGATACTTCGCCCTGAAAACGCCAGCCCGAATGCGCGTTTAATCTCTTTCCCCTCAACTACTTGCAGACCATAGGACAGGAACTAGCTAGTTCCTGTCCAGAAATCGACTTTTCCCGGGGCGGATTCTTGCGGCATTGAAGATGATTCTGGATAACGCCGGGATGTCCGGCGGCCTGCGGGGCAAAAATAAAGCGGTCTAGAGGATCTTGGGCTCCTTGTAGGCAGGCGAAGCCCACTCCGCTGCTGCCAGCGGCGAGGACATCGACTGGAAGTGGCTCCGATCTCAGCTCAGCAGATGACGGGCGAAGACCAAGAGGTTGAAGCTGAGGATCGAGCCCCAGACGTAGCTCTGGAAGGACGACCATGATTTCCAGGTGCAGCGATCTAGCCCAAAGATCCGTTT
>VBJK01000385.1 GCA_005879655.1 Chloroflexota bacterium | reverse complement strand
GCTCTCGTGTGCATGGCGACGGGCCTGCTGCTCTGTCTGTTTGCAGTGCAGTATCCTGCCCCATGGTGTTGGATCGCCCTCGTGGTGAGCGTGCTCTCGTCTGTGACGGGACTCTGGTATGATGCGGCTCTCAAGCAAGCGGGTGAGCTGAGCGAGAAGGAGAAAGGAGCAGACAGCCATGGATCACACACGTGAGACGAGACCAAGGAGCGCACGACAAGCAGTGCTCATTGTGTGCCTGGACGAGAGCCGTATGCAAGAGGTGATAGAAGAGTGGTTCAGCGACAGCGCCGATGATGCGTACCTGCTTGATGCGGGAACGAGTGCAACGAGCAGTAGCGCTAACTTTGTCACCATTGGCTTTGACGAGGGTCTTGCCCCAGCGTGGTTGCTCCCTCGTCTCGCCTCCCACAACGACGTACTTGACTGCTTTGTCTTCAATTTAGAGGAGGTCTAACATGGGCTATCGAACGCGCGCGCAGACACCAGCACCAGCTACACGTAAAGGTTTGCGTGAGTATTATGGCACCTTTAGTGCATCCCCGATTATTCTCTTCGGTCTAGCCGGACTCGTGCTCTTTCTCTGGTTGATCGCCACAGTGGTGGAGATCCGCACCAGCGAGCTACTCATCCTGGGCGGCACTCCCTCCCTTGAAGTGCCCTGGGGCGTGTTTGTGCAGCCCTGGGAACTGATGGCGGGCACCGAGGACATGAAGACCAAGCTTGCCTGGGTGTATGGATGGGGACTGGAAGCCGGCGAACTGATCTTTGCCTTTGCCTTTAACCATGCCCTGCACGCGCTACGGCGAACCAATGAGAAGTTGTCCAAGTTTTACCTGATTGCAAGCTTTGTGCTCATCTCACTCAACGGGTGGGCGAACCTCAACGCACTGCCAGGGATTAACCCAACAATGCAGTTCCTGGTGGCACTCTTGGTTGCCGTCATTGTGGTGACGTTTCCGGTGATTGGTCTGGCCCTCATCGAAAAGGGCATGCAAGAGTTAGGAGACTAGCCATGACGGCCACACCAAAGCAACGCGCTGGACTGACGGTCGCCTCATTCGTAGTAGGACACTCTGTGATGGCCATCAACCATCAAGGATTTATCGGAGCGATCCTTGCCAAGGCGGCAGGTATGGCAGCGTGGGCATACGCCGATGAAGTCTTTGACAAGCTCAATACGGGGGAGCCAAGCGCTCCCCCAACGGGCGGGACACGTGCCACCCATGGGGTGATGCGTCGGCTACTTACCACCAGAGAGCAGCGACGAGCAAATGGTCAGCAAGCCGATGTCCGTGATGAAGAGGAGCAGGAAGCCTACCAGCAAAGAGAGCCAGGAGCAAACGATGCAGCAGTCGATGAGGACGGTGACGTGTGGGCAGATGATCACTTCGATGAGCTAGACGAGGCAGACGACGAGATCAAGACGTTTCGGCAGCTGGTAGAAGACAAGACGATCCTGTCTGCACTCAAGCGGGGAGAAATGGCGCTGGGCTATGTGGGTGGCGAACTGCGCTTCGTCACGATTAAGCACTTCTATTCTTGCGGCATTGGAGGTGTCAGCGGCACAGGCAAATCGACCACGGTGCGTTTCCTGCTCTTTCAATTTGCGCTGCTACGAGCACGCCTCGTGCTGATCGATCCGCACATTGAGGACAGCGAGGAGTCACTAGCGGCACAGTTCAAAGGGTTTAGCAACATTCACGCAATGCCACCCTGTGGTGAGGAGGCAAGCGAGGTGGACAAGCGGGTGCGCATTCTTAGCAAAGAGTACTTGCGCCGCAAGAACAATGGCATCAAAGGACCGCCACTGATCTTGGTGATTGATGAGCTAAATGGACTGATGCGTAGATTACCCGATGAGCAGCGTATAGCCCTCTCGCAGCTGATCTTAACGCTAGAGGGAGAGGCGCGCAAGTTTGGCATGTTCTGTATGCTGATCGGACAGCGATGGAGTGAGCAGGATTTGGGCGGTAAACCACATGGGGCAGCGATCCGTGACAGCTTGGCGTCCACCATTGCACACCGGTTTCAAAGCGAGGAGCAAGCCAAAAAGCTCATTGGGTCACAGTACGGCAGACGGTGTCTTGCGCTACGTAATGGGCATTACCTCTTTCGAGATACCGATGGCGCGGTGTGCGAGGTCTACACGCCAAATACGCTCTCGTCTGACGCGATCTTCGTGCAGCGCCTGCTGGATCTGTGGCGAGAGCAGGCAGCGACTCAAGCAAGGGTGAGCGAGCAGCAGACAGGAGAAGAGCTGGGGGATCTACGCACAAGCAGGACAAACCCATACCCTGATGAAGAGGAGCAGACGGTCTGGAACGCCGCAAGGGACCGTGTGGTGATGCCTGTAACCGAGCCAATGGAACAGGAGCAACGTGAGGATGTGCGCGAATTGCCCACGCCAGTGATGCAGGAGAAGGGACCCAGAGCTGAAGACATTGATCTGGCAGCAGCCATCACGCTCTGGAACAACGGCTACAACAGTGTGCGCAAGTTGATGAGGGTGTTTCCTGGCATGACGCTGCACCAAGCACATCGGTTGAGTCAGATGATTGAGGAGGAGGCGAAAAAGCGAGATGAGGAGACAGGTGTTTGACTGTTTGTTCGTTTGTTTGTTCGGCTAGATGAGCCTGTTTTGAGCACAAAACACACACGATCGCAGTCAAACAAACGAACAAACAGTCAAACAGGAGAGGTAATCAGCGAGAGAATAGACAAAGGAGCAACCGCAATGCAAAACGACACCTGGACCGCCAGACTCAGCGGGGGGAGTCGTCCTGCTGCCAAGCACATGCGCCCTAGGCAGAGTAAGAGAAATGGAAGCAGAGTGAAAGGAGTAAACCCATGAAAAACATCCATATTGCGCAAGGTCAAAGACGCTATAACAAGATCGTTGGACATATTGTAGCGGAGGCTGCATTACTGGTACTGATCTTAAATGCTATTGTTGTTCCTGTAGGTCTTATCCTTCTTGCATTGACGTTCTTTACAGGCAATTGGTTAGGCGCAACTCTCGCGTCTATTGTTGCCTTTGTGATTGGAGCCATCGGAGCCGTGGTGATTGATAGCCAGATACTCTCAGCTTGTGCAGGACTGCGTACCAACAGAGAGACCATTGCAACCATTAAGCAGCAATATGCTATCATCCCAAAGGAGCAAAGGCACAAAGATATCAAAGATCAGGAGGGGCAAGAGCTTGCTGTCCATGAGCGTGAGCAGTACCTCAACGGTGTGGCTATTGGGGTGTATAGTTGCCTCTCAGCAGGAATAGGATCGTTCACATGGGACAAGCTCTTCATAGTCGCCCTTCCACCCTCTCTGGCTATCCCCTTTGGGATTGTGCTCTCGTTTGGCTTTTCAGGCGCGTTTATCCTGTGTGAACTAAGGAAACGAACGAATAACGAGATAATTCGTCAATCAATCGTCTCTGATCATTTCATGAGAGAAGCGGCACACGAGGATGCGACAGAGCTAGCGTTACAGAAGCTAGGTGAACAGATGGAGCAGAAGGCAAAGGAGATAGCAGCTACAGAGACGACACGCTACACAGTTGAGGAAATCATGACCCAAACCTACGATAGCTTGCTCGGCGGTCAGGGACTCATCCCACAGCGCATCCACCGTGAGAAGATCGATAAGCAGCTAGCTATTGCTCAGGACAGAGACGAGGCACGGCAGCAACTCTTACTCATCAAGGGCGGCAATGCCACGGTGGGGGGCACGCAACCTCTCTCGATACCAGCGACAGCAACACGTGTCTTCACCAATGAAGAGCGTGTGAGACAGGCCAGACTTGACAACCCGAATGCAAGTCAGCGTGAACTGGCAAGAATAACGGGGTTGTCTGTCAGCACAATAAACCGTTACAGCTC
>VBJK01000148.1 GCA_005879655.1 Chloroflexota bacterium | reverse complement strand
CGATCAGTGTTGATCCCTTCATCAGTAGTGTAAGTGTGTTTGCCTGCCCGGTTGGCTTGAGACAAGGACTGGACGAAGGTGTGATAAGATAGGTGATAGTCGGCGTGTTGGTGCTATCCAGTGATTCTTTGATGAGAGCGTAGGTATTATTGCCATAGATGTCGAAGCGGTAATCGTGGTCAAGGTTCCCGTCGCCTCGTACGTAGATGCCTATACTGTCATGTTTATCACCTTGTTGGAAGATAAATGTGGTGGTCAACAGGAAGTCGCCATAGACGTTGTTGCCGGGTAAGCTCTCAATGAGTATCTTATGATTAGTTGCTGACAAGGTGAGACCATTTTCGTCAATGGTCCGATTGTAACCTGCTCCTGCTGAATCGCCTACTAGCCATCCTTTGCTATTATCAACGAAATAGTCGATAAAAAGGGGGAGCGGTGTGCGTGTAGGAGAAGGCCAGGGTGACAGCGTTGGTGAAGGAATCTCTGTTGGTGTAGAGACTGTCGGTGTGATGCGGGGTGTGGGTGGGAGCTGAGCTTGCTGGCCCTCGATATTGGCAATAAAAAAGAAACTACTGCCGATAATTGCTAGTAGTGAGCAGGCCAACCATAGTAAGAATTTCCAACGTTTGAAGAAACGATTGTTCTCCGCTGCCATAGCTTTTTGTTGCTTCCTTTTGTGAGTACATATTGTATCTACGAAGGTCAAATGAAACAGTTACCAGATGGTTGAGAATGATCAAAAAGTCCTGTTATATGCATCGACCATCAGGCCAGTTTTTCTGCAACGGAAAGCTGTAGAAATCATTGAGTGCATGATATAGCGAGCAAGGAGAGAAGCGAGCAGAGTGTTAAATGTGCGCTGATCCCTCTAACTGTTGCTCAACATCTTGAGTGCTTAGTAGTCCTTGTGTGATCATCTGGCAATAGATATCGATGACTTGTTGCACGCTCAGGCGACCACCATGACGAAACCAAGTTGCAACTTGTGTGCACATGGCGATGATGGCATAGGATGTCACTTTCACATCAGTGGCACGGAAAACGCCGCGCTCCATGCCGTCTGTGAGGAGTTCTTGTAGGAGTGCATCGTATGTATCGCGTAGAGACAGGATATAGGCGCGGTTTTCAACTTCGACCGCTCGCATCTCCGTATCGATGATGAAGAACTCTGCCTTGTAGCTAGTGTGAAGTTGAATGTGGTTGGTGATGGCAGCCTGTAAACGTTGGTGGGGATCATGGTACTCGTGCAGGATCTGTTCCAGACGGCTATTCAGGCGTCGCATATAGGTCTCCATAATCTCGACAAGCAGTGATTGTTTGTTGGGGTAGTGGTGGTAAATGCTGGCTGCCTGTATGCCTGCAAGGCGGGCAATGTCGCGCAGTGGTGCGGCATGATAGCCATATTCTGCGAATAATTGTACTGCTGCCGCTAGAATGTTTTCGCGCATTGGGCGTCCTTCAAGCTGCATATTCACGTCCTCTTTTTCTATCTTGCATAATAACATTGTAGCACATGCAACTTTTCCCTGGCCGAACAATGGCAGTAGCGAGTAAGGTGATATAGTTATTATAAGGGAGGCAAGAAATTACTATGGTACAGCATTCGTTAAAACTCGGCTATAAGGCTTCAGCAGAACAGTTTGGGCCACGACAATTACTGAATTACGCGGTAGAAGCAGAGGAGTGTGGTTTTGATAGCGTGTGGATCAGTGACCATTTTCAGCCCTGGCGGCACACGAATGGGCATGCTCCTTTCGCGCTCTCCTGGCTTGGTGCGGCTGGTGAGCGCACAAAACGGGTCGTACTGGGAACGAGCGTTTTGACACCAACGTTTCGTTACCCGCCTGCAATTATTGCGCAGGCGTTTGGGACGCTGGGTGCGCTTAATCCCGGCAGGATTATTCTAGGTGTTGGGTCAGGTGAGGCGTTGAATGAGATTGCGGTTACGGGGGTAGAGTGGCCTGCGGCTAAAGAACGCCTGGCTCGTTTGCGGGAGGCCGTGGCGCTGATCCGTCGTCTCTGGACAGAAGAATTCGTTACTTTTGAGGGGACGTACTATCGGACGCGTAATGCCACCATTTATGATCGTCCTGAGCAGCCTGTGCCGATTTACATTGGTGCAGGTGGTCCTGTGGCTGCAAAATTCGCTGGTCGAGCGGGCGATGGCTTTATCTGTACTTCTGGTAAAGGGGATGAGCTTTATCGCAATCAGTTGTTGCCTGCTGTTGAAGAGGGGGCAAAGGCTGCTGGTCGTGATCCGGCGAGTATTGAGCGTGTGATCGAAGTTAAAGTGTCATTCGATACGGACCGCGAGCGAGCGCTGCAAGATACGCGCATCTGGGCGGCTTTAGCGCTACCTGCGGATGAGAAGGTGGCTATTCACGATCCGCGTGAGATGGAACAGAAGGCTGCTACGGTAGCTGATCAGGCGCATCGACGTTGGCTCGCCGGGGGAGGATCAGTCGCGTTTTTTGCGGTTGTATGCGCAGGAGATTTTGCCACGGTTGCGAGAGCGGTGGGGGTGATGGTGTTAGCGGATTAGAGATTGGTGTATAAGGTCTCCTCCTTAACAGGTAGTCTCCTGCCAGAGTGTTGGTGCGCTCAAAGTGCTACCGATGGCTTAGCTTCTAATAAGTATTGGCTATAATAGCAATGCTCTAGTGAGAGACTACCCCTTGGCAAGGAACCATTTAAAGTGTAACTGTCAATTTTATATAAATCGTTGCATATTCTATTTGGTTGTAGTAGTTGCAGGCTAGGAAGCTCGCGCTTACTAGCAATAGAATGACCGAGGCATCTTCTAGATACTGATCAATCGCTTTTGCCCGGTCTGCGCCGGGATCTATGAGCTGATCATGCTGGAATAATATGCGACCTTGCTTCGCGAGTAGACTCAGATGGGTTTCTAGTTCTTTTAACGATTCTTCATCCTCACGGGCATAGCAACAAAAGACCTCAATTGGTGGTCTTGATTCTGTGGCTACGGGCATACCCCAATCTCCTCTTGGAGTTGTTGATCAAATATGGACAGATTAAGTATAGCACAACTAAAAGGAGTATTGGAAGGGGTGTACTCTTTATATTGATTTTTATTTCTTATTCTCTTTTTTCATGTTGTCTATCATGAAAAGAAGGGTTTACTCGTAGTTGCAATGGATCACACCAGTTACTATATTCTCTTCATTAGACTGATGATGCAGTAAATATTATAATAGCTGATATTCTGTATACTGTTACACATCCAACTGATCAGCCTGCTCATAACACTCTCTCGCCTCCTGCTGATGCCCCAAAACATCAAGCGCGGTGGCACGACTGGACCATGCTTGGTGGTCATGCGGGCTAAGTATGGTGGCTTGCTCGTATGCTCTTAGGGCTTCTCTATGCTGTTCGAGCGCGAAATAAGCGTCTCCGAGGGCGAGCCAGATGTTGCTGCGTCGCGCATCAACTTGCACGGCGCGTTCATAGGCTTTCACAGCGCCTTCAAAATCGCGTTGCGTGAATAAGATGCCACCAAACTTTTCCCATTCGTCGGCGGGCGAAGGTGGGGCTTGTGGGAGTGTTGCCGCCAGGTTATAGTTTGCCGTTTTGTTGTAACGTTCTTGCTCTATCTGTGTGGGCTGGGGATAGTTACGGCTGTGAAGTGGCGTGCGTGGCGACAGGTTGCTGGGAGTATGATCCATGGTCATACTCTGGTAGCTCGTTGCAGGCATAGCGGTGATCTTTGCGGTCTGGATCAGTTCTTGGACGAAGAGATCGACATTGAGAAAGCGTTGGGTGGGTTGGGGATGGGTCGCGCAACGCAAGACTGGCCGTAAGTGTTCGTAGTCAATAGGGCGTAACAAGCGTTCAAAGATCTCCTGGCAGAGGATTGCCAGCGCATATTGATCACTGGCAGGCGTGACAGCGAGCCAGCAGGGCCTCATGTTAGTAGTTTTTATGGCCTTGCTACAGACGGGATGTAATTCTGGGGCTAGATAAGGCGCAGATGGTGGGTGAAGACGGGCTAGACCAAAATCTGCGATACGAATGTTTTCTTGTCCGTCAACCAGGATGTTACCAGGGACGAGTGCGCCGTGCATAATGCCTTTGGCGTGTGCCGCACTGAGGGCCGTTCCTATTTGCTGGATCAGCTTTACTAAAGGGACTAGCGGCAAAGTTCCTTGTTTGCGTAGTGCAAGGAGTATCTCATGTCTTTCGTAATGGGCAAGCAGCTGGTTTAGATTGCCTGGAATGTATTGGCAGAGGGTAAGTAAGCGGGTGTCTGGTCCAATATGCGCCACTATTAATTCACGAAAATGTTTTGTGGCGTCCTGTTTTGCCTCTGCTTGCCAGATAGTGCAATCGAAAACGGGCAAGATCGATGGGTGACGCAAAGCTGTGATAATTTTTATTTCTCGTCGGGCGCTTTCCCAGAGACCTGTACATGCCGGGTCGGGGGGAGAGAGTTTGAGGACGACTGGCTGTCGTGAACGAAGGTGCATAGTAAGGTAGGTTGAGCCATTCCTGCTACTACCTAGCAATTGCTGTATCTGGTAGTGACCAAGCTTTGCGCTAACGATCAGATGGCCACAGATGCGGCAGATCACATCCTCTATCTGAGCAGGATGGGGAGGGTGCCCCAGACAAGCAATAGGTGTACCCTCCTGTGTGCTATTTCCGTAAAGTGTGCTTCTGCCCATCTCGACCGACCTTTCTAGACGCATTACTAAGTGTACGTCATCTACAAATCTTCTGTGGATTTATTGAGTGCACGATAGAGAGAATTATTTCTATTAGAATCAATATTTGCATAAGATCGCTGGCTTTGTCCGTTAGACTGCGCTTGCGTGCTGGCATTACTCTGATAGGGCTTTTTAGCCTGATCTGTAATGAGTGGTGGCACGAGCTTGTGTAGCGCTGTTTGTGATGTATGTTTCTGCTCTGTGTAAGATGGAGCCAAGTGATGTGCATGCTGAGTCGATGGCGGTGGCATCAGTTGCTCGCTTGATGTACCAGATGGTGGGCTATTGTGCATGCTGATAGTTGAATGGCTGAGCAAATTCCTTTGCTGTTGCTCTAGCAGATCGGCCTCTCGTAGTACTCGATCTAGCAGCATGCGCTCGAAGTTAGCAGATCCCCCTTCGGCAAAAAGATGCGATTGGCGAACCTCTGCCAGTGTCTCGTGTAAACGGCGTGTCAAGTTGCTCATAGGTTCTGTGATACTGACCACACGTCGCCATTGGCCTTCTTGATAACGTTGCATATGCATTAGAGCAAGAAAGACCGGGCGTAGCTCAGTATTGCTTTGTGGTGCGGGTTGGTTAGGGGACCACGCCGGTAGACCCTGTGCCAGCCGCTCGACTGCCGATTGCAGGAGCCGTCCTTCTTGTACGAGCTGGTTATACATGGAGACACGTTGTGACATTGCGCTCAGGCGATCCAGCATCAGGTTGAAACTAATAGCGATCGGGAGCAGAGGGCCTGGCACCGTTGGAGCACGAGCCGAGAAATCACCACGAGCAACACGGGCATGTATCTCTCGTAATACAGCGACCCCCTCTTCCAATACGCGCTTTTCTTGTGCTGTTCTGGTGGCTTCATCGGCGTCGCGGCGTGTCAGCTGGAGTTCGCGGCGCGAGATCACCAGTTCGCCTCGTATTTGCATAGTGAGCCGGTTATTTTCCAGCAGTGTTAGCGCCTGACGTGCCACAACGATGAGTATCAGTCCCAAGGCCACTATGTCTGCCTGGATCAGTACATCGCCTCCGGTGGGAGCAACTATAGTCAGCAACACAGTGCAAGTCGTCAGTATGAGAATAAGGGGTGCAATGGTTTGCAGCGTTGTCGTAAGCTGAGAAGCGTTAGCGCGTGATGGTGAGACTGCATTATTGGCCTGTGCCTTTTGTTCCTGTTCTCGTGCCACACTGTGAGGATACTCGATGGCGGCTAACCCGATGAGTAGCATACTGAGAGGCCAGAGAACATCCTGTAGTGAGCCAGTATTGAAGTTGAATAGGAGCCTGTGGTAGGCCAGGAGACTATCGGTAATAGCCAGGAAAAAGAGTCCCAGGCAGAGGCGTAGAAAGACAGGCTGCTGGTCACGCTGAGAGAGCGGGCTGAACATGACGATAGTGCCAACCGCAACAAGAAACAGATCTCCTGTTGGGAAGTAGATCGAGAGGAAGGCAGTGTCCCAATTGGGAAAACGAGCCAGACTGGCGATCAGCGGACTGAGCAGGAAGAACCAGGAAAGCGCCAGTGCAGTACTAATGATGCCCAGAGCGTCAAGCAGAACCAGGCGTGTGCGTCCCACTATTGACTTATGGTGCCGTATGAGGAGTAGCGTGCCAAGCAGGAAGAATGGGTAAGACATTACGAAACAGATGTTATAGGCACCTGGCAGTGGGATATCGGCTGGGTTCAATAGCATATCATAGCTAGCCCATATGGCTTGTCCAGTGGCATACGAGGCCACTGCGAGTGTCAGGAACGTCCAGGCCAGGAAGGCACGGCGGGCTAGCTGTATCTCGCGGCGCAGAGCTGCCAGTTGGCTTTGGCTATGCCCTACTAGCTCTTTTTCATTCAGTTCCTGCCGTAGGCGTCGTGTGGCCTTACGCAGGCGATCTGCAATACGGACACAGAAAATAGCACCGATAGCTTCTCCGACAAATTGGAGAATTTCAGAACTACTCTTGAGTATCGAACTCTTGCCTGGGGTTTGGCCCGCGAAAATCATAATGATGAGTAAGAGCGCGAAGGCCGATACAAAGCCCAGCACGATCCATGATCCAGACCGTTCAGCCCACGGATCACGTGCCAGGGCCTCCCCATGCAGGATCGTAGATGCTTGAGCGTGTTTTGTGAAGCGCTTTGGTTGCCCGTTTCTCTCCTTGGAAGAGGAAGGTAGAGACGTAGTAACCTCTGGAGATGCGTGGTGCACTCCCTTGGGTCCAGAAGATCTGGTTTGCTCTTTATAAGGCATAATGATGTGCCTCCTCTGTGAGACGTAATGCACAATCCCAAAACCTTTTGGGGAATGGGAAAATTTGGGGACACCCCAAACCCCGCCAGGGAGGCTTCGCCCCCCTGGACCCCCAAGCCCTAATCCCCTCTCTTACTTCTGCAATAAGCACCAGTAAAGGATATCTGTGTGAAGTATAAGTTAGCTGGCTTCTAGCCACCTCCCATGGATCTCCCTTGTGTTTGCTGTCCGTAGAGGGAGCGAATGGGCTTAGTGAGTGTTGGTGTCTTATACATGTCTTCTGTAGGGGGCTTGGTAGAACATGGCGGAGCAAATGGAGGGGGAATGTGGAATGGATAAGAGATAGAACGTGCTGAACTATAAAGTATCTAAGCACATGTTCTTAGGTTATTTATATAGCAGAATAACCTGTTAACCTATCTGCTCTCTCGTAGTAGGAACGCAAACGTTGCTGTTGAGCAGCCTAATACATGGTTGTACAGGTGTATTCAGCGAGTGCAGAGCACTCCAAAGTATTTAGGTTGTACACACTAAGCATGTGTATAGTAGCTATCCTCAGTCTGTCATATGCTTGTGGTTGGGCATATACATCAAGATATATCCTGTCTCCAGAATAGAAGATATTTCTATCCCGAACGTTCTTGTTTTGAGACGAGTACGAGATAACACGTTGCGAACTGGCCTCATTTCTTGATCCCAGACGCCTGCCTCCTGTGCCTCTTGTAGCCGTTTACGGCAACGGGCAATGGTAGTTTCTGTCACCCTACCGCTGGTGAAGCTAGCCAGCAGGACTTCATAGGGGCAGTAATAAGGATAGGATTCTAGGAGTGGCATGAGAACGCAAATCTCGCTAGTAGTAAATTGCTGTTCCGTAAGCATATGGGGACGTTCTTGCTTACAGACGAGGAGTGAAAGGGTTCCAAGAGTCGTGTTCAACGCAAGTGTATGTCCCATTGGTAACAGTCCTTGCAGAGAGAAATGCAGTACCTCTTCGCTGGTTTCCTGCATGTAACTAATGGGAGTCTTCACTTTGCGAATGGACACCTTCTGCATAATATGCTCCTTGCTGTGTTCAATTGTTCATTCAAAGTATGACTGGTGAAGGCTAAAGCATCACTTGTGCTAGTGTATTCTCTATCACCTCCTTTCTTGTGGATGCGCACCTTGTTTTCTTAGTATCATGTACACTCAATTTAGTACCTCCGTCCCGTTTCTGGATGTTGATGATTGTCACGTACAAGGTCATACAAAGACAGTATAGCACTACTATTATCATAGTATACAATGAAGTTCTTGTGAAGAACCGTCATGAGATGTGCTATCTTACTGCTGATTTGTATGAATAATCTGTAAAAAGAGTGTGCATAGTATACATTACACGACATATCCAGAGAAATCAAGGCTTTTCGTGCTCAATTATGTGTATTCAGTGTGAATAAACCGAAGTTGACCACAAAATTACTACTCATCGCTGATTGTTCTCCTTGATCGTGTAAATAAGATGGTTGTTTGAGTGGTGTCTTATAAATAAACGGAAGTAGAGAGCAAAATTGAGGCTCATCACTAGCTATTCTCCTTGATCGTGCAAAAAAGATGATTGTTTGGGCGGCGTCTGCTCCAGCAGGTGAAAATGTTGCCAGACGAAAGCGGCAAGTGCCCAGGCAGTACGCTCTTTGGGGGAAGCATGCTCGATACCCAGCAGCTCCTCCACTTTATGGAGTCGGTAACGCACGGTGTTAACGTGTACAGTGAGCTGGTCGGCTACCATTTGCGCCGAGCCGAGAGTCTGCGCCAGGACGAAAGTTTCGGTCAAGTGCGTACTTTTGGTAGTATCGTGCTCAAGGAGGGGAGCAAAGAGCCTGGTGGCAAAGTTGCGTAGGTCTTCGGTGAGCCTGGGATTCTCCAACAGGCTCTCCAAGCCGGGAGCCTGCATATCCAGCAGGTACTCGTTGCGTGCTTCGCGTCGCGCCTTCTGTGCCAGAGCAATGGCGTACGAGAGCGTCATTTTCAGTTCGTTTAGCGAATGGTAGCGTACCCCGTAGACAATCCAGAGTGGATGGGGGGCACACAGTTTGAGCAAGGCGTCGCGTAGTTTCGCAGGGGGCTGCTGTTGTGCGTGTTCATCGAGCAAGATCACTCCAATATCCTCTCCAAAGAAGAGGAGCGGACTTTTCAGATGCTCTAGCACCGTGCCTTCGGTGAGCATTCTCTTGCGTGCCAATGGTATCGCTGGTGTTGTTTGTGTGGACCATGCGATCACCCAGAGCTGTCCTTGCTCGATGGGCAAGCCCAGGCGGTAGCCATCTGGCGTAAGTTGTTGCAGGGATTTCTCTTGTAGCAGTGCACGTAGCCAGTGCTCCCGTTGGCGTGCGAACTGGTCGTAGGCCTTTTCCATACGCCCAATCACTAAATTACAGGCCATCACTAAGTCAGTAAAGAAATCAGGCCAGCTTTGAGGGTGAGAGAACTTGTACGCCATCCGTCGGGTTGCCCACACCTGCTCGCAGGTGCTCTAACTGCTCGCTATCAGCCATCACATAGGGAGCACCTTCGCTATCGGTGACAACAATCGTGCCTTGAATGTACTGTCCAACCCACGCCTCAAGAACCTCCATACGATTGGCGTGCAAGACCAGATCATACCAGGCGGCCTTGTGGTCAGAGAGTTGCGGCAAGCCAGGTAAAAGGAAGGATGAGGGACGGCGAGTCAGGGGTAGAGGCTCAAGCAGACGAGCCAGACGTTGTACGAGCAAGCGTTCGGGCAAAGAAAAGGGCGTGGCGCTCCTGCGCGTGGCGTAGAGGATGGCTGCTACTTGTGCATTGGGTCCTATGGAATAGCGCACAGGCAAAGCAATCCCTGAGCGAATCTGCTCACTATCCACGATATCGGAGACGCTCGGATCGCGGTAGGAGGAATTGCGATAATCGTCTACGCGCACGATAGGTGTTCCATAAGTAACGATGCGACCGCCGACCCCACGTCCATGTGGGATGGCGAAGCCAAACCCGCCCTGTTTGGCACCCAGATGAGTGTTGACCTCGATCACATCTTGATAGACACGTCCCCAAAAAGTAAAATCGGCTTTCCCGGCTAAGCGTGTCAGGCTGAGGAATGCAGACAATGCCTGACTGTCGCCTTGTGCTAATGCCTCGATCACCGCACGATCATGCAGGGGCGAACTCTGGGAAAAATAGTGCTCCTCTGAGTGTTCTACCTCCAACACTGCTTCTAGCGTCTGGCGAATGCGTTCCAAGCAATCCATTGCTGCATCTGGCAGGGGGGCACCCGCCGTCCAGACGAGCCATAAGCCGGAACCTAATCCAGACGAAGGTTGTAGGGGCATAAGATAGGAGTGCGGCATATCAACAAGGTGGGCAAGATCGTGTTGGAGCACCCCAATAGTGGCATCCAGAGAGGGATTGAGACGTGCTGAGAGCCAACGTCGCATCGCCTCCTGTCGTAGCCCAACGTAGTAGATTTTCCAGCGAACTTCTGCCCTCTCACTGGGCCAGATCAACGCTGTCCCGACCGCTGGCAGACAAGCGAGGAACTCTTGTAAGGCACGTGAGAGCATCTCACCTCGTTGGAGAGGATGTAAGGCGGAGTTTTTCAGGTAGCGGACCACCTCGCCCCAGGGAAAGGGATGCTGCTGTTCCATTCAACCAACCTTTACGTTGTTCTCATAAACAAATGCCTATGCTCACTTTGTCGTTATTACCATTGTATCATATAGTACCTGATATTTACAATATCTAGATGGATGGCCCCAAAGCTTGTGAATGCTCTTCATAAACCCCATGCCAAAGTGTAATGGAGAAAACAACAAGATGCAGGAAAGCTCGTGCGAGCTTTCCTGCATCTTGTTGTTTTCTCTCATATACTTATAGGGTCGAGCACTTCAGGGGGCACAGGCCGCTGACCGATCACGTCACTCAGGATAGTCTTCATTGCCTTGCCCCAAGCGTCCCAGTTTAGTCGCTCTTCATAAGCGGCTCGACTGCTGTATACAAGACGAGTATAGCGCTCGTCGTCATGATAGATAGCTGCTATCACCCTGGCATACTCATCGCCACGCGCGGCTAAAGGAAGCGTAAAACCGTTCTCGCCATCCCTGACTACCTCTGATACTCCTCCTGTCTGGGTTGTAATCACAGGTAGCCCATATGCGCTTGCCTCTGAAAATACAATACCATAACACTCGTTACGTGTTGGCAGCAAGAAAAAATCGGCTTCCAAGTAGAGTTGGACTAACTGGTTATACTGTTCTGGGTCATTTTTGTCCAGAAAAGGGATAATTTGCATTCTCTTATGAGCGAACTGTGTGGGAGGCGTACACCCACAAATGATTAGCTCCGCCATAATTCCCATCTTTTCCAGTGCAAGCAGCGTTTCAAAAGCAATCTCTCCACCTTTTCTTTGCCAATCGACACCTACGAAGAGCAGTTTACAAGAGGATGACTTATGCTTTTGCAGAATCATTTCCTTTGTTGGTGGATTGGCAAAATTTGCCCCCATAGGTACAACATGTACCTTCGCAGGGTCCACATAATAGTCGTCAATAGCTGATTGAGCAGCCCAGGATGAGGAATAAATCAGCGCTTGTGCATTGCTCGTAGCGTGTTTCTCGATAGTATCCATTTCGCGAAATGACATGTTGAGTAGATTGGAGTATGCAGAATAGTGGTTGAATAAAAGATCATAAGTTGCATCCTCCACCAGCACAATAGGGATATCCGTCTTTAAAAAGGCTGTTTCTGTTTCTCCTGTTGGAGCGACAATAACATCAAAATCCTGTCCAGCAAGCCGTTGAGCTGCTATTTTTGCGAAGCGCTTTGCAACGCGGATACTATGATTGTACATAAAGCCCTTTTTAAAGAGAAGCCGAGAACACTTGTTTATAACTTTTCCAATCAATTTCTCCTTAGGAGCATACATAGGTCCAATGTATGATACCTCCCCACAGTGCTTTTGCAAAGCTGTGGCCGTACAGTAGATAATGCCTGACCATGATCCCTTATTTTGGGGATCAAGCGAGGTTAAGAAAGCAATTTTCATTCTTGCACATCCTATCTCAAGCGCAACTGTGGGCTTGCCAGCCAAATGCTGTGCTTTCAAGATTGCCATCTTCTCGATTTCCGAGATATAATGGCCCACCTATTTGTCAGGGCGACCTTTTCCCTGTATGTTGTTGTATTCTGCTCAAGAGTATCCATTGCTTCTTTGAAAACCTCCTACTTACTTTTCTACAGAAAGAAAAGAGCAAACAAGCTATTCCTTACATGAGAGAGTACCAGAATATCATCTGCGGGTGTTCGCATGGTATTTGTCCGGGTAAAGTATGAGTAACAAACTTGCAAAGGAAGGAGGAAAATCGTATCGGGTATACTGAGGAAGTTAAGAAAACTATACTAGTAATAACGGAAATGTAACAGGAACACAACTGAATCATCACCTTTGTCTCCTTTCATATTCTCATCCTTTATTCTATACTACCTTCGGTGCATGAATCTACATAGGTGTATTTATCACACTTAGTTAGATGTTACCTTAACTAAAGGTTATCGGTTGTATTTATTCTTACGAACTAAACGAGAGCGGATGCTTGGGATTGGCGGAAGAGCAGTTGATGATATACTGGCAAAGACCATAGATTACGAACTACCGAACTTAAAAAACTTCATTTTGTGTCCTTTGGCAGTATCAGGAGTTGTTGTGATGAAGGTATTGTTTGTTGATAGGGATAGAGATCTTGTTGACATGCTGGCTTACTGGCTAAAAGCTCTCGGATTTGAAGTGCGCCGTGCATATGATGGAGCGAAGGCGAGAAAAGAGTGGAGTGAACAATATCCTGACCTAGTCATTGTGGACCTAGCATTGCAAGATGTTAATGCATTGGATCTTTGCCGGGAAATGCGTAGGCAGCATGATGCACTTATTCTTATAATAGCTGAAAGTAAAGAGATGCAGGACGAGCTTCGATGTCTGAGCACAGAGGCAGATGACTATCTGCTAAAGCCTTTTCATCCTTCTCAGTTGCTTGCACACATTCAAGCTGTTAGTCGAAGAGCACGTGCTACATTGCAACAACGTCCTTCTGCGGTATTGACCATTGGTCCGATCAAAGTCGATGCACGGCACAATGAAGTCACGGTGAGAGGAAAGACTTCGCGCTTAACTCCAAGTGAAAGTAAACTGTTGCATCTGCTAGCGTCAAATGTCAACAACGTGTGTTCTACAGAAAAGATTATATCGCATATCTGGGGCTATAATGGCGGTGGTGCTGCATATTTAATAAAAGCGCATATTTTTCGTCTGCGACGAAAGATAGAACAAGATACTGCAAATCCTCGTTACATTGTCACCATACCGGGGGTTGGTTATACATTAGTGCACCATGCAGATACTGTGCATGGTACAGAAACAGGATTTAGGTCCATCTCTTGATATAAAAATTGTATGTCATGCAAATAAGGCTAGATTTGAATAGCTTAGAAGGGAAGTAGGAAAATAGTACGTTTTTTTTGTGCGCAGCAAGAGAATATTAGGTTTCTTGCCACGTTGCTGGTGCTGATGACAGCTTCTCTCACTGTGATGACAGCTTGTACTGCATCGGCGCAGATAAGTAACCATGGATCTACTTCAAGGTTCAAGGCTAGCGCGGATGATTCCCCTATGCTGGCTCCTGGAAGTCCGTTGCCTGGTGAGGCGTCTTGTGCTGCAAAGATCTATCGCTCTGGATTTGAGCTGCGACCCGAAAATACAAGCGCGAATCACCAGATTCCTACAGCTTCACAGATAGCGGGTTTATCAGCGTGGGGAGCAAGCGCTGGTTTTGATCCTATGGCGGATAGCCTGCGTAAGCAAATTACAGGCAACTTTACTGGCACAACGGATGAGATTCTCCAATGGGTTGCATGTAAATGGGGCGTGAATATAGATATTGTGAGAGCTGAGGCTGTTACAGAATCACATTGGCGTCAGAGCATGCTGGGAGACTATACCGATGACAAAGTTCTTTGCCCTGCTGAAACATGGCGCGGGACAGGTTGTTATCAGAGTTATGGTATTCTGCAAATAAAATATATATACAATAAAAGTGCATGGCCCATGAGTCGTGATGATACTGCATTTAGTGCTGAATACACATACGGCAGTATTCGTGCCTGTTATGAAGGATGGACCACTTATTTGTATGATTTTCCTACTGTAGCTGGCTATCCCAGGTATCATGCAGGTGACTTATGGGGGTGTCTGGGCGTGTGGTATAGCGGCAGATGGTATAGTCAAGATGCTCTAAATTACGTTTCTAGTGTTAAGATGCATCTAGCAAATAGAGATTGGGAACGAGACAATTTCTAAAATTCATATTTAAATATGGTTTTATAGCGCAAAAGTTGTAGTTTTTTATATTATAGGAAAAATGAAGTATGGCGAAACCTATTCAAGTACTGATGATCGTAGAGAACTGTCATGTACCAGGTGATCAACGTGTTTGGAACGAGGCTACTCTGTTGCGTGATAATGGCTTCGAGGTAAGTATTATTTGCCCAAAAGGAGACAAGGTCTATCAAGAGTCATATGTTTGTATTGAAGATATCCACATTTATAGGTACCATGCCCCTGTTGTAGAAGGGAAGTATCTATCCTACATTGTTGAATATAGTAATGCATTGCTGAAGATATTTTTGTTGAGTATGAAAATCCTCTTCATGCGTGGTTTTGATGTTATTCATGTAGCCAATCCTCCAGACTTCTTATTCCTTTTGGGATTATGCTATCGGCCATTGGGGAAAAAGTTTGTGTTTGATCAGCATGATCTCATGCCAGAGTTGTTTAAAACGAAGTTTGGGTATCGTTTAGAGTTTTTATACAAGTTACATCTCTTTTTTGAGTGGTGCTCTTACCAGACTGCTCATCTTGTCATCGTGACGAATGAAACCCAAAAACGGGTGGCGATTGAGCGCAGTGGCCGTAGATCTGTAGCGCATAAAGTGTTTGTTGTGCGCAATGGGCCAAACTTGAACCGTATTAAGCCCGTGGCACCAGAAATTGAACTCAAGCAAGGAAAACGCTATTTGCTGGCATACCTGGGAGTCATGGAAGTTCAAGACGGCGTTGAACATGCACTTTATGCAGTGCACGATCTTGTCTATAAACGTAACCGTCAGGACGTTTTTTGTGTGTTGATGGGTAATGGTGGACATGTGGCCCAGCTAACGGAGCTTGCTCATACATTGGGTCTTGACGAATATACAAAATTCACGGGCTGGACTGACGCTAAGGATATTGTGCGCTATTTGACAGTGGCAGATATAGCCCTTTCACCAGACCCCAAGAATGGCTTAAATGAAACATGCACGATGGTAAAGACCATGGAGTATATGGCTATGGGCAAGCCAGTGGTAGCCTTTGATCTAGCTGAAACGCGCTTTTCTGCACAAGATGCAGCCCTCTATGCGACACCTAATGTTGTAGAAGAATTTGCAGAGAAGATCGAGCAGCTGCTTGATGACGAGGAGCTTCGCGTGAAGTGTGGCTCAATAGGGCGTAAACGTGTCGAGGAAGAATTACACTGGGGCAAAATGAAAGGGTACTTGCTATGTGCTTACGAGGCGCTTTTTCTGGGTGAGCATAAATCTTATGGTCAGTTACATCCCTTGACAAAAAGTGGAGAATCCAGCTGCACTAACAGGGCAGAGCGATAAAACCCACAGGAGAATGCGACGAAAAGCCTTATTTTGAAGGAGGTCCTCTTATGAATCTTGTATCTTTTTCTATAAAAACGAAGGGTGCCCACAATTTCATTCGGCGTCTCTGGACAGTCTTCACGAGATTTGGTATTTCTGAAGCACAAACCAGAAGGGCCTTGCACACGCTTGTTAGCTCACTGGGGTGTTATGATGGTAGCCCTACTTTCTTCATTCCGGCTGTCGTACTTAACAGACATCCTGATCTTATTGCGGAGATTGCTAAGCTTGGAGCTGAGATAGGTATTCATGGATATGTCCATAATGATTATCGTACGCTGAGTAAGGATCAGCAGTATGAGCAAACAAAGCAGGCTATAGCAGTTTTTCAAAAAAGGAATATTGCGTATGAAGGGTTCCGCAATCCTTATCTTGGTTGGACAGAAGAATCGCTTACTGTCTTTAGCTCGCTTGATTTTAGCTATGATAGTAATGAAGCAGTGATACATGATGTGATTGATTTGGATAGTCTGACAGCGTTGCTAAGAAGCGGTTTTGAAAAGTCGCTCTCGCTTTTTCAAGCGGTTCCTTGCAGTGCATATCGGCTACGTCCACACATTGAAGGCAAGTTGTTACGTGTCCCAACCAGTATTCCAGATGATGAAATGCTCTTCGATCGCCTGCGTATGACAGATCCAGTAAAGGTTGGATATATATGGAGCAAAATAATGCAACGTGTCTACAATCTGGAGGGTCTTTACGTGCTCAATCTTCATCCAGAGCGAGCTATTTCCTGCAAGGACGCGCTTGCTACCCTCCTCTCCTCCGCTCATAGCCATCCATTGCCAGTGTGGGTGGCTCGTCTCAAGGACGTTGCTCAGTGGTGGAAGGAACGTAGTCAATTTAGATGGAGGATCACACAGGTAGCTACTAATCGCTGGCAAGTGGAAGCGAAATGTACGCCGCGTGCAACAATTCTGGCGCGCCATCTCCTCATTGAGGATCAGTCAACAACTCCATGGGATGGCGATGATATGTGGATTCAGGCGCATTCCTTCACCGTTAGTGCAGAACAGTGTCCTTGCTTGGGCTTGTCCCTACAAACTCATGAGCAAGTGGTAGATTTTCTCCATGAGCAGGGCTATCCGGTTGTACGTTGTACCGAAGAAGACGCGTATAAATACTTGTTATACATTGATATGCCTGAGGGCCTGGGTGAAAATCGCAAAGACCAACAGCAGCGTTGTGCTGATCTTGTCGATCTGATCGAGCGACAGAATGCACCTTTTCTGCGCTTTGGTTGTTGGCCCGATGGTAAGCGTGCGACGCTCAGTATCAGTGGGGATATTGATTCCGTGACTGTGCAAGATTTCTTTTTGCGCATTCTCGAAGTCCACTAGTACGCTTGGGTTGCCATAGACCCCAGGCAGGAGGTGAAATAATGCACGATCAACCACCTGTCTCTCCACAAAAAAATAGAGATCGAGCTGCCAGTTTGGCCCGTATCGTCAATAATACTGGCATCTCTCTGCTTGGGCAAGTCGTAACTTGGTCATCAACATTGCTGTTAACCATCGCCTATGGACGTTTCTTAGGCGATGTGAAACTGGGAGAACTCTACTTTGCCCTGACGTTTGTCTCCTTAATTGGGTTTCCGATTGAGTTTGGCTTTAATCAACAGTTGACGCGTGACGTAGCACAGAAGCCAGAGCAGGCATTACGATATTTTTCAAGTATATTGCTGATCAAGGTATTCTTATGGCTCATATTATACATTATCATGTTAATTACTTGTCGATTGCTTAATTATTCTGTCGAGATTTATATCCTGGTAGTGATCTGTGGGATCACCGTGCTGAGTAATGCAATCGTGACGACATGCGCATCATCACATTTTGTTTTTGAGCGAGTAGTTTTCCCAGTGATCGGCAACATCCTTGAAAAAGGGCTTGGTGCTTTATTTGGCTTTCTATTGTTGAAAGGCGGGGCTTCTGTTCAGATAATAGCGCTTGTATTGCTCGGTGGTTCACTCATCAACCTGCTATGGCAAGCAAGTAATTTCTTTCGTTTGATAGGATTCAGCTTTACTATTGACCTTGCTCTTGTGCGTACTCTTCTCTATTCCAGTATCCCTTTTATTATATATGGCGTCCTGAGTGTTATCTATTATCGTGTTGATACGATTCTACTCTCTTTTTTTACAAATACGGCTGTGGTGGGTTGGTATGGTGCAGGATATCGTATTTTCGATACCTGTTGCTTCTTACCCAGCTTGGTCATCAACGCTATTATGTCTCCGGTCTTCTCAAAACTGTCCGTAACCTCCACATCAGGGTTAAAGGAGGCTATAGAAAAGACCTCAAACTTCTTGCTTTTGGTAAGCTTACCGCTGGCTACACTCATGATCGTTGAGGCAACTCCGATCGTTAGCCTTTTATATCATCGGCCAGAGTTTATGCACACTGTCCCGGTATTACAAGCACTTGCACCAGGCCTCATCTTCCTTTATATCAACAGCGTGTTGGGATGTACCCTGGTAAATATAAAGAAAGAGAAAAAGATCACTCTGATGGCGGCCATCGCGCTGGTTTTTAACCTTGGACTCAACCTTATCTTGCTACCACAGTATCAGCAGGTGGGTGCAGCAGTCATGACTTCATGCACTGAGCTTCTCCTGTTATTTCTTTCTCTCTACTTTGTCCCTAAAAACCTGCTGCCGGTGGGAAGTCTGCGGGTTGGAGCAAAAATGTTGTTGGCTTGCCTTGTGATGGCCTTGGTCGTGTGGATGTTGCGTGCTGTCACGATTTTTCTTGTACTACCGCTTGCGATGCTTGTGTATCTGGTAGCAATACTATTGCTTAATGCTATTCCTAAAGAAGATCTGCAATTACTCTATAGGGCAGTAAAAAGTAAGACAAACAATAAAGAGATCATCTCCACGGAGAGCGAAGAAATACTGATCAGTTTGCAAACCACACTCCCGATGGTTGCCATCCAGAATCCACAATTGCACCAATGGGAACAAAGGATAGATTTGCAAGTAACGGAGAAGTGGCCATCCGTTGGGGTTAGACGATCCACTGCAAAGATCCCTCTCTCTCCAAGTCAACAGCAGGTAAATGTAAAGGCCAATAAGCAGAAGTCAACTATGAAAAAGATAAAGCTCATGAAAGTAGTCAAAAATGATCAATGCGCAGCAGGTCAGCTCGCAGATCTTCAAGGTACAGCAATGGACCAGAAGGAAGAGCTAGTGAATCGCTCGTGCAGAGAGAGCAATGCTTCATCACAAAGCGAGGTAGTATGACACAAGTATCCATCTCTACGCCTTTGAGTAATTTTATAGAGCAGCAAACAAAGGGTTTCCTTTGTTACAGTGAGTCGTGGTATAATCTTCTACAGTCTGTCTATGGTTACTCTATCATTCTGCTTACTACGACAGATAGACTGGGGCAGATCAAAGGCATCCTTCCATTATGCGAAATAAAGAGTCCACTTACCGGGCATCGTCTGGTATCATTGCCATTTTCGGACTGCTGTCCGCTCTTAGCCTCTGATGAGGACAGCGCGAATGACCTCATTGATCAAGCGATCCGTCTTGCACAAGAGAAGAAAGTAAAATATCTGGAATTACGTCCAGGTGTCAATGACGTGCTTGCTAAACGCTCTGACATGGTGGCAGGCAATCTCTATGTGCGCTGGCTTTTACCACTACAAGAAAATCCAGATGCACTTTGGACCAGTTTAAGTAGCCACGTACGCAGACACATTCACAAGGCACAAAAGCAGGATATACAGATACGTATGGCAGAAAACATAGAAGATGTAGAGCAATATTATCGCTTACACCTTCTTACACGTAGTAAGAAACATGGCATGCCTGCACAACCACGAAAATATTTCTATCAATTATGGAATGATTTCCATGCAGAAGGAAAGGTACAAATTTTCCTTGCCGAGTACCACGAGCATGTTATTGCTAGTATTGTTATATTCGTACATGATGAAATACTCCAATGTGCATATGCTGCTTCTGATCAACGGTTTCTTCATCTATCGCCTAATCATTTACTTTATTGGTCAGTAATCAAGTGGGGATGTACTCAGCAGTATAAAGCGTATGACTTTGGACGAACGGCAATCGATAACAAAGGCCTGATGGAGTTTAAGCGTCGCTGGGGAGCTATTGAGGAACCTCTGCCATACTATTACTATCCTGGTGTGGCAGGTCTGGCATCTAAATCTGAAGACAGTAAGCTCTTCCGCTTACTCACTTCTTGCTGGCGACGGCTGCCCTTATCTGTGGCAGGGCCATTAGGCGGTCTCGTGTATAGACATATGGGGTAGTTAGCACAGGAGTGTGATATTGTGAACCGTACATCCTTTTTCATAACATTATCTCAACATTGGTAAAGACCCATTTGCGATAAGAGAACTGCTATGATCATAGCAAATAAGTAAACAATATAGATGGTGAATGCT
>VBJK01000384.1 GCA_005879655.1 Chloroflexota bacterium | reverse complement strand
TTTCGCGTGCTAACTACTTTGAAAACCCCACACAAACTCTTTCGATGTCTCCAAAGCGAACCGGCCTCAGGCGTCGACGACGAGTCAACATTCGGCCTAACATCGATGCTCTGAGTGCTGAGCTACACCTTCGAGAGCAACAACAAGCAAGCGCCATCGATTCCCTTCGTCCTCTGCCGCTTTATACGACCGAGCAATTGGCCATCATGAATCTACAACCTGATACAAGATATCCCGGCCGACCGTTGGTCTCAATAGATCAGAACAACAATTCGCCATTGTCTTCATGCATTGAACATGAAATGCACATTGATATCAACCTCCAACCTCACAACATTGAGGACGATGTAGGATCGAATTTAAGCACCGCAGCGCTTGAACAGGACCGTCGAAAGAATTCGTGGACTTCGCGCTTTCGTGAAGAACTCGACAATTATCCTCATCAGGCTCCACTGTTCACGTCAATCAACGACGAAGCACAGAGTGAATCACAGGATAAGATAATGACGTTCAATTTAGCAGTGTCCTTGATCGCTGAAAATAGTACGGATTTGATAAACCTGCGAAACGCAAGGGACTTGGCGGCTGCAAAACGATCTGCTGAACTTTTGATACGCTCAAATCGAGCGAAATCCACGAAAAAATCGTATGATCAGAAGATTGAACGATGGAAGCAATGGTGCATGAAGCGTGACTTTGAGGATCACGATGTGGTGACGGAAAACAAACTTTTTCTTTATTTAAACAGTGAAGTTATTCCCAACGGCGTGCAAACGAAAGGCAAACGGAAAGGCGCCGCTCTATCTGAGGAGGGTCTTGACGGTTATATCAAGCCCATCGTGGCTCTTTACAAGGTCTCTCCTTTAATAATGTTATTCTGAAAAGTAAAAGGAGCAAGTCCGCGGCCATCACAATTCACATCCGCATCCACGAGGGGAGGCTGTACAAAACCTAGTTAAACAAGTCGTCAATAAACACAAGCAAATGCAGAAAGAAAAGGGCATCGACAGAGCGAAGGACACGGCGATGGCATTTGGAGTCATCAAAGAGTTACAGTCCACTACCGATATGCTCCTCTCAAAAGGAGACTATATCTCGATGCGTACACGAATGGACCTCATGTTGGGACAGGCAATGATGCTTCGTGGTGAGGACAGACGGAAGGCTGAGCTTCCTGAGCTTTTCATCATTGACGCCTTGAATGAAGGCTCAAAAGGCGACGTTCAATTGCTTTGTCTTCGGCTTATGAGTGGCAAAGTATGTTATACCTTCCCCCCCCTCTGTCCTTGTTGTTTATTCGGTGCTAATCTCGTGCAGACCAATCAAGAGGGTAAGTCACAATATGGTCTCGCTTTTCGTCACAAGGATGTGGAGCGCTGTGCGGTGGGAGCTCTCGCCCTTTATCTGTTCATTCGATTTCATATTCAAAATGAACCGTGGCCTCCTTTTCATGATAGAGAGCAATGGTATAAAACTAAATTGCTCGCGAAGGAGAGGAGTCCTTATGAATCGTTGACTTATCAAGCTCATAACAGCGTGCTCAATACAGCATTTACTGCTGCCAAGTGCCTCTACTTGAAGGGAACGCATGTGGGAAGAAAGGAAGGCTGCAAGTTGGCTGATATGATGGATGTGCCAGATGCACAAATGCGTCGGCTAGGTCGCTGGGATCATAGTCGAATGATACAGCATTACTCAACCGATCTACTCAGACAAGGGGCACGAATGCTTGCAGGCCATGGAGAAAAATCAGGTAATATATATCCACTTTATTCTTTTTCTACATACAATGACTTATGGAGCAGGAAATTATTATCTTGAACGAGAATGTCTTTCCCCTCCTGAAGCATTGCAGAAATCAATTTTCCCTTTGATCGAGGAAACCGATGCCGTTAATCAAAGAAACGGTTTAAACCTTCAAGATATCGCACAACGATCCTTCATGAAATTGCTCCGCTGGTTTCGGATCATTATTCTTCAGGACGTCGTCTTCCTTCGTGATCAATTTTCTGGTTCACCGCTGTGGAATCACCATGTCTTTCGACTTCCACAGTTCGAGGAATTTGCGACAAGGCTGAAGTTTGAGACGAGGCACGGCGATGAACCCCGAATGATAAACATAGGCAGGGTCCTCCCTCATATTGCTCATGTACTCCAAGAACAATATCGCAATGTGCAGACAACGTTGAATATTCATCATCAATCCAGCGAAGTTCGATTCAATAATCTCGATATTAAAGTTCAACAATCGATAAATGAGATACAACCTGTACATCGGCTCTTCACTGCTCTAGGCAATGAAGGTGGTCTCGAAATTCATACTCGCGTTCATGTGCCTCGAGTGAACGAAGTCATGGCCCCTCTCACACGG
>VBJK01000147.1 GCA_005879655.1 Chloroflexota bacterium | reverse complement strand
CTTAAGGCTTTCCACAAAGACGTTGGCCGCATTTGTATTCCTGGGGTCAGTAATGTAAATGGAGAGATCCTTCATCCAGCCAAAAAAGAGTTTCGCAATCGGAGCTATGATCACGAAATAGAGCAGCAATGTCACTGGTGCCCATGTGCGCAATACCAGTGAAATAAGGGTCCGCAGGGCATCCACAAGGGATGTCCCTGCAATGGTACGAACGCGCATAACAGGCCGATCCGTGCCATTGTAGGGGCATCCCTTGTGGGTGCCCTGCGGACCCCTTATTTCACCGGTATTGGTCCCTGTGCGTGGCAGAACCTTATGCGCTAGTCGTGCTTCCCCCTCTCGGCGCTTCCCAAAGGGGATGGTCGCTCCAATCTCCCATGCTACCAGCGCACCAAAGAAACTGCCAAAGACCGCGATGGTCAAGAACGTAGCTTCCTTCGTCGCATAAGAGAGCGAAAATGCAGCAGCAGCAGTCACCAGCCAGCGCATACGTCTTGTGTGAGCATAACGAGCAATAGCGACAACCAGCAAGAGCGTGAAACAGGCCATGTAGATATCTTCGCGTGCAAAGCGTGAAAAGTAGACCATGCTCGGAGAGATGGCGAGCAGAAAGCAGGCCAGCCATGCCCCGCTTCTACCCAGATAGTCCTGCAAAAAGAACGGCAGCGCTACAATGACGGTACCCAGTGTCGCCGCCGCAATACGGACCGTCGTCGTATTTACACCATGATCGTAGACACCTAACAGTTGGCTAATTTTATAGACCAGCGCTATCGCATGAAACTGGAAAGGTCCATGCAACAGCGGATCATAATGATAGCAAGAGGAGTTTGGGTTAAAGCAGCCCAGCCAGTTCTCCATGTTATGCATAAGTTGTAGCGAGAAATATGCATGGAGGCTCTCGTCATGATGCAGTGGCTTCTCACCTAATCCCCAGAAGCGCAAGATCGCACCAAGCAGAACAACCGCGAAAAATGGGAGCCAATGCAGCAATTGCTCACGTGTTGGCCGTGTGAACCGTAGATGCGCAATTGATTGCGTAGTGCGCTTCTCTGGCACATCAAGCGCTTGCTTATTATATTCAGCGTAAGGAGGAGCGTCTATCACCTCAGCCTCTGCAACAGCCTGCTCCTCCACTTGCGAACTCGTCGCTACCGCTGTCTCCTCTACACGAGTAGTTTCTCTATCCGGCGTCTGACGTGATTCCGTCTCATAGCTTTTCAAAGGATTTTTGCCTCCTTAACATAAACAGCCCTGTGTTATCTCTCATCTCAACCCGAATGTGTTACTTAATTTTATAGATAGTGACGCTATTAGCATTATAGACAATTTGCATGAATGTGCCGAAACGACGCAGGTTTACCATAGGATATTTGGCATATTCTAGCACCCCAACGTAGAGGTATTGAGCATGATAATAATTCATCAGCAATGAAACTCGCTGTGGATCAGGATTGGTATAAATCTGATCAATATCTGAACCACGCCGCCCAAAATCTGCTGCATTGGCCGGATTATTGAGCCAATTCAGTCGCCACTGAACCTCATGACCAGTCCAGCCCATCACGGTTGGCAGGCCCGTAAAAGCTGAAACGCGAGCGTAGTTGTGGTAATCATCGCCAACTGCCTCCACAATAACCGGGTCTCCCTGCACATGTTTGTTCAGCCAGAGAATCGCATCGTAATCGCCGGGATTGGCCGGGTCTGTCTTGAGGTAATTCAACCCATCCAAGCTGTTAGAGCGCTGCAATTCAGCCAGGAAAAGTACTACGAGTAGCGCTGTCCAGACAACGGCAACGCCACGTTGCAGCCACTGTAAGTTGACCATGAAGAGACTAGCCGGTTGGAAGCTCCGCAAGATGAAGTAGAGTCCCGCCCCTGAAGCAATGGAGAGTAATGCCCAGGTTTGGAAATAAAACTTAAAGACCGTATTCATGCGCAGATACATGCCCCCAGAGAAGGCATCCTTGAGAAAGAACACTTCGCAGCCCGCGATGAGGACAAATGCTAATGTACCAGCTAACATGGTAAATGCATGAGAACGGTCTCCGATATTATAAAACAGTAAAATAGTAGCGGAAAGAGCAAGCGTTGTTGCTACTGTGAATGTCGTCATGTCAGGCATCTTTACTAGCAGTGCCAGACATACCGCTGCATAAGCCGCAAGGCCAATACTACCTATACAACTCCAACGATGACGAACAGTCTCATCTTCCAGCGTTGGTACTAAGTGAGACAAAGCTACTAATGGCTGCTTAAACATACTAGCGATGAGCAACGAAAGAAAGACAAAACCAAACAGGCCGTAGATCAATAGCTCATTGCCAAGCGGAGAACGCTCAGTTGCAGGCACGATGCCAAGACCCTGGGAGGGAGAGCTGAAGTTCAGGTAAAATGGCATGTAGAGGAGACATGAGAGTGCCACCAGCGCACCACTGGCAATGAACACATCTAGGAGCCAGGACGCGGAAAAACGCGCTTCATATGCCAACCATTGCTGCAATGCGATGCACACGATGGTTAGCCCTACATAGGTTGGATAATCCCAACCATTCATAACAAACAGGCCGCCCAGAATTAGTGCCGAGATCGACAAAGTAAAAACAAGCCGCCAGCCACGGCCAAAAGCCCGTAATCCCTTTCCATCGTGCTCCAGCAAAAAGTTGAAGGCAATTCCTATCGCCATGATGGTAAAAGCAAGCGCCAGGACATGGGCGTGAAAACAGGACAACAGAAAGCTAAAAGCAGGAAATTCGTTAATTGTCTTATCAACGATGCGCGAAGGTGCGAACCAGTCGTACTGCGTCATATCGCCGTGAGCTTTCCACCATAGTTGCGTCGCAGCGGCCAGATTGCCAAGGATCAGCGCCATCACCATCGTCAATAGACCATAGGGAATGCTCCTCAACAGCGGTGGGAAGATGGTATCAGCTCGTTCCACACCAGGATTACCATCCTCATGAATCGCTTTGCGTTGGTAACGTGCCCAAGCCACAATATTGCAGGTTACACCAAAGAGATTTACAGCCGTCACACCAAAATAGATAGCAATTCCAGTGTTAAAAGCGATAGAAGGAGCTTGTCCCAACAACTTTGCCAGCATGGCAATCATGTAATGTGCGTAATAGTAATAGTTTAAAGAGTAACCAGCATACCACATATCGTTTGGTGGAAAATGCCCACTGCGCATAATCGCGGCAATAAATCCCTCGTCCATGTACATCTCAAACCCACGTATATCCGGCCCATACGACCGCAACCACCCCAGCAGGACGACCATACCGAGAAAGATCAGTTCAGTCGTTATAATATAGGTCTGGTTTCTACGCACCAGTTTTGTAACTTCATGACGGAGCTTCAAGCAGGCTCCGAGATTACAGGCGAGCAAGAGCAACAGAGCACTGCCGATAAACAATTGGCTAAAGGGTAGGGTGTGCACCAGCATAAGTGGAAGCCAGACACAAAAGGCAAATAGTGCCATACCCAGCGCCTTCGTGAAAGCCCAGCCGCGATCGGGCAAATTATGAAAAACGATCATGGTCAGCGGCAGACATATTAATCCCAGCACTTCGACTAATACCCACATTTGGAACAGTTCAATCATATTCGCTCACTTCGAGTAGCACATACAAACGGAAGAACACAAAACAACAAAATGACAAATAACTCTATGGTACTAGTATTAACGAAGCTATTACCCCGATGGTTCCCCAATATAGCCATTTTAGCAAAAATCATAAAGGGGTTATTATGCTACTTCGTAAATCGTCACCCCATCAGCACGATAGACTACACGTACACCAGCCATATGGTCAAATTTATCCAGGCCAGCAGACGAATGGGCGGCATACGCATCCCGTTCGAGCTGACCAACATAAATATAACGAACATGATAATAACGCAAAAGCTGCAACGCTGGCTCAAGGTCGGGCGTGGTATAGATAAACGCGATATCTGCTTGGCGATTGGCAAGCTGCACATCATAGCGCTGTTCACCCACATGATCCGACCATCCCAGCACATCAGGCAGACCAGTATAGACTGAGACGCGATTAAACCATTGATACGATGTCCCCGGCACACTTGCCTCTAGCAGCACTGGCGATCCAGGCACGTACGCATTCAACCAGGTAATCGCCTTTGCGTCGCTGGGAAACCAAGCTTTGACCATCGCAAAACCATCCAGGGTTGGTGTGTAATCGGAGCTGAGAGCAGGCTTCAGGATTGTCGCCTGGAGCTGGTGATCGGCAATACGTGCGGGAGTACCAGCAACAAGAAAGATCGAACAGGCAACCATCAATGCCGCGAATACCGTCATCCACACATGGCGTACCATCCCCTGTAATCGCTGCCACAAGTAATAAACGGCCAATGCACTGCCAATAGCAAAACACAGCCATGCCTGGATAGAGAATTTGAATACGGTATTCATACGTGCATAATCTCCGCCATCCAGGAAGTCCCGTATATAGACCAGCTCTAGCCCCAGACAGATACACAGACCCATGAGCAATAAAACACAACTGTATAAGAATGCAGCATGGTGTAAGGCGCTCTGAGACGGCGTAGCAGTACGAATTTCCTCGCTTGCGCCATGTTCGTGAGCACTGTCAGGTTTAAGCAAGAGCGTCCAGACATATGCTACGAAGAGGTATGTTCCCAGCAGCAGTGAAGCTGCAAGAAACCCTCGCAGATTGCCGAAGACAAAGGCGCAAAGCAGTAATAAGCAGATCAGTAAATAGCGAGAGTTGCGCCAATGTAGTATTGTCAGCCGCCTCCCCAGGGCACCCACAAGGGATGCCCCTACAATGGACGAATCAGCCTCCCAAGCGTGTTCGTTCCATTGTAGGGGCATCCCTTGTGGGTGCCCTGGGAAGGCGAGGGGGGCTTTCCCCCCAAACCAAGGTTTGATCCAATGGTCATACAACAGAACCAGGAAGAAGCTGAGTGCAATATATATCCAGAAGCCAAAAATAGTGAAAAAGGTCCCTGCTCCTGTTGTCATCCCTGCTGTGACTACGCCCAGACCGTTTACATAGAGCTGCTGATACGCAAGGTAAAAGGGAAGATAGCAAGAATAACCAATTGTGTAGATGAGAAACACGGTTGCCAAGCGCAAACCCATGCTCAGTAACAGTTCTACACGTGGGGCCTGCCGTTGCTCCTGTATAATCTGCAATAGGAGCACCAGGGCTAGCAATATGAGATACACAGGCATATCCCAGGGATTAACACAGGCAATCGTACCGAAGACAAAAGCCACCAGCCCGTAACGCCAAACTTGTTCTCTGCGCAAGCGTTTTGCCGCGCTCGCCGAGTCTGGTTGCTGATGAGAGAGCAGACATGCCGCAAGCAGGCCCAACATACAGACGCCAATGGGCATATCAATCACATGCGGATGTACATCAGCAAACAGAAAGCTCCAGAATGGAAATTCATTGATCGTGAAAGGAATGATGCGACTACTCTGCCAGAAATCGAAGGGTGATACTGCTTTATGAGCTAACGAGGCTAGCAGTTGTCCACGCAATTGGATGAGGACATGAAAGTTACTGATCAAAGCCGTAAAATATCTAGCAAGAAAAGCTACTAGCATGTTGCTGGTAAAGCTATACACGATGACCATTGCGCCCGTCAAAGTCAGGGCAAACAGGGTAGGAATGGCCAGATTAAAAGCCACCGTGGGGATGATACCAGTTAATTTCGTGAGCACACCAATGATGACATAGCCATAGTAGTAATAGTTAATATAGCCGCCCGCAAACCAGGGATCGAGCGGAGGCATGTAAGGGCTACGTAATACGGCATTGAAAATAGCCAGCTCCATGGGCTTCTCGCCACCACGATAGATCTGCCAGAGGTCTGGATTGAAGGAACGGATAGCGACGAAGAGAAAAAAGGCCAGAGTGAATATTCCTTCATAGCAGAGCAGACGACGCCAATGCTGGCGCAAGAAATCCATAAGAGCGATGCGTTGGAAAAAAAAAGCAGTAGCACCAGCAATAGCCAAGCAGGCTAGTACTACTTCAATTGAGAACTGGCTCAATGCCAATACATGTGTTGCCGCCAAGAGCCATGCAAAATACGCCAGGAAGAGTAAACCAAACAATTTGCTAAAAATATAGCCTCGATCCGCTAATGGACGAAATGGCGTAAAGAGGAGGGGATAGGTGAGTACTCCCAGCAGTGTCAGCACCAACCACCAGCATAATACAGGGGCGGTATTAGCGAGACTATCTGTGGGAAACTGGCTGGCAAAAGGCGGAGCTTGCTGATTCTCATCTATTTGTTGAGGACTCAGGAGTAAAGAACGTTGGGTACCAGCGAGAGCGGTACCTGATGGCGGTAATTGAACACCCTGCATCAACTTTTGATAGAGTTGAGTAGCTGTATAAGGATATGGATTATCGCGCACAAAGATACGGGCCGTTGGATGATCAAAGACCGAGTAGCTCTCATCAGCGTTACTATCGTCGAGTGTTATGCCCAGCAGATGTGGATGGTTCTCAAACTGAGCAGCCAAATGAAAGCCTAATTGTCCACTAAAGAGCAACTGGTAGTAGTGGATTGTCAGAGGATAACGAGACGGCAAGCGAGGAATAGACTTATCTAACCGATCCGTTGGCATCGTAATAGCGTCAATTTGTGGCAACGCATTGGCCAGCATCTGAGCCTTGTCAGGTGTATCATCACCGTACAGGTCCAGTCCCATCACAGCGGTACCTTTTGCGCTCGCAAATGAGAATTGCCTATAGTCAGTCTGAGAATGATTAGCCACTGCAACCGGGAGAGCATCATCCCACTGCTCGTAGGTCAGTATGCTACCTGGCTTGATATGGCTGTAGATCCAGCGCGAAGCTTCAACGCGCGTGTTAGGTTGGCTGTAAATATTCAATAACGCTAACCCTTGAAAGATTGTCCCTCCTAACACCAGTGTCACCAGCGCGTAACGTAACAATGTTGCACTTCTCCGTAGAAGTGTAATAGGGCTATGATCTATGCGCCACTCACGGCTCACCATTGATACAATGAACAGGGCCGCCATTAACGTGAAGAGCGGGTAAAGTGGCAGCATATAGCGCATAAATTTGACATAGAAGCTACCAGCAATGCCTCCATAGACGACTATCCATGAGAGTGGCACCAACCATAAAGCAGCCTCACGTCGCCAGATACGCCAGCATATCCAGAGACAACCGAGCAGAGCCGCCAGTCCTAGCATAGCTCCTAGTCCCCATAAGAACAGGTTCTGTGCCTCGTATACGTATGGGATAGTACCCGCAAATTGCCGCACATAGGGTAAGTCTAGCGAGCCACGGGCTAAGCTTCCTTGATCAGCCACCTGCGTAATAAAGTTTTGCCGATCTAGTAGAGCATAAGGTTCTGCAACTACAAAGCTCACAACAGTAACAATCGCCGCTAGCAGCAACGTTTCCAGCGCAACAAAGCCCTTACGGTCACGGTACCAGCGTAAGAGGAGAGCCACACAGATAGGGACCGCCAATGGTGCAGCGCTAAACTTGGTCGCCATGGCCAGACCGTAGCTTACGCCCACAATGCAGGACCAGAGCCACACCTTGCGTGTACTGATCAGTACCAGGCAAGACACCAGGGTAAGCACCACAAAGAAAAGCAGCATTGAATCAACTGCGTAGAAATGGGCAAGCTGCAATTGCAATGGCACAAAAGCCGTTAATGCTGCCGCTAACAAGGCAACATTCCACGCCATAGGGCGTCCAGGTTGCTCATCGGGTGTTAACAGTAACCCCATCCAGCCGGTTAGTACAATAGTACCACTATCAAAAACAGCCGATACGACGCGACCAAGCAGGGTCATATTCTCAAACGAGCCGAGAGACGGAGAGAAATGTATTAGCAAATTGCCGAGGGTTGCCAGCAGGTAGAGCGGGAAAGAGCCATATGCAAAGAAATGCGGATTGAGCGGCGAGTTTTGCGCATCCAGAAATTGTGGCCAGCTCGTTGGCCAAGATAGGACGGTGACATGGAACATAATCTGCCGTTCATCAGGATGGAAACTATTGCCTTGATCCCAACTCAGGCCATATAGACGCAGAACAAGCCCTACAATCCCCAAAATCAGGAGAGCGAGGGGACGCCAACGAATAACGAGCTTTGTGCGCATTCTTCACATTTTCCTCCACAGGCATACTACCATCAGTAGAACTGCTTGGCAAGTGGAGAAAATGGTGGTGACTGAGATCAAACAGGTCAGATGCGCTACTCATTCAGAATCTGCTCGTTACCATCCCTGTGGAGGAAGGATAATTGATACAAGCAGTCAAGCGATTATGCGCTAAATCAGACATTCCTTCTCGCTGTTCAGAACTTTGCTCGGCAGTAAGTATTTGTATTTTGAGCGTATTGCCAGTCGCATTCTCTATGTCAACCAGTGCCTCATCGCCAAGCAAGAGCTTCCCTTGCAATATTGCATCAGCCAACATATCTTCCAACATGTGCTGTATGGTACGCCGTAAGGAGCGTGCGCCGAACGTAGGATCATATCCACACTGCACAAGCATGTGATACACGGCATCGCTTACCTTTAACGTAATAGATTGCTGAGCCAAGCGTTGTTGTATCTGTTTGATCATCAGATCAACAATAGCATAAAGATGTTCTTGCTCTAAGGCATGAAAGAGCACAATGTCATCAATACGATTTAATAATTCTGGCTGGAAGATAGTATTTATTGCAGCTAAAACACGATCATGCATCTGCATATGATGACCGGATTTCTCTTCGTTGCGGCACTTGATGGCGAACTTCATCGAACCAGTGCTATGGTACACGGTCCCAATGTTGGAAGTAATAATAATAATCGTACTTTTAAAATCAACGCTTTGACCACGTGCGTCGGAGAGACAGCCATCTTCTAGGATCTGCAAGAGTAAGTCAAGAACTTTTGGGTGAGCTTTCTCGATTTCATCGAAGAGTACAATACTATACGGACGGCGGCGTACAGCTTCAGTCAATTGGCCAGCTTGATCGTAACCGATATATCCTGGGGGAGTGCCGATCAGGCGCGAAGTCGTATGACTGTCTATAAATTCTGACATATCGAGCTTGAGCATGGCCATTTCGTTACCAAACAGCGTTTCAGCGAGGACACGCGCCAACTCAGTCTTGCCTACACCTGTTGGTCCTACAAAGAGAAATGATCCGACAGGACGGCGATGATCGCGCAGGCCAGTGCGAGACCGTCGTACAGCGCTGGCAACCGTTTGTATGGCTTCCGTCTGCCCAATAACACGTTTATGTAGCTCGCGTTCCAGCTGGAAAAGACGGCGTGACTCCTGCTCAGTAGTCTGCACAACAGGTATTCCTGTCTGCATCATTACTATCTCAGCAATATGTTGGCCGTTTACGACTGGATGCTCGCGATTACTCTTATGCCAGGCATATTCGGCCTGCCATAGTTCTTGCAGCAGTTGCCTCTCATATTTGAGTAATTGTGATGCGCGAGGAAAATCATGCTGTATAATGGCATGCTCTTTTTCTCGCTGTACCTTCACCATTTTCTCACGTATATGCACGACCTCTTGGGGAGCAATTGAGTTGCGTACACAGAGCCGCGAGGCCGCTTCATCTATGAGATCCAGCGCTTTATCAGGGAGGGAGCGTCCCTGAATATAGCGCATGGACATTTGTACAGCTGCTATTAGCGCTTCCTCGCTAATCTTTACGCGATGGAAGCTCTCGTAGCGAGATTGTAGGCCACGTAAGATGGTGAGCGTCTCGCTAAAGTTGGTCTCTGCTATAGAGATTGGCTGAAAACGGCGCTCCAACGCTGGGTCCTGCTCAATGGCCTTGCGATAGCCCTCTAATGTCGTCGCACCGATACAGCGGAACTCGCCGCGCGCCAACATTGGTTTCAAGAGATTGGATGCATCCACCGATCCCTCAGCCACGCCAGTATGCACAAAAGCCTGTAGTTCATCAATAAAAACGATAATGCATTGATTGGTGACAATCTCATGCATAATGAGTTTTAAGCGTTCTTCAAAATCACCACGAAATTTTGTGCCCACGGTAAGCAGTCCCACGTCTAGAGCGACAATGCGGCAATGCTGTAAATGTTCAGGAACTTGATCATTGACAATACGTAGCGCCAATCCTTCCGCAATAGCGGTTTTCCCCACGCCAGCAGGGCCAAGCAACACAGGGTTGTTCTTGGAGCGGCGAGCCAGAATTTGCATAGTGCGCTCTAATTCGGCCTCGCGGCCAATCATTGGATCGATCTCGTTATGCAATGCTGCAATAGTGAGGTCGCGACTCACGAGATTCAAAGTTGGTGTTTTCTCATACAATACCTGATAACGCACTGCTAATTGCAAATGATGATAATCCTCCTCTAGCAACGCCTCTAACTTCTGGCGGACACTGTCGATCGATACATCAAAACTCTCAAGGATGCCTACTGCGATACCATCTTTCTCGTGCAGAATTGCCAGAAAGAGATGTTGCGCGCCGACTAGCTCTGCTCTCGCTCTAACTGCTTCCTCTTCTGCCCTCTGCAAAGTGATGCGCGCCGGCGCGCCGAATATTGGACTACTCAAAATAGCCTTGTTGCCTCGCCCGATGACAAAATCTAGGGCTTGCCGTATCCGTCCGGTGCTGGTATGCAGAGATGCCAACAAACCTTCTACCAATGGGTTATTGAGCTTGAGCAGTCCTAGCAGAAGGTGTTCAGTACTAATTAAACGATGTCGCAAGCGTCTAGCCTCCTCGCGGGCAAACTCCAGCGCCTGTTGTACATCTTTGTCATAATTGCCAGGTCGATTCATGGCCTGCTCCTTCGCTTATAGCACTACCACTTGTACAACATAGCTATCGGGCAAGACTATGTATTGTGCAGGGGAGAAGGACTTGTGTCCTAGCAAATAAGGGGGGAAGTCCTTTCTAAAGAGATGAGGAGGTTGAGAAAAGGAGAGAGAGTAAAAATAAAACGAGGTAGGAAGCCATTTCATAAGAAAGCTTGCTACCTCGTTTCGTGGGCGTTGGTGAGAGGGCTCGAACCTCCGGCCTTCTCCTCCGCAGGGAGACGCTCTATCCACTGAGCTACACCAACACGGTAAAGGGCTGTACGCATACGTTCCCTTGACACGGTGTATATTATATCATCTCCCGCGACTTGTCAAGAGGGTAATAGAGTTTTCACCAGGAAATTCGTAAAATCCCTTGTCTTTAAACCCATCCCATAAACGAAGACGGGAGGGAAGAATGGCCGTATCCCCTTTATGGGGAGCCGTTTTGTATGGGAACGGCTAAACCCAGCTGGCTTGCCTGGTAAAATTGGTCTCTTCCTGACCCTACTGACCTAGACCGTGCTAAAAAGAGAATATGCCTTCCAATAGTCAGGCCAGGCCCTCGATTACATCGCGTGCGCGACCCAAAGCTTCTCTACGCACATAGTAGTAGGCCCAAAGACCTTTTTTACGACAGTCAACCAGACCAGCGTCGCGTAAAATGCGCAGATGGTGCGAGATTGTCGGTTGCTCTAGTGTAAAGCTCTCTACAATCTCAAATACACATACTTCGCCTTCGTGCCGACTGAGCAAGCTCAATATACGCAAGCGCGTTGGATCAGCCAATGCCTTGAGCAAGCGTGCTTGAGTAACTGCATCGTCCTCACTCAGTGTTGGTACGAACTTCGGGGAAAGACCAATCGGCGCATTACTCAGTGGAGCAGTCTGCCGATGCAACGTATTGTTTGCATTTACTGAACTTGCTGTTGCTGATGCAACGCGATTAGAGCTTCCCTGATTCATAGATGTCATGTATCTTCTCTCCTTCCATCCTCCCAACCGGATGTCAAATCTACAATTGAGTAGGGGCTTAACCTACTTCTAGTATACATGAGCCAAGAAATATAACCAAATGTATTGTCTTTGTACCTTGCTCAGAGCCGATCCCATGCAGCACGAGAGCCAAAAAGCTCTTTGACACATCAAAAAGCTTTTTGGCTCTCGTGCTAAAATTGTGCTTACGAAGTTTACCGTTTCTCTTCTGGCCTGATCTGTAAATGCAACTCGCGCAATTGTTTGTCATCGACTGGAGCAGGCGCACCCAGCAACAGATCCGTGGCGCTTTGCGTCTTAGGAAATGCAATAACTTCGCGAATATTCTCTTCGTCTGCAAAGAGCATGACTAGACGATCAAGACCTAACGCGATACCACCGTGAGGTGGCGCACCGTACTCAAAAGCCTCTAGCATATGCCCAAATTGCTCATGAATCTGCTCGTTGCTCATATTCATGAGTGAGAAGACTTTGTGTTGCAATGCGGCAACGTTGATACGGACACTACCACCGCCGACCTCATAACCATTGCAGATGATGTCATATTGCTTGGCCCGCACATTGAGCGGATCAGTATTCAGACGGCCAATATGCTCTTCATCCATACCAGAGAAAG
>VBJK01000146.1 GCA_005879655.1 Chloroflexota bacterium | reverse complement strand
ACAAGGCAAATTCGACCTTGAAGATTTCCTCAATGCGATGCGCCAGTTGAAGCGGATGGGACCATTGCGCCAAGTTATGGAGATGATGCCAGGCTTCAACAAGTTGGCGGCCATGCCAGAGATGGAAGAAGCGCTAGTAGGCGACCAACTGAAACATATTGAGGCCATGATCCTTTCCATGACGAAAGAAGAGCGCAGCAAGCCCGATATTATCAACGGCAGTCGCCGTAAACGTATCGCACGCGGCAGCGGCACAAGTGTGGAAGCGTTGAATCAGCTGCTCAAGCAGTTTAACGAGATGTCTTCTGCAATTCGCCAATTTAGCAGTGGAAAAGGTCCTCTAGCACAGATGATGCGGCAATATGCCAGTACTGGCGGTGAGGGTATACAGGGTATGCCAGCTATGCCAGCTATACCACGGACAGCTGGTGGTGGTAAGAAGACTGGTAAAGCTGCACGTAAAGAAAAGCGCAAGCAGAAAGCGAGAAGCGGTAGGAGATAATCCGCTAGGATGGCTTATTGCGTAGTGCCAGGGATGTTTATTGACTCACGATGCGCGAACAGCTCTGCACCATGCACTAAGCCACCAATCGATAGGATGCAGGCGATGTCAACAGTGCAGACACAGGTTCCACCTGAGATTGCTAGTATTGCGGCAATATATCAACTGGGGCAACCGCAGAACTTCTATGAGCCGACAAAGCCATCCATTCTTTACCACGCTACTGGTCTGAGTGCCATTGTTATGGGTTGCCTCATTATCATCTTTTTCTTTATGACCTATGCAACTCTCATAGGTTGGCTCATGGCTTGGCAAGTCGTGCTCATCCCATTAGTTGGTCTGACCTGGTTTCTATTTGGTATCGTAATCATCTTCTCACCCTATAGCGCTCCCAGAATGCAGGTCTATGTCTGTGGTGAAGGCTTAATCTGCTGCAAAAAAACTACTGAAATTGTTCGTTGGAATCAGATAGAGCGGCTCTGGCAAAATATACGTATTGACCGCAAGGGCCAGAAAGATTGTTTCTATACGATACGCCGCAATGACGAAACGTTTTTTACCTTTACCAGTGAGCTGCAAAATGTTGAAGAACTGGCTAAACGTTTAGAAGAAGAGCTTATGCGCTATCTCTTTCCACGCGCCGTTGCGGCTTACCAAGCGGGACAGCTGCTTGCATTTGATGAGATTGTAGTCAGTCGCCACGACATTCGTTTGCGCGAGGATCGTCGCTCGCTACCCTGGAACCAATTTGCCAAGCTGACCAACGATGCACGCACACTTTCCCTCTATAAAAAGAATGAACCGCATCCTTGGGCAACACTCAAAGCCAGAGATATCCCTAACATACCGATTCTGCAAGCAATCACTGACTACATCCAGGATACACGCAAAGGGCGCACTCTTCCCCAACTTATTGCTTACAAGGCAGGATCAACGATACACTTTGGTCGCTTAAGCCTCAACTGGCAAGGTATCGAGGTCGATAACGGGAAAGAACGCTTTCGCTGGAACGAGATTGCTAGCATCGGTGTCGGAGAGAACGAACTCATCCTCAGAAAAGAGGGCAAGGATGCGGGCTGGTATACAGTCCCTCTCTGGATGCTACGAGATGTTGTGGCCCTTAAGGAATTGCTCGCTTGTATCGTGTGGGCCAAGCCCTCAGGGCACCCATAAAGGACCAACCACGGTCAGACAAGCCCATCAGGGCACCCATAAAGGATGCCCCTACAATGGTACGCGCGCGTCCTGTGATGCGCGTTCGTACCATTGTAGGGGCAATCCCTTGTGCTTGCCCTGGACGGGCTGGTATTATCCCTGATAATTGCCCTGGGGCAGTGCTTTACGCGCTTTACGATTACCTACAAGGGAGGTAAAAGGCCCGGTTTGACAATAGGCAACTGCTTATAGAGATCCAGACCCGTTAATTTCGTACGCCAGCTCTTAGCGTGTTTCAAATCTTTCAGGAAGTCATGCTGTAGATCGACCGCTACGGCCTGCCAGAACAGACTGATAGCCCGCCGAGCGAAAGCGATATCGTTACGCGGCTCGATACGATCGAGATCCTCAAAGAAGAAACCACAACTTGTAAAACTATATTGCAGGTAGTATTCAGCCTCAAGCAACAGATGAATACACTCAACAAGATGTTGATCGGATGGCAGACGCGTGCCGCCCAAGGATCAAGCAGCGCCTTGCTCGCATAGTGCTCAAAGAGACGATCGCCGCGTTTAGCGAGATGCTCAAGCGCGTGTCGTAGCACAGGCTTCCAGCTACTATCACCTTCAGTACAACTACACCCGACATCCCAACGTGCCACACCGTGTATACAGCTCCAGGCGCTCGGCACTTGCAGCTGAACCTCTTGTGTCGCAGGATGCCGTTGCATATAGCGCTCTAACGTACAGACCTCAAAACCATATGAGGGAGCACCTTTACGAATCAGGTACTCTAAAAACTTATCGCGCCAGGGCTTGTGGTGTCCATAAAGCTCACCATCGGTAGCCAGGAGGATTAACTGCTCTTTACGCTCCTTAAGTTTACTCTCAACGAGGTGAGCACGCAGGTAAGAGGCTGCAAAAATGTCAGCGTTACTGGTTGTGGTCCAATCAAACGAGACACCACCTGAGAGAGGAGCATTATAGAAGAAGACTGTTATGGAACGTCCGTTATACAAAGGCAAGATGTAGGCTTCCGTAGGATCAATCGGCGTGGCTGCTTGCCAGGGAGCAAGGATAGTATAGGTAATACCGTACTGCGCCAATAGATCCAGGCTCTCAATATCCACCGCCGTCTCCGCCAGCCACATACCACGTGCGGCGTGTCCATAACGCTGACGAAAGTCCTGAAGGCCCCAGACAATCTGCGTACGTTTATCGCGCGTCGTCGCTAGTGGCAGAATGGTATGATTATACGCTTGGGCGAGTGCATTGCCAACGCCATAGCGCTCCATATGACGACGATCGGCACTGATAATGCGCTGATACACATCTGGGTGGGCACGCTCTAGCCATGCAGCGAGCGTCGGCCCCATGTCATAACTAATCGCATCAAAATTGCCTACTTCAGCATTGGGACGGTAACATTCAGCAGTAATTTTTTCGTTGTAGTTGGTAAAAGGTGTAGCACCAACTTCTAGAGGAAGGATATTCGTGAACGGATCTTCTCTGGGCGGCTGATAAAAATGGCCGTGCAGGCAGAGATACACTTTTTCCACCTGCGGACTAAGCTGAAGGTCTTTTGGTAAGCTTTGTTCGATCATGCAACCACCTTTACTGGTAGACAGTAGAAACAGTACTGTTTACCTCAGGACAGAATACAACGTCTCTCTTGCTATTATAGCAGATCAGCTGAGTTAGCAATTTCGATGAAGAGCTGTCCTTACCAGAATATCTCGACACTACACAATGCTTTTATGTATATATCTCTTATTAAGCACAATAGCCTATAAATGCCTATTCTTCAGACAACAGCCACATTACCGCTTAGCGTGCATGCAGGGAACAAATGGCTACTGTTGGAGGCGCTTAATAACACCTCTATAAGATGTATTACGAATGGCAGGGTCATATAGAATACAGCGCAGAAGGATATGCTTAAGGCTCGGCAAAGTGCTCATAATGGATATAGTCCAATAATGCACCGTGCAAGCCATACAGCGCCACAGGGCAACCACAAGGGACATCGCCTCCTGCTAGCGATTGAGTGACAGAGATTTGCTATAATAAAGTTACCACACATTGGCTTTTACCAGGAAGGATTACATTACCCGTTATGACCATACCCTGCGTCGTTGCGGTTAGTATAGCGAATATACATCGTGAGCCTGATCCGGCATCAGAACTGGTCACACAGGCACTGATGAATGTTCCTGCTCACGCTGATACCCCCGTTGGCGAGTGGACGCATGTGACGCTACCTGACTATGAGGGTTGGATAGACACTGCTCAATTGGCTGACCCGATTGTCAGAGGTTTTACAAAAGTTGGCGAGCACTGTGCCACTCCGCTGGACCTGGTAGTGGTTGTTACATCCACGCATACGACCCTCTATACCGCACCGGATAGCAGTGAAACAACGGGAACGATCTACCTCTCGACTACGCTTCCCCTCCTCGACACGACGCAGCCCACACGCCTGCAAGTTGCATTACCCACTGCAAACACAGCCTGGGTAGATCGTGCAGCAGTGAGCATACGGCATGGTAGCGAGCCATATCCCCGTATGCCCATCAGTGCTGTCATCCTGTATGCACGCGCCTTCATCGACAGACGCTATCTCTGGGGTGGCACTAGTTGGGCAGGCATTGATTGCAGTGCTCTGGTCCAGCTCTGTTATCGCATGGGAGGGTATATCATCCCTCGTGACGCCGATCAGCAGTACTATACACTTACGCACAGTATTGCACGGGAGGAGATGCAAGAGGGGGATCTGATCTTCTTTGGTCGCAATGCCATCACGCATGTCGGATTAGCATTGAGCAACAAAGAGTATCTTCATGCCGAAGGACAACGCTATAACCGTGTCCTGATCAGCAGTTTTGACCCTGCCAATGCGCAGTATGATCAATATCTTACTGAACTCGTCTGGGACGTAAAGCGGGTAAGCCCCTAAATGTGGAAAACAACATGTTAAACTAGCAAAAAACGAAAAAGAAGGGAACGAGTGCTATGCCCATATTACCATTTAATGGCAAAAAACCGAACATTGCGCAAGATGTTTTTATCGCGCCAGGTGCCATGATTATTGGCGATGTCACCATCCATGAAGGAGCCAGCATCTGGTACAATACCGTCGTGCGTGGTGATACAGCCCCGATTGTCATTGGTCGGCACACCAATATTCAGGACAATTGTACATTGCATACCGATGCCGATGCACCATTGACGATTGGGGAAGATTGTACCATTGGGCATAATGCCGTTGTGCACGGTGCGACAGTAGCGGACCGTGTCCTGATCGGCTTGAATGCCGTTGTCCTCTCATATGCCCAGATTGGCGCAGATACGCTCATTGGAGCCTGTGCACTGGTGAGCGAACGGAAACAGATACCAAGTGGAGTATTGGTCATCGGAGTTCCGGCCAAAGTAGCACGACCACTCACACCCGCAGAACGAGAAGGTATTATCAGTAGCGCAGACGGCTACTACGCGCGCGCACAAGAACACCAGAGATCATTAACAGAAAAAGACTAGAGACTGTTAACGACCACGCTATTTATATACACACTCACTCATAATTCACCAGAACCTGCTTTATGCAAAGCTGGGTTGGCGTGACTGGCGATAATGGTCAAACACAGCAGACGCGGCGACCATCGCTAATTTTACTAACAGGCCAACCAGAAGATCCATCAGGGCATCAAGCAGGATCTTGGTAACAATTCTCCAAACCATGGGACACATCCTTTTCTACGCTGAAGAAAAAAGTTTTAGCTACCTGTGCACCAAAACTCCTCAACACAATCAATCATTGCCTGACCTCGATATATATATTTTACAGCTTCATTGTTAAACCATCTTTAAGGCAGAGTAATGTGTAGGTTAGCAAGCTCAACCTATGCTGGCAGATTATTGCAATTAGATCTATCTCCATCCATTTCATCACTGGTAAAGATGGCATAAAAATATTGACATGCATTTGACTTAGATAAGCTTTCATGGTATAGTCCAGTAAATCCAATTATGTCGAGAGGGTGACTATGCCAACAACGGAAAAACCCCAACCGAAAATGCACAAAAAGGCACAACCATATGATTCGACGCTCAAAGAGTGGGTCCAACAGCAGGCCCCACAAATTTTACCTCTGCTGCTGAGTGGAGCTAGCTATCTGGAGACGATGGATATAGAGCGCATCAGGCCAACGATGCGCACGGATCGTGTCTACAAAGTTATCTATCGCGGGGAACCGCACATTTTGCATATCGAGTTTGAGTCTGGCGCGGACAACCATATGGTCTCGCGGTTATTGGTCTACCATGCTATACTGTACCGAGACTATAAACTGCCAGTAATTTCCATTATTCTGTATCCATTCCAAGTAGCGATGGCAAAATCGCCATGGTGCGAGATGAGCGGAGAGGAGGCCATTCTCACCTTCAATTTTCGCATCTTGCCGCTTTATTCGCTGGATGCAGAATATTACTTACGAGAACACTTGGCTTGCATGTATCCGCTCTTGCCGACGATGCATAACGTAAGTCGAGCACACATCGAAGAGGCAATGGCGGAACTGGCAAGCTTGTACCGCGATGATAAGACAACGCTAGCCCAACAGTTTGCGTGGATGGAACTCCTGCTGGAGCGTACTGCTAGTATCCCTCCACAGGAAAAGCGCGAAGTGCAAAGGAGATTAAGTATGTACGATCCTCTCTGGGAAGAACATCCCAAGGTCAAACAGATTAAAGCCAAGGCACGAGCTGAGGTACGAGAGGCAAAAGCTGAGGCACGAGCTGAGGCACGAGCTGAGGCACGAGCTGAGGCACAAACTGAGATACAAGAGGCACGAGCTGAGGCACAAGAGGCAAAAGCTGAAATGCAGGCTGAAATGCAAGCTGAGATACAAAAGCTAGCGCAAGAGGCACAAGCCAATGCAGAAAAGCTGGCTCAAGAACTAGTCAAGGTCGAAGCAGCACGCATAAAGATGGAGCTAGAACAACTAGCCGAAGAGCGCGCCAAACAACTAGCCGAAGAGCGTGCCAAACAACTGGCCAAGGAGCACGCCAAACAACTGGCTGAGGAAACAATAACAACGTTGCGTGAGGCACTTATCACCCTTGTTCAAGCTCGTTTCCCTACGTTGACCGAGCTAGCTCAGACAAACGTTGCTCAGGTTGATACGCCCCAAGTACTCAGCTATCTGCTTAAACAGATTGCAGCATCTGCTGATGAAAACGTGGCACGGCTCTTCTTACGCTCTATGGCGGCATAAAACCAGAGTGCAGATAATGTCAGTATGGGCTGTGTATGACTATACTGACATTACCTCTTGCTTAGGATACTCTATTAGGCATATACACCACATACCCATCAATCACAAAACGCTGATACTGCGTACCCGCCAACCGCTGCTCAACCGGCGGCACACGATTACTGCCAGCAGGCGAAATATAATCACCATCAGCAGGAAAGACATAAGCCGTGTGCGGATCGCTACTGACCTGATCATAATACGGTCCATAGCGATTGTGGCTTGGTTTTAGCTGTCCGCTGATCACACCACAGATAACACGCTCCTCGCTCAGGAAAGCAATCTTGTCGCACGTCCAATAATCGGTATAGATATGGGTAATGCCCCGGCTCAACAAGTCATGGATCAGCGCCATATCGCGCTGGTTCTTTGCTTGTACACTTGGAACTTCGCTAAATGCTATGATGCTTCCCACGATTGAGAGTACGCAGAGCACCGTCAGCGCAACACGACAGGCAAGCCTGCTCAGTGCAAGACGGCGGGGTAAATGTGAGCCAGCAACAGTTGCGCCCTTCCATAACGGCCAGATGACGGCAGGTGTAGCGATAAGCATGCCGATCAGGTAACGGGCATGAATGCCTGGCCAGTCAAGCGGTGCCGCACTGGATGCGTATAAAAACAGGGTGAGCAATGCACCCAATAGCAGCATTAGTCCCCCACTATGGCGTATGAGCTGGCGGCGTATCTCCGACCCCTTTTCTCTCTTATGCCATGCTACCCAGCAGCTTCGCCAGAGTAACCACGCCGTCAGAGCGCATGCAGCGACAAAAAGTACCAGATAACCACAGCCCCAGCTACTACGCACCAGGGTACATGGTAACGTGTACGGACTGCTCGGCCCCAACCAGGACAATTCGGTGACAGGACAAAAGGGTTCGCCCGTCATCATTGGTATACTAATCTGCACGGTTCCTTTGATCTCGCTTAGTATGATGGGCAGGGTATGCTGTAATCCACTATCGCCATTGTGGGTCAGCTTTTGGAGCGTCGTCCAGGAATCTTGCTCGGCACCAGCGCGCTGATTAAAGCGGATCAGCGGATAGGCACCAATAACAAGCCCTGCGAATATGCACACAACAGACAATAGCTCTATTAGCTCGCGCCAGCAGAAGCAAAGCATGAACAGAGCCGTACATAATATAAAAGGGGCGATTAACAGATCACTCCACAGGCCTAGACCGGCGATTAATCCCCAAATCAGATAGACGGCCAAACGCCACCATCGTTGCTTGAACGATATACCTGAGCGATAAGTTAGAGCCAACCAGAGCGAGCAAAGGACCAGTAACGCACTAAAGAGCAATGTTTCCGCATAGCCACCTATTGCACTCAGTTCGCGGGCCAGCACAAAACTGGAACCGGTTCCCAACAAGAGCACAGTGACTGGCGCAAACGCCCTGGAGTAGAGCATCCTTGTCACCAGATACATGCTGAAGAGAAAGAAAAGAAACATAAGAACGAGGCCAAGCCGCAATGAGAATAAAGAGGGACCGCTCAAGTGAAAGAACAAGGCTCCAAGATATGCCTCCCATGCCCCCATATAGAACTGTCCATAGAAAAACGTGGGGTGCGCTCCATGATAGGCCACATGGAGCGCCATCATACCAATGGTCCCCTCATCACTATTCGTCAGTGGCCATCCCAGAGCAAGCAAAGAGAGCCGCAAGAGCACAGCCAGAGTGATAGCGAGCAGGGCGACCAGCTCGTAAATGCTAATTTTCAGATATTTCATTTGTACTTCTAGCCCAGAAATGGATTCATAACACACATTACCTCGTCAACCGAAAAAGGCTTAGGCAGTGTTGCATCCACCTTGAGAGACGAGGCTTCTATAATGTTATCCAGGGCCGACATCAAAATAATAGTATGGCATTGACGAAGCGAAGCATCCTCATTCAATTGTCGGCAGACGGTATAGCCGTCGATGACCGGCATCATTAAGTCTAAGAACACCAGATAACGTACTGCGCTATCAGCGTGGTGTATCTTTTCTAATGCTTCTCTTCCATTACGTGCAGTATGGATTACGTACCCTTCAAAACTCAAGATATCAACCATCATGTCACGAATAACGGGATCATCATCTACCACAAGAATTTCATAGTTTTTTTTGCTCACCGGTATCTCCTATTTCAACGGGTGGTTCGACACGCGGAAGATAGAAGCTCATTACAGAACCTTCATTGGTAACACTGCGTTCCAGCCATAGCTTGCCACCCATTGCTTCAACGTAGCGCCGACAGATATAGAGTCCAAGACCAGAACCTCGTACCGGAGTCGTAAGCGAGCGAGGAGCACGCACAAATTTTTCAAAGATGCGCTTCTGATCTTCCGACGAGATCCCTTCGCCATGGTCCTGCACACGTATCAGCACAATCGATTGCTCACCCAACTCGACCATTAAGGCGTGATCGAGCTGATCTTCCGGTATTTTGTCAGTAATGTCCTGTAATATAAACGGTGTAGCAGAAAGAATAATCTCACTTTCAGGAGATGAGTACTTGGCTGCATTGTCCAGCAGGTTTGAGAGTACCTGACGAAAATGCAGCGGATCACCCAGCACCCATAGCTGCGCGTCAATATGCATGGTAATCTTGTGTTCGGCGCGCAATGCCAGCATATTCGCGGCCATCTCCGCTGCTGAGTATACCTGTACCGGACTAATCGTTAAGTCCAGGTTTTTATCGAGAGCCCCCATCTTTGCCGCATCCGTCATATGATCGAGCAGATCTTGCAATTGTTGTGACGCGCCACTAATCTTCATGGCAAAACGGAGAATTTGCTGTGGCGAAATGCGCGCGCTCTGCCTCTTGAGTAAGCTAGAGTAACCAATAATCGCACTCAGCGGCGTACGCAGTTCATGGGAAGCCGTCACAAGAAATTCGTCTTTTAGATTGCTCATCTTTTGCAGCTCTGCATAAGCCTCTTCGCGTTGCTCGAAGAGCTGAGCATTGCGGATAGCGCTCGTTGCCTGTGCACAGATTGCCAGCAGGACGCCAATCTCCTTGGGACGGAATGATGGCATATCCTTGGGCGTGAGGACTGCAAGAAAACCAATAAATTCGCTCTGGTGAGAGAGAGGAATCATCAATAGCCGCTGCACAGGCTGAGGTATTTCGCATAAAAGAATGGCACCACCTGGACTGCTCCTTTGCGCCAGAGCATCCAACTGGGAAGGTTCGAGGTAGAAGAAACCTTCAAACTTTTTGGGTTCCAAGAAGGTATTTTTAAAGGGGATATGGATCAGTTTGGTAAGTTCTTCGTCCTCATCCTTCTTGCGCGGTGACTCTACAGCGGGTATATCACTGCCGTCGTCCAGTAAGCTGAAACTGGAAGGACCGTACATAGCAGTAGCCCCCAGTTCTTCATCATTAGGCAATAGCTGGAAGAAGATACAGAGATCGGACTTTACCAATACTGCTACCTTCTCAACGAATGCGCCGAGCAATTCCCCTACATTCAAGACCAGACTGATGGTTTGCAAGGCGCTATTCATGGCCGCCAGCTGACTCTCACGCTCCTCCGCTTCGCGTAGTAAACGGCGGTCGCGCTCATACAGCTTGGCATTTTCGATACTGACCGTGACAATCTGTACCATGGTTTCCAGGACCTGAATCTCCTCTGGATGATAGGCATTGGCCTTATGGCTGGCCAGACTGAGCGAGCCAGTCGAGCGACTGAACATCTTCATCGGTAAGAAGAGGAATGACCTAGCCTCTTGCTGGTCGCCCCAGGAACCCATTAAGAGTTCATGATAGGGCACGGTCTCATGCAGGTCGCGGGCCGGTGAAAAGTGCAATGTGCGCTTCTCGTTTTGCGTGACTTGCCACCAGACTGGACGCTCTTCTTTCGTTGTCACCAGTGGTTGTTCTGAGAGATCCTCAACGCGCTTGCCGTTACGCACCGCAAAGACATCGTAAATACCGTTCGTGTCGCGGTCATAGAGCGTGAGCAACATGGAAGAGACATCAACAACGCTACAGGCAAAGCGATACATATTCTCTATCAGATCTGCCAGCTTGACGGACTCAGGGAAGGCAGTACTGATCGCTTTTAAATGTTCCATGTATTCGGCAGTGCGCCGTTGCGTACGCTGCAACTTATCGTTTTGCAGATAGAGGGCGACACGCTCCACGTATTGTAACGCTCCAGCGCGTTGTTCCGCTGAAAAACCTGGCTGACCATGGAATTGATAGAGCACGATGATCGCTATGATCTCGCTCTGGTATTTATAACCATGAATATCATTCACCAGCTTCATCTCTTGCACAGGGACAGCGAGATACACAGCAGGAATGCTCCCGGCGGGTGAAAGGAGTCCTTGCTTTGCATGAAAGGTCTCAAGATACTCTTCATGGCTGAGTATCTGTGCCTCATTTCTTTGCCACGTACTGCCGATCAGATCTTCGCCAAAGGCATAGATGCTGCCAACAGCAAAATACTCTTCTGGTAGAGCAAGAACCTCTTCTACGGCCTCTACAGGAGAGGCAGGTTGCGGCTGCCCCGCTTGAGAGAGTGGGGCAGTTACGCCATTAAGGCGCAAGGTGATGCGCCGCTTCGTCGTTCGTAACGCATCAGATGTTGGATGGGTCGCTGGCCGCAATTGCTCAGGCATAGCTAAAGGGCCTGTCGTCCGCAGACGCACATGTGCCCGGACGACCATACGCCCAATGCTCTCATCGAATAACGTTTCAAAAGGTGTTTGAGCAACGAAGATGGATAGGCTTCTTCCGCGTAAGACTCTGGCCCTTTCCATATGGAGGTAGATGACATGCACAACTCCTCACGTCTCTAGTTAAAAGTACCAAGAAGCTCTGGATACGACGTGCTGGACCGCATCAATCTGACTATAACGTATGGTAGACGCAATGAAATACAATGACTTTCTGCGCGTAGCATACCATATGCAACAGCTATATTCAACTGTACAATTATTCAGAAAACATGGTATTTTGCCAGTAATAAGACGAGCATATAATCAACATATTGTGTTAGAAACATTACAAAATCAACATGTTGTGTCCAAAGGCTTGAAAAAGCAGGGGTTTGCAAGTATACTAGTTCCGACAAGTTGGCAGAGTAAGATTACGTACGCCGCTAATCTTATCACAAAGCCCATGATATTTGTAGTGCGAGCTTATCGTAAAGAAAGAATGATAGAGTATGTTGGAACAACAAAAGCGTATTGCTCAAGTGGATACCTTCGTTCGGCATGTACAAAAGAGAGATAGTTCCTTTGTGGAGTTTGATCGCAAGCGTATTGAGGTAGCTATCCAAAAAGCGTGTATCGCCACAGGAAAGGATGTTGACGAGGATTTTCTTAGCGCTATTACCGATAAGGTGATAGTTGAACTTGAACCAAGATTTTCTGAGAAACCCCTGCACGTCGAGGATATTCAAGATGTTGTCGAGCGGACATTAGCTCATGCGGGCTTGTTTGAGGTGGCCAAGGCCTATATTCTGTATCGCAAAGAGCATGAGGAGCTGCGCAAGCAAAAACGAAAAGAAGTCCTGCAAAAGCTTGAGACCAGGACGCTCAATGTCAAGAAGCGCGATGGTAGCCTGGTCCCCTTTGACGCCAGCCACATTCAACAGGCCATCAGCAATGTGTTTCGCGGCTATGAGCACCAGCTCGCTGTCCAGCAAGCCGTTGGCGACATCGTTGAGGAATGCAAGAATAGCTTATTCGAGGGGATCAGTACCGGCGAGATTAATCGCTCTGTCATCTTAATCATGAGAGCCAAAATTGAACAGAATCCGCTGTACTCCGATCTGACGGCTCGCTTTTTTGTGAATGATATTTATAAAAACATGCTCGGTACTGACGAGTTTGATGCCGATTTTAACGAGGCGTATCAGGATGCTTTCCCCAGAGAAATTCGCCAGGGTGTCGCACTGGGCTTTTTAGATCCACACCTGCTGGAGTTCGATCTACAGGCGCTGGCTAGCTACCTCAGACCCGAACGGGATAAACTGCTCAAATACATAGGGATCGAAACGCTCTACGATCGCTACTTTCTGCGGGATAGGGAGCGTAGGGTCATAGAGCTACCTCAATGCTTCTGGATGCGTGTTGCGATGGGCATTGCGCTACCGGAGAAAAAGAGGGAAGAGAAAGCTATTGAGTTCTACCATATCATATCTTCGTTACTCTATGTTCCCTCTACGCCAACGCTATTCCATGCCGGGACACATCATCCGCAATTGAGTTCGTGTTACCTCACCACCGTTGAGGATGATCTAGTACACATCTTCAAATGTATCGGCGATAATGCCCAACTTTCTAAATGGTCCGGTGGCCTGGGCACCGATTGGACGAATATCCGTGGCACGGGCGCTTTAGTCAAAAGCACGAATGTCCCCAGTCAGGGCTTAATCCCGTTTCTCAAAATTGCCGATGCGGCAACGGCAGCGATTAATCGCAGTGGACGCAGGCGTGGTGCAGCGTGCGCGTACCTTGAGACGTGGCACTACGATATCGAAGATTTTCTGGAATTGCGCAAAAATACCGGCGACGAACGGCGCAGAACGCACGAGATGAACACAGCCAACTGGATTCCCGACCTTTTCATGAAACGCGTGCGGGAGGATGGCTCTTGGACCCTCTTCTCGCCCGATGAAACACCCGATCTCCATCATTTGTATGGCAGATCCTTTGCCGAGAGATATGAAGAGTACGAACGCAAAGCTGATGCGGGCGAAATCAAACTCTATAAGCGGGTCAAAGCCAAAGAGATATGGCGCAAGACGTTAACCATGCTCTATGAGACGGGGCATCCGTGGATTACTTTCAAAGATGCCTGCAATATCCGCTCGCCTCAAGATCACGTTGGGGTTGTGCATAGCTCTAATCTCTGCACAGAGATTACCCTTAACACGTCGCAGCACGAGACCGCCGTCTGCAACCTTGGCTCGCTTAACCTTTCTCGCTATATCAAAGATAAGACTCTTGATACAGAGCTACTGCAAAAGACCGTCAAATTGGCAATCAGAATGCTCGATAATGTGATCGACATCAACTTTTATCCTACGAGCGAAGCAAGCACGTCGAATCTGGCTCATCGGCCAATCGGGCTGGGCATTATGGGCCTGCAAGATGCGCTCTACCAGCTAGATCTCCGTTTCGATAGTGAGGAAGCTGTTACCTTCTCTGATGAGGTAATGGAATTTATTTCTTATTATGCCATTCTTGCCTCTTCGGAACTGGCACGGGAGAAAGGCGCATACAGCAGTTATCAAGGCTCAAAATGGGAACGAGGCATCCTACCACTCGATACGCTTGCGCTACTGGAGGAAGAACGTGGTCAAGCATTAGATGTCTCGCGTACGGCACGCATGGACTGGGAAGTAGTGCGTAGGCATATTAAAGTCTATGGTATGCGCAATTCTAACTGTATGGCAATTGCACCCACGGCCACCATCTCCAATATCGCGGGCTGCCTGCCCTCTATTGAGCCGATCTATAAAAATCTCTATGTCAAGTCCAACCAAAGTGGCGAGTTTACCATCATCAACGAGTATCTGGTCAATGATCTGCATCGGCTGGCTCTGTGGACAAACGACATGATCGAACAGCTTAAGTACTATGATGGCGATATTCAATACATAACGGCCATACCAGCAGCATTGAAAGCAAAGTACAAGGAAACCTTTGCCATTCACGCTGAGTGGCTGCTACGCCACGCTGCGGTCAGAGGAAAATGGATCGATCAAAGCCAATCTCTAAACATCTTTCTCAATACCACATCCGGCAAATATCTCTCTGACGTGTATACGAGCGCGTGGAGCAAGGGACTCAAGACCACGTACTATCTGCGCAGCCTGGGAGCCTCGTCCATTGAAAAGAGTACGCTGGATATACATAAGCACACTCAAGCAGTGGTATCGTCTTTAGCCGCACAGACATGTATTGTTGGCGATCCCAGTTGTGAAGCGTGTCAATAAAAAGGAAGGTAAAAAACGTATGGAAAAGAGCATTCTTAATTGTAACGTGACTGATCCTAATAAAATTCTGCCGATTAAGTATCGCTGGGCGCGGCAGCACTACAAAACGGGAGTAGCTAACAATTGGGTCCCGGAAGAAGTCTCGATGCAGAAAGATGTCGAGACGTGGAAAAATCCTCATGCACTCACCGAAGACGAGAGAAGGGTCATTCTGTGGAATATGGGCTTCTTCTCTACAGCAGAAAGTTTGACAGCCAATAACATTGTGCTTGTTATCTACAAGCTCATTACCAATCCTGAGTGCAGGCAGTATCTTTTGCGCCAAGCTTACGAAGAAGCCGTGCATACTGATACCTTTATCTATTGCTGTGATACGCTGGGGCTTGATCCCGATAAGGTGTACAGCATGTACATGGACATTGCAAGCATTAAGAGGAAGGATGCCTTTGTACTAGAGATGACCAGTTCGCTGTTGGACCCGAACTTTACGACGAGTAGTACTCAAGATATCCAAAAATTTGTGCATGACCTGATCGGGTACTACCTCATCATGGAAGGGATCTTCTTCTATGCGGGCTTTGTGATGATGCTCTCGCTGCTGAGGCAGAACAAGATGGTAGGTATCGGCGAGCAATTTCAATTTATCTTACGGGACGAGTCCGTGCATCTCGCCTTTGGCGCAGACCTGATCAATGCGATTGTGCAAGAGAATCCTGCCATCTGGACTGAGCAATTTAAGAAGACGATTACTGAGCATATTGTGCAGGCTGTGGAGCTTGAGTATGAATATGCTAAGGATTGCTTGCCCAGGGGTATCCTTGGACTCAATGCCAATATGATCAAAACCTATCTCGAATATATCGCTGATCGACGCTTAAAGAGTATTCGCCTGGATACGGTCTATGGGTCAAACAATCCGTTCCCATGGATGAGCGAGGTGATCGATTTGAGGAAGGAGAAGAATTTCTTTGAGATGCGCGTGACGGAGTATCAAACGGGGAGTTTGACCTGGGAGTAATTGGTCCTTACTATTGCTGATCAAGATCAAGCCGCCAGAGAATGATGATCTCTGGCGGTTTGATGCTATGTTATTCATTAAACGCCCTCACTACTTCATCCACGCCATAGGTATAAAAAAGGAATTGCAGCAAGCGCATACGGGACGTAGGATGCCACAGCGTCCGACTGAAGAACTTGTCTCTGACAATCTCCAGATCGGCTGATATCGCATGACAACGCGATGCCTCGTTACGGTGCCACGCCTTGAGCAACCAGCTCTGTTTGATCTCGTCTGCACTCAGGGCCACATGAATAACCACGACGATATCGGCGGAAAGCGTTAAGTACTCTACATTGAGGGAAAGTATTTTGATATTTTCTACAGCATCAGCGGATATGGCAAACTCTTCGTTCAAACCACGCAGCGCAGTAGCAAAGAAACTCGTATCGCCCATTTGCGTTAAGTCACCTTGTCCGCTTGTTGGAGCATTCATGGTTTCCTCAAAAGAGGCGGACCAATGATTGGGATAAAACGCAACTGAGGAAGAACGCTGCATGAGCACAATTTCCCGGTCTTTTGTCACCAGAACGCATTGAATACTGACAGGCGCAGGAATCAGTGAAGTGCCCCTATCAGTTGAGCTATAGGTGAGTGCTGTATTACCATACTTCTCCCTGATCGAGACTCTGCCGCCATCAAGCGCCGTGAGAAGAGGTTCATCAAAAAAAGGATTCAAACTGTAATAGTCGTAGAAGCCGAGAGGGGCCAGCGTGACTTTGAGGTGATCAAGATCACTAAATGCAGGCGAAACGGAGACCAGGCGATAATGCGGTGCATTAAAGTAGTGCTTTTCAATAATGGGTATCTTCTCTTGCTGCAATTTTTCTAAGTCATCAGGGACTGGTAACGGGGTCGTTATAATAGTGGTCTTTATATCCTGCACAGTCCAGCCTTGAAAATCTTTGCTATTCGTGAGCAGAATACAATCATCTACCGCAAAATATTCGGCATCTGCTAACTGCATAAGGTAACGAGCATTTTGCGAAGCTAGAGCATAAAGGTTACTGGCAGTAGGAACGGTCTTGTGTTCTTCTCCATAGTGATATCCCACTACAATCCTCCCTCCTGGCATTGCGTCATAGTGAATTGGTACGGCATACAGGGCCAAAGGGCGCACCGTATCAACTCTATTGTAAAGCTTATCGAGACGTTCATGGATCTCTTTGAGTATATTCGTATATTCCTGAATCCTGAGCTTCAAGTTTGGTGGCGCACGACTAATGCCGAAAGCTGCCTCCCGCGATTCTAGATAGTCCAGGCGTTGTTTGTAAATCTCCCTCCATTTTTCCAGATCATCTTTCTCACTTTTGGGGCTTTGCACAACCCGGCGCATGAAACCCAATTGTAATTTTTCGCTCTCAGTTAACAGTGTAAGATCAATACCTGCAAGCTCAAGGTAGCGCTCTGTTTCGCGATGGGAAAAGCAGAGAAGCTCTGCAAGCGCGATGATCGTCTTGCGGATAGGACCTTTAAATGGTTGTGGTATTTCATCATTTTCCAGACGTGATAGCGTACTTTTGCTGCTTTCCACAAGTACAGCCATATCTTCTAGTGAGATATTGGCATTGCTACGCAAATTAGAAAGAAACCGTCCAAATTGTTTCATCGTCCAAAACTTGTAAACCACTTATCTAGTTCCCCAGAATAGCTAAAAAAGGCTTGTTAGCGTCTTTTTACTGGATGCTTGCTTTCCCACATTTCCCAAAAAAGCTGACAACGCTGTGTTGGGCTGCCTCCATTTTCCCCAAATTTCCCAGAAAACTGCTAGCATTCCCAAAATTCCCAGGTAGACTACACAAGTGAGTGAAGAATAGCAAATGACAAACTAGCCACTACAAACCCCCATTCGTGGTTAAGTATATCATGCTCTCGCACGCTTCACAAGAATAGATCTCTATCTTTGTACTGTGTTGTTTACTGATCATGTTGTTGTATTGGAGAAAATACTCCGCATGAAGTTGCCGTCGCCCACATTTATATTCATATACGTACAAAAATAGAGATTCTGCTATATAACGGCAGTAAGAGCAAATACCTATTTTGTGCTGAAGTAGTTAGCAAAGTTTCTATTTTATTTTTAGCGCAAAAGTGGGTTAAGTTCATGTAATGTCATATGCTACATAAGCAAGGAGTGCATTAGAAATTTCTATGATATACGATCAAACAATAAGAGCACGACAACAAGAGCTTGCACAGGCCCTAAGAGACAAAAAGATTGCAGAAAGGCGAGGGCAAGAGCGAGAGGAACTCTTGCGCGATGCTCTCAAGCTACTGAACCAGCTGCAATCTGGCATACTGGTGAGTAGTGATTGGGTAGCGGCGAGAGATTCCCTGGTAGCTGAGACGAGGCTGGTCATCGGATCTTTTGAGCCGGATGACCAGAGGGAGCATGGCGACAGGACATCGCTCTCTTGAAAGAGAAGACTGTACCAGCAACAAGAAACTCGGACAAGGAGGACTGCTATGCAACAAGAGTCGCGCCCGACAGACCGAGAGATTAGAGAGAAAATCGATGTGCTCAATAGCACACGAGATATGCGCAAAGATCCTAAGTCAGAGCAAGGCAAAGCAGCCTGGAATCAGTTCCACGATGCGCTGGCATGGCTGGTTCTGCATGGCGCGCCTATGAGCTTTGACGGCAAGAACTGGATTCGGGAAGACTGATTATCAATATCATGCAAGGTCAGCGGTGACCTTGTACTTTCTTTTTAATTACGGCAACACGTAATCTGAGATGAAATAATGTCATAGAAATACTCCACGCATTTACATATGAGCTTGACTAACAAGCTTTCTCTGAATACTCTGAGTAGAAGAAATGTTTCTTTCTGCTGTCCCACGCGTTGGCTATTGTGGAAACAGTGAGTCAAGAGAAAAGCAGAGACGCGATGTTAGAAGCCATTAGTGCTCATGTCGTCTTGCAAAACTGGTGGATGCTGGTAGAGACAGGGTAATCCCTCATTTTACTACTGGCTGGCAGGTACTACCACCACAGCAAAGCCAGCCCAGTACTTCAAGAAGGTCGCATAGAGCATCATTTGCATATTGAGCTGAGAGGAATCAGCCAAGGCCACATACTGGCTATCTCCTCCCCGTACGATCAGCAAATGACCACCAGACCAGCGATCAGGCGGGAAATTCACAATAATTGGTCTCCCACTGTTGGCCACATTAATCAGATCCTTTATTGTCGGCTTGTTCAACCATACGGTCTTGAAACCGAACTGTCGCACCGTGCGATCAATACCAGTCGGTTCTAGCAATCCTAAATCGGACGAAATCGCATGAACAGCCACCTCCACTTTTAACACATCCGTAATCCGATAGTGCTTATCGATTTTGTAATAAGCATTGTAGGCATTGATGACTTCGGTCATGGAAGCCGCTGAACAGGTAGAGGGGGACCACGTCTGCTGCTCCTGGCCAGAGTTATACTGGCCTGGATCAAGTTGATTAATGCGTACTAACGCCTGTGAAGCTCCCACCACGCCCTGAAATGTGAAAGAGCCGTGAGGAGGAAGCGCAGGCCCTGTAGCGGGTACTGTGGCATCAGGCCACATCTCGTCAACTGTTACAGAACCGGGTAAAAAACTTCTTGAAAGCGCAACACCACACAGACAAACGGCCAAGAGCACAAGCGCAATGCCCAGCCAGGGCGTGTGCATACCCGCACGTATAGCAAAGGTATTGCGTATATCCATTAATGCCCAAACCTGGCTCAAGGGCTGTGGCTCGACAGAGGCGAGTACGGAACGCCGCATTGATCGTTGTCTATTCGTTTCCATACTACGGACACTATCTGAATAATCACTCCTGCGCACTGCACGTCCAGCATACATCATGCGACGTGTAGTCGAGCGCTGAGATTTAAGAGAAAAAGTGAGTCCTAGACCAATGATGACAATGGCAACCGCGAGGAAAGTGAGTAACAGGATAAGCATCCGCGATACCTAATTCCTTCTTAATCAAATCAGTTTGAGCGCTAAGTGATTTCAATGCCGACATGGTATGGTCCACAATATGCATCACCTATCGCCATCTGCCCATAACAAATTGTGGAACTATCGTCTAAAATATATCATCATGTGTCAAAGTAGCTCATGCTGTCTGGCTATTTTCACCAAAAGTACTATCCTATTGGACCTGTGGCACGTTGAGCTACCGCAACACGTAAGTTGTAGCTATAGTATAGCATATGCTATCTGCTCAGAGTGGCACAATCAGAGCATAAGCAACACATCTCCCATGTCATTGGCAAGGGAGCAGTAAATGTTATAGGAAAAAAACTATGCCCATATTAGCAGGGTGGCTGACCGGTGAACAGGTCTCGCCAGAAATTATCGAGCAAACATTGACGGCAATGGGGGAGGTCCTTGGGCGTTATGGAGGACAGCCAGCGCATTTTGTGCAGCCGGGAATGGGACTCATAACCTTTTCCGATCCAGCCTACGCAATGCAACGTAACAATGAAGCACCTGTTCTCGATTGGGTGCCAGATCGACGTACGCTCGTCTATCGTCGTCCGCTGTCAGGAATCCATCCTTTATATTACATCGAAAACTGGCCCGCCGAGGGGAACCTGCTCTTTGCTAGTGAACTCAAGGCGCTCTTCGCTGTTGGAGTTCCCCGCCGTCTACATCTCGCCGCCCTCGATACGTTATCGCGCTACGGCTTCATTCCTGCTCCCTGGACGGCCTTTAAAGATATTTACGTCGTTCCTGCTGGCTCTATCCTGCGTTGGCAGCGTGCTAAAACAGTGGTCAACCACGCGACTGATTTCCATTTCGAGCGGGAGCAACCTTTAGATGATGTATTAGAACATTTGCATACGCTACTTAATGACACCACAGCCGGTCTGCTTCCCCCACACGATCGCCTGGTCGCATTAACGGATGGTAGCGCACCATCCGCTCTCGTCACGATACTGGCTAGCCAACACACTACCGTCCCTTTTAGCGTGGCCTCGCTCGGCTATAAAAAGTCAACCTTATCGAAGATATGGAAAAATGCGGAACAGATTGCCATTGCGTGTCAGCGTCCGTTTCTGGCGATTACAGGTGTAGACCGGCCTGAGTTCTGGACAGCAGCGCTGGCAGGATTAGAAGCACCTTGCGTGGATACACGACCATTAGCGCTCCATGAACTATTGCATACCGTGGCAACTGAAACGGGTGTACGCGTCGCCATAAGTGGGCTAGGATCGAATATTTTGCTCTTGCAGTCTCCTCAGACGGATCGCAACAAGAGGACAAACCTGACATCACCTCTCACGTCTCCCGATACAAGTAATACTAGCTGTGTTATGCCTGATAGGTCGAGTAGTTGTGAGCCAGATACACCTATAATCACACCACAAGATCAGACAGTGCCGGGAGCAGACGATATTTTACGGTGGTACAGTCAGGGTTGCTTAACCCATACAGTGCAATCATCCTCTCAGCTTTGGTCAAAGGATGTAGCGGCATCTTTACAACATGAAAAGCCCTGGGAGCAAACTCTGCATGCACTGAAGCTAGCACGGCAGGCCGCTAAATTTAGCAACGAAGCGCAAGCATGGTATTATCTCGATCTTCATCTGCGCTTACCCGATAGTATCGTGTACACACCCTACCAGCTAGCCATGCAAGAGCGGATGGTTATACGTTCACCATATCTACAACCAGACGTAATTAATATGCTGACCTGTCTACCGATGAGAGCAGAAAATGGCTCAACGAGGGCAGCACTCGTTGCCACATTGCTAAAGAGATATCTACCGGCGAGCAATGACCAACCATCGCTGCTACCGCTTAGTGGCCCGATTGCCTCGCTACAGCGCATTGCTGATTCTGAACTGCTCCAACAGACACTGTCGCCAGATGCCATACGCGCTATCGGGATTTTTGATCCGCTGGAGGTAGAAAAGCTGCTGCAAAAGAAAGGGAAAGCACAACAACAACGCGATTTGTTATTGGTATTTACAACCCAGTTGCTCTATCAGTTATTTCAGGCGAGTTTGTAAGCGAAGCCATGTGTTCTACATCTCAATGCCTTAGCAGCGAGGTGGGTGTCCTCGCAAGCACTTATTGCTTGAGCCTATGGTCCTCAATGACCACGAGGTCACCCTGCGTAGCAGCGCAATTCATTGCGCAAGGCTCAGCTGTTAGTGTGACAGTACTAAGCCTGTGTTTACCCATGGGTATTATCGCATTTTTGGAAAACGAAGCAACGCCGTACACCATAAGCAGTGATATAGCCTCCTCCTGTAACATATAGAATGACAATGGCCTTATTAATAGGATCACCATTAGATCCGAACGAGATTTGGCCCGTCACACCCTGAAAGCCTTGGTCACCACGAATCTTTGTTAGACCCTGTTGTAGGTCTTGAGGCGTTACCTTAGCTACTCCCGCATTCACAGCATTT
>VBJK01000145.1:11269-16187 GCA_005879655.1 Chloroflexota bacterium | reverse complement strand
GGTTGTGGCTCGACGCTGAAAGAATACGATCACCTGCTAGCAGACGACCCGGCTTATGCGGACCGAGCCAGTGCCTTCAGTCAAAAGGTGAGAGATATCAGCGAATTTCTCGCCAGCATCCCGCTCAATCGTACAATGGGTGAAGTGCCATATACCGTTGCCTACCATGACGCCTGCCACCTTGCTCACGGCCAGAAAATCAAGCTACAACCGCGTCAGTTGTTACATATGATTCCTGGCCTTACGCTGATTGACCTCAAAGAATCTGACTGGTGCTGCGGTAGTGCCGGAGTCTACAACATTACCAATCAGGAGATGGCACAGCAACTATTAGAGCGCAAAATAGAGCATATTGCGGCCACGGGCGCAAGTATTGTCGCCACCGGAAATCCCGGCTGTATGATGCAAATTGCCATGGGAGCACGACAACGCGGTCTGGAGATGTCCGTAGTTCATCCGATACAGCTCCTTGACCAAGCGTATCTAGCCGCTGAACTCTATAGTCCGCCCGCACAGGATGTCTCCGTACAGCAAAAGCGACAGCGAGCACTGCTCATTAGTATTGTTCTTGCTCTGCTCGTAGGCACGCTACTGCTAGGTCGCCAACGTCGTGGGCGCACGAAGTCATTGGCGTTGAAACGCAAAAAGTGAGAGGTCGATGGTGGCAAGCATGCCCCCAGGGGCCAATACAGCTGAAATATCCCCACCCGCCAGGGCAATCCCTTGTGCTTGCCCTGGCGGGTGGGGATATTATTCTCATTATCGCTAGCCCTAGCGCTTCATGCCCAACCCGTACAAATACAACTCAGGAACCGGGTAGAACCCCGCTCGTAAGCAGGTCAGCCACGAATGCACAATACGCCTCATTATAGCAAAATTGCTCTGACGCGTTCATTGGTTCGTTGTTTGCTTCATGCTCTTTAGAAATATCCTCGATCTAGTACGGTTTCCTCGTCCAGCGGCTCAATACTCAACAACTGACGGATATAACCAATAAACAGCTCAAACACTTCCACTCTGTAAGGATTATTTTGTAAAAATGCAATGTACGAGGCTTTAGCTTCTTGACGCCCTTTATAGGTACTGAAGCTCCCTCTGATATTAGCACTTATCCTCTTCGCCTTCCTTAAAAGTAAGACTTTGTCGATGGCAGTTGTCGCACTGCTTACAGGTTTCATATCCAGCCATTCACAAAGCAAGAAGTACCTAGCACTAGGAATCGCCATTTTAAGATCTCTGGCAGTCGCAGATGCCTCTTGAAACATTGTCTTATCTAGATTGGTCTTACATTCCGCTGCAATGTAGGCAAGTTGCGTTGACTCCTCAACTGAGTTTTCAAAATTTGCATTATGAGAAGCCTTTAAATAAAGAGGTTTACTTATAGCAAAATCTTGATCTTTAGTACGAATTTTCAATCCCCCAGCTGCTTCATGCTTAAGCAAACTTGAATCAAACCACAAAAACGAAAATGCTGAGGCTGGCCCAACGGATACATTCATTTGAGAAATCTCAGGTACCAAGGGAGAGTTTATAAGACGCGGTAGGAACTCTTCAATAATACTGTTATCTAGTTTAATCTGGCCTTTTTGGCGATATAGCCAATCATCAGCACTATCAAAAATAAGATCAATATCCATTCGTATCCTATACTGATTAAGTAAGTCTACTACTCTTCGTAACTTCTCAATTGCATTAATGTGCGAGCTAATAACAGCTTCCATATCAGCAATCCATTGGTAATAATGTGCAATAGCTTTCTCTACTTGAGGCTTATCTCGCGGAGGTAATTTATCACTAACAAGAGTTGCCTTCAATTTTTCCAAATGTGGTGTAGGATAGGTTTTCATAGTCCTTCTCTGCTCTTCTTGAGAAAAATTAATCATTATAGCTCGGTCAGGCATCTGTTTATTGCTTAGCGACGCCTTAAACAATGGTGATTTTTGTATGATGCTTGCACATTCTTTCGCGTTCAATACTTCTCCACGAATTTGTTCCTCATTAGCTGTCATAGACGCTTCAGAAAGAAACCAAGCTGCAACTGATCGGGCAAAGTCATCTCCTAAAACAGGACTCTCTGGGGCATGTAGAAGATGCAATATCTCCTCATAAATAATATCTCCAAACTTATTTTTGAACTTTCTCTCTTGACGTGCTTCGAGACGATAACCTGCTCCACCCAGAGCAAGAACTGCTACCAGTAGTCCATTATTAAAGCTCACGCTTCTAACATTTGATTCCCTTCCAACAACTATTATTGCACGCCCTTTAGGATTTAGCACTCTTCGCATTTCGTGAAGAGTATCTAGCATATCTAGCGAGTACTGTACAACTGTCAAAAATCTATTTTGTCTATTTTTACGATTAGATCCAATCTCAGATTTTGCTATCTCCAGCAGATCCCATCCAACGAGTTCCATTGCTTGACGATTATTCTGATGGTAATTAAACACATTGATATACGGTGGTGAAGTTATTATTAGATCCACGCTTTTATCAGATAAAGGGATACATCGTGCATCATTATGGAATACTTCACAATGCTTTCTGCTATAAGGAAGCTTCTCCATAATTCTAAAGTGTTCTTCCAGAACAAGGAGGAAGTCCGTTGCAATTAGTGGAGGTTTAAGATTCATAAAACGAATAATACCGTTAACAAGAATATTGTGTACTAAGGGCTTACCTTCTGATCTCTGAAGCATTGCCCTAAATATACTCTCAAAACAATTATTAAATTCTTGAGGAGAATATCTTTCTGTTTCGGGAGAAGAAAACAAATCCCAGGTGAAAGGACTAACGCATTCCTTAGCAATCTTCAAGGCAGTATGAATAACTTCTTTTCTTTCTCCTATTGGGATATTTGTAAAGTGTGCTGATCTAGCCATTTCAATTGCAGAAGGATTAATTTCTGCACCATAACAAGTAAGTCCTTTGGCCGAAGCCTCGAATAATGTTGTTCCACTGCCAACAAAGGGGTCTAAAACTACAGTAGCTTCTTGGCTATATATATCAAGAAACATCTCAATCAATTCAGGAGAAAACTGCCCACGCCAAGGGAACAGACTTGATCGGGTTTTGTTAGCTAGATCCAGCTTCTCTTGAGGAACAGACTTGACATCATAAGGAATATTGTTTATCTCTTCCAAAACCTTCGCAATCAAAGTATCTAATTCCTTGTTATTACTTTTTGGCATGGTCTGGTTATTAGGGGATAAATCTGAAGATGGTACTGACATTGTTACTCCCATTAAAAATATACCAACTCAATTTACCAGTTAAATAGGCAAAACACAAGTATTCTCAAAAACCGAGACTTATTTCTTTGCTTGCGATCAAGCCATTTGCACGGAGCAACGGTGTAGCAACCCTAAAGAACAAAGACAGACTACGCTAGTTAGCAAAACCCCAACGTTCGCGCACATGACGCTCTAACGGGGCAAAGACCAGAGTATCAATAGCAACACCCATCACCACAATCACAATCATAATGGCGAAAATTTGCGCAGTATCATTAAGCTCGCGTCCACCCTCCAGCAAGGTTCCCAGGCTCAACGTCTGGTAGATCAATTCCGCAGCCATTAACGAGCGCCACGCGAAAGTCCAGCCCTGCTTTAAGCCGGTGATAATTGCTGGTAGCGCTGCGGGCAGAATGACCTGTGTAGAGAGCGCAATACCGCTCGCGCCCATGTTACGGGCCGCTTTCAAGTACACAGGAGGAGTATTCTTTACACCCGCGTCAACGCCCAAGGTGATAGAGAAGAGAGCACCCATCACCACCACAAAGATCATAGCCTGCTCACTCAAACCAAACCAGAGCAGCCCCAACGGAATCCAACAAGCGCTGGGCAGTGCTTGCAGTCCCAGGACTAAACTACCGATCGTCTCCTCGATGTAGCGGTTGCGTCCGATGAAGAGACCCAGCATGAGACCAATAACCAGTGAGATGCCGTAACCGATAGCGAGCCGACGCATGCTAACTACAATAGCCTCGACATAGTGACCATCACCAAGGCCACTAACCAATGTGGTACTTACAGCAGTTGGATCAGAGAAGAGATACGATGGCCAGATGCCACTATTAGCAAGAGTATACCAGATCAGCAGTAGTATAATATAAAATGCAACTTGGCGTAGGATTTTTCCCCATGACCAAGACCATCTTCTCTCAGAATTTTTAGTAATAGTTGTATCAATGACTTGTGCCATGCCCCTCCTCCTTCAGTTCCTGGCGCAACACGCCCAATATCTCAGCTGCCATATCTACCAGACCGTGATCTTCCAGGGATCGTGGACGAGGAAGATCTATATGAAATTCGCGCACAATCCTCCCCGGACGCGGCGCGAAGACGACGACACGATCACCTAGCGCGACCGCTTCTCGTACGTTATGAGTGACAAACAGTACAGTCTTACGTGTGGCTGACCAGATCGCTTCTACTTCGCTGTGCAAATGATCACGCGTCATAGCATCGAGCGCACCAAAGGGTTCATCCATTAACAGCACTGCCGGGTCAATCGCTAAGGCACGGGCAATCGCCGCACGTTGACGCATACCACCGGATAATTGATGGCTATGACTTCGCTCAAATCCCTTCAAATGAACCATTTCGATATACTTGCGTGCAATGATCGCACGCTCCCGTGCGGGCACTCCGGCCTGTCGCAAGCCAAATTCGACGTTACGCTGAACGTCTAGCCACGGAAAGAGCGCCGCTTCCTGAAAAAGAAGTATGCGGTCCGTACCAGGGCCGCGTACCTCCTTGCCATTGGCATAAACAGTACCAGCGGTCGCTTGCTCTAATCCCGCAATAATGCTGAGCAGCAAGACTACTCCAAGAACCCGTACTGCTCTCTCATGAGGATGAGAGATTTCTCACCTCTTTAGGATACCATATGCCTATGCCATAACCAAGAGATATGG
>VBJK01000145.1:0-11178 GCA_005879655.1 Chloroflexota bacterium | reverse complement strand
ACCTTATTGAGCGGAGCAAGATCGAACAGCCCTGTATCTGGTTTGCTTTTGACAAAGCCTAGCTCATAAGCGCTATCGGCTGCTTTTAATACGGATTGAGCAAGTGGATCGTAGGTGATATCGAGATTTTTGAACGACTGATTCAATACATCGTTTGATAAACCCTTGCTTGTAATGCGCTTCTGCTCGTCATTGACGATTTTTTTGGCACTGTCAAGATTATTCTTGATGTACTGGACCGTGTCTACATGTGCCTCAAGAAACTTTGAGACTAGGTCGGGATGTTGATCTTCAAATTTCTTGCTGACTACCACCAGCGTCGTGGCAAACTGATTGTTTGGCCAGAGCGTGCGCTCATCAACGAAAATCTTGCCTTTGTCTTCCAGGATCAGTCGCGATGCCCACGGCTCAGGAACCCATGCACCATCAAGCTGTCCCAATTGGAATTGCGTCAGAATATCAGCATTGTTTTGCACCGGCAGAATCTTGACGGTACCACCTTTATCATCTGTCTTTAGTCCATTTTGTAGTAAATAGTGGCGCAGCGAGACATCCTGTGTGTTACCAAGCCCAGGCGTGGCCAATTTTTTACCGCTTAAATCTTGTACGCTATTGATATTTGCCCCAGGACGCACAATAAAGAGCGCGCCTCCGCTCGATGCACCAGCAATAACGCGTAAGGCCGCTCCCTTGCTCTTAATATAACCGTTTACCGCTGGACTTGGGCCAACGTAACCGATATCGATACTACCAGCAAAGAGCGCCTCAATCAAGGTTGGACCTGAGTTGAATGTTTTACTGGTATCTAGCGTGACATTTGAGCCAAGCGCTTTCTTAAATGTTCCTTGTGCTATGCCTACCAATGCTACTGCATGCGTGATGTTGGGAAAATAACCCAGGTGTATCGTCACTGGCGCGCTCTGACTGCCAGTACTACTCGGTGGGCCAGATGATGCGTTATTGCCACATGCCACAAGAATAAATGCGATGAGTGCTACTAATAAAGGTGTACGTACGTAATGGGCGAGAAACCTTTGCATAAAAATACCTCCTTACAGTGTCCCATTCTTAGCAAACTAGAGATCAGTTTGTACGGATGTCATTTAGTCACACCTCCTTTCCCTTGAGTCGCCTCTCTGATACCCTTGCTTGCCTCGGTCTTAGTCGAACAGTACCATATTTATTTCATTCTTTCAAGTTATTTCTTTCATGATTTTTTGTCATTATATACAATATTGTTATTTCATCCATATCTCTTGGTTATGGCATAGGCATATGGTATCCTAAAGAGGTGAGAAATCTCTCATCCTCATGAGAGAGCAGTACGGGTTCTTGGAGTAGTCTTGCTGCTCAGCAAGAAAAATGATAGACGGCCATGTGATTTTGTACGCTTTTTCTGCTATTATGGAAGAGGAGAATAACACATCCCCATTTCCCGCCAGCGGTCAAGCATAGAAAGGAGAGGCGGCGTTACTCCCTGAGGAACAGGGTACGCCGCATTCCGCATGAATCTGCAAAATTTGCGTGTCTTTCTGAAAGTTGCCGAGCTTGAACACGTGACTCGTGCATCTGAAGAACTCAATCTGAGTCAGCCAGCCGTAACAAAGACCATTCAAAGTTTAGAGAACGAAATAGCCGTCGATCTTGTGGAGCGTCAAGGGAGACGCATTGCCTTGACCCATGCTGGTCGGATACTGCAAAGTTATGCACGCCAAATATTTGCGCTCGAACGTCAGATGGAGGAAGCATTAGCCGCCCTGCGCGATGTTGATGCTGGCGAAGTGACTCTGGCCGCCAATAGGACAGCTGGCGTGTACCTCTTACCACCGATCGTCTCTCATTTTCGTACCAGCTACCCACAGGTGACATTGCATATTGCGATCCTCAACTCTTCTGAAATTGTGCAAGAGATCCTCAACTGGACCTTGGACATCGGCTTAATTGAGGGTGATACCTCCTCGCTACCGCCGGGACTGAAGACCGACGTATTCGCTTATGACAACCTGATACTGGTGGTTGCTCCTTGCCACCATTGGAGCAATCTTACTTCCCTAGAGCCATATGAGCTGGCCAATGGCGAAATAATCTTGCGCGAGCAAGGCAGTGGTATCCGTGAAGTGATCGAACAAGGCTTACTTCAATATGGAGTGCAGATCCAGCCGATGTTTACGCTAACGGACAATGAGGCAGTGAAGCAGATGGTGATCAGTGGCGTTGGTGCTGCCATCGTTTCATCGCTCTCTGTACAGCGTGAACTGAGCAACGACGACCTGCTTCATATACCAATTATAGGCCTGGAGTTGCGGCCACAGTTGTGCCTGGTACAACGTGCAGACAAGCAACTCTCACAAGCCGCCAAAGCTTTTTGTTCGTTCTTACATCCCGCGCTAGAGCACGAGAAGGTACTTCAACCATCCTCGATAGAGAGCGAGTAAGCCTTATATCATCTTCTAGCCAGAAATTGCCAACACAATTGCCAGCAACGGACGCAATATTTTATCGGGCATATATTTGCTCAATTTGCTGCCAATGAACACACCTGGCAGGGAACCGATGAGCGTCATTTGATCAAGGCTTTTCCCTGCAAGAGCTACCTGCTTCATTTTCTCTAATTTTCTACGTTCCAGCCTTGTCATAAGCCAGGGTTTGACGATCAGCAGTAGCGCAACCGTCAGCAAAGTGAAGCCGAGGGTATGCAGGATGAAACCGTTGATAAGCTTGTTGTAATGTTGACGGAGGTACTGGACAAGCGAGACACTCACTATGGTGGCCGGGACGCTACCACAGGCCAGCCACAGCGCAATTTTAAAATTTACGTTTTTTTGCCGAATGTGGACAATTGAGCCAACTGCTTTGGTGACTGTTGAATACGCAATATCAGTTCCAACTGCCCATATAGGGGGGATACGAAATTTGCACACCAGCCTGCGCGAGTTTACTCGAAGAGGGTTGGTGCTATTACAAGTGGGCTGAGCTTCCTCGGTGAGCCATCACGCTGCATGAGATAGGGATTGAGCAGGCCATCTTCATCGGTGGGCTTTAGTCCCGCCTCCTCAATAAAACGAGAGGCAACGGCGTCGCTGTTGCGATAACGCAAAATAGATGATATGCAGAGTAATGTTTGTGCCCGCGTGAAGGCTACATAGGCCAGGCGTCGTTCTTCAGCTAACCCCGACTGTACAATCGGTCCATCTTCGGCGAGTGTGTAGGAACGGCGATGAGGAAAGATGCCCTCAGTGAGTCCTATCACGAAGACAACGGGATTCTCCAGCCCCTTGCTCTTATGGATCGTCATCAGATTGACACAATCGCGTTTATTTTTACTGCTCTCTTCCGCTTGCTCCTTGAGCTGGGCCATAGCACGCAGAAAATGCCGGATCGTCTTGTGACGCCCAGCTATCTCGATCAATTCTTCCAGCTCGTCAAAACGCCCTTCCAGTTTGACTTCTTCGTGGTGTGTTGGCGTCTCAGCATCATCTTCCTGCTCATCTTTATGTTTGCTATCATAGTGATGCAGATGCGTATCATACGCGTATTCACGGATAAGTTTGATCGCCTCTGCCGGGTGGTTGTTACATTTATGGCATATACGCTGGATCAGGCCGACAAGATCTTTCACGCCCAGTTGGTGTTCAGAGGCAATGGTATAAGCTTGCTCTTCACAAAATTGTAGCAAGGGACGACCGCCCGCAAAGGAGGCGAGATTGCCATAAAAGCTTGGTGTGAAGCGGTGCGAGGTCTTTCCCGTGCGTGCGAAGTACTCACGCGAGGGAATATTAGCGATGATGCGGAAGGCTGCATTCTGTTCGCCAGCATGGACGGGTGTGAAGACTTCATCCCATTTTTGTGGCTGGGGTCCGTTGCGTGCGGCGAGAAACTCTTTGTGAATGCGTACGCCATCAACGAGCGTGAGGTAGGCCAGCATATCACGCGTTGTCTTGCGCTTAAAAAACGTAGAACCGCCAGTTGTACGATAGGGAATACGGTGGCGTGCTAATGCAATCTCTATGTGGGAGAGGTGATGGTTTGTACGTGAGAGTACGAAGATGTCTCGATACGAGAGAGCTTCAGCGTGTTCGCGCCATGTTCGCACGAGTTGCTCTATGCGGTTAGCCACCCCCTCAGCTTCGCTTTCCTGGTCCTCGTAGGCAATCACACAGATTGGCGCGCCATCTGGTTGCGTGGGGCGTAATATTTTCTCAAAACCAGGAGTGGTCTCATTATAGCCGATCAGGCGGTTGGCTGCATCCAGAATCTGAGGGGTAGAACGGTAGTTGTGTTCAATGCGATACACCTTGCCTTTAGGATACATCGTACGAAAGGAAAGAATGGATGCTTCAGGGCTAGCGCCACGAAATTGATAAATAGCCTGATCAGGATCGCCAACCACCACAACATTGTTCTTTGGTGCTGCAAGATACTGAATGAGCTGATATTGCGATGGATTAGTATCCTGTGTCTCATCTACTTGCAGATATTGAAAACGGCTTTGCCAGGTCTTACGGAATTTTGGACTGCTTTCAAGCAAGTATAAGGGGACATAGATCAGGTCAGACAGATCGTACAACTTCTCTTTTTGTTTCGTTTGTTCGTAGCGGATAAAAAATTCCTGATAGCGTTCTGCTAGTTCCGACTCGATGCCAATATGTGAAAGGAAAAAAGGAGCCGACTGCTCTGCCCTGATACGAGCTTCTTTGGCGCGGTCAACGGCACTCAATACCTCTGCGATATCAACATCCCAGTTCATACCACGTGTGCGGTCGCTGCGCCAGGGGCGAACAATATCCTCGGCCAGCCATTGTCTGGGATCGCCGCTAATCAGACGCTGATTGAGTTCCTGCGGTGTCCATTGTAACTTTTCCCGTAGCATCTGATGACCCAGGCCGTGGAAGGTAACAACACGCAATGTTTTCAGATCCTTTATCAACATGCCACGAGCTTTGAGCGCTTTTTGGGCACGCTTCTCCATTTCATCAGCTGCCGCACGCGTAAATGTCACACACAAAATGGCTTCTGGCACAATGCCCTCGTCAGCAATCAGGCGCACCAAGCGCTGCACAAGAATAGAAGTTTTACCGGTACCAGCCGCAGCGATGAAGGCAGCTGGCCCACTGGTATGGGCGATAGCTGCTGCTTGCTGAGGATTAGCGGCAAATTCTTTCTGTGCAGGTATCTGAGCTTTTGTCTTGTTTCTGGTTCCCTGTGAAGCCATGCTATCTATTCTCTTCTTCCTATATTTTCTCGTCTCGAAATTGCGTTTTAACCACGGCAACTACTATAGCATGGCCACTATAACGTTGACAACTTTCTGGACTCATTTGGGGGAGAGTGGATGTAGTTTTCTCAACCCGCAACGCCGCATTCAGATAAATCTCAATCGAATCACAACATCTTGTCAACCATGTGTTACTCTGTAGAGGGTATTATATGTATGTGAGTCTTGCAAGTTAAGTTCTGAGAACTTCTCAGGAGTTGACGCCTGTGGACAGAGTTGCAGCCCTGTGCGTGTTCTGGCTATACAACTTGGGTAAAGCAGGAGCAAGGACACAAAATAGGAGATCCTTTACTACGTTCCTAGGGAGCGGTATGTGCTACTAGAGGTATCTTGGGGGAGGTGCCTGCTGGCTTAGCATATGGGTTCCTGTTTTTCTGGGGGCAATACAAGGAGAGCTGGTGATCGGCTCTCCTTTATTGTTGTTTTTGGAGCTTGTCCTTTTGCTAGGCTATTAACGGTCTGCTAGGCAGAGGACGCATTCCCTCCGCCAGCAGAAAACGATATGAATAATGCTCAACCCTGCCGATGCGCCGTCCGCAACAGCTCCGTATCGCGCAACAACTCAATCCAACGATCAACACTCGCCTCGCGCTGAGCTTGCAACAAATCAAGTTGCTGACGTAGCGTATCCGACGTAAGCACGCGCTCAGTCAACAAGCTGTACAAGCGGTTAATCAGATCAGCAAAAGCCCCCGGCACATTGGTTGGTAACGTATCCAGGCGGTCGCTATCGTAGACTTGCCGCGCCTCCAACTTATCCAACTCGTAGCGGAAGAGATGAGCAATACGTCGCTCCGTACTCTCAGCCAGATTGCCACAGATCACATCGAGAATTGGCCCCATTAACTGGCGCGCCTGTTGCAGAATATCTTCAGGCTTGCTAGAAGTCGCGGCAAGCCGGTAAAGCGCACTGACGGCTGGTGCATCCTTTGTCGGCGCGTATTTCTCTTCATTGAGCAATTCACCCGTGCTAACATAAAGACAGACATCACGGGACTTCTCGCGAATGCTACGCTTCAGCTTGTTATACGCTTTCTGAATTTCATCGAGTTCGCCCCCAAACTCACCCAGGGCAATACGATTGATGTCGAGTGTGCCGTCGATCTCTTCCTTGTGCGAGATGGGAATCAAGAAGGCTTCGGCCAGTGTGCGTGCAGGCTCATTGAGTTCGCGTTCCAGTGCTGCGCTAAACTTACAGCGTAGCTCCCTGATCAAGCCCCATCCATCAATATCCACCCAACGATTGCCAATCTCCATGGCGGGCGAATCACCTTGCGTGCGACTACTCACCTTGATGTAGTGGTCAAAGTGCCCTTGCATGATATGCAGCTTGATGCGGCGTAAAGCGCGATCATGAGCCGTCTCTAACGCACGATGGAAGAGGTTATTTTCTGCACCGATCGCATTATCAAATTGGGCTAATGCCTCTGCCCAGGCGCTATGCATCTCGCTGGTACGCTTATAAAGCTGCTCGAAACGTGCTGTGCCACGATTCTGCTTACGAAACTGCATTTCTTGCTGCAACTCTTGCAGATCACGGCCATGAACACCCTGCGTGTTGAGATACTCCCAACAGAGATCTTCCAGGTGTTGTAGCGCAATAGCAAGTTGCGTCTCTGCTTGGCGCAGTTGCACATCGTAACGATTACTAGTCAGAAATGCCTGCAAGTCATGACAAAATTCAGGCAATCCGCTATAGCGTAGCATTGCCTCGTGCTGCTTGGCAGTCACCTTCTGGAACTCCTGTGCATTCGCCGTGGCTGGTAGCGTGGAATCGATCTGTAGCAATTCTGGATAAACACTGAGCACGCGTCCGGCATAGTCTCGACCTTCCTGAGTACGTTCAAGATCGAGCTTCTGCCGCTCTACACCCAGCGTTGCCAGTAATGCATCGAGGCCGCGTATAGGATAAAAAAAGTAGTCGTGGCGGGGGCCATGATGATGGTTCGTACTATAGTTAGAAGGCAATTCACGCAGCAGCGGGCGCAGACTCCCCAGCGCCTTCTCAAGACTCGCAGCGGAGTTGATCTCATCCCAGTGCGTGACGACCAGAAAGACCATACGAGCCGCAATCTCAGGATCACGACCCTGCACTACCTTGCGCCCGACCAGATCAAAAATGCGTTGTGTCCGATCATCGTCACCAAACCGATTATTGCCAATCACCAGGATCACTGCATCGACTTCGTTCAATTCCGCCCGCAGGATCATATCGTGGCGCAACTGACCAGCAGAGCCACCCGGTAGATCAACTAATGTGCTTCCCGGCGGGAGAATCGTATGAGGATTCGTCTGGACTACATATTCAACATAATCGATGAGTCGGATCAGACGTGGCTCCTCACTGTCGCGTGCTGGTTCTTCTATATAACGACTACTCTCCTCTTGCCAGCGTTCGCGTGGGACTACTTCAATATGTGGCTCACTCTTTAAATACTGCTCTGCGAATACTTCACTGGCCTTCAGCAAGATCGTAAGTTCTGCGCTTAGTGCTTCTCGCTGCCGTACATTTGTAGCATTCTGAATCCCTTGTTGTGTCTGGCGTATAGTTTCGTCAAACTTCTCGCGCGTCAAGAAATGAACACGCATCTCTTCCGCTTCTTGCTCACTACAGAGACGGATACGTGTGCGCACGCCTGTCACTGCTCCCCCAGCTAGTCGAGGAAAAATATCTCGACCGATCAATGCAGCTAACAGCGTACTTTTTCCCGCGCCAGCATGGCCAACAATCTTCACGCTGTATTCGCGCGTGAAGTCGAGAGCACGTGCTGCTTCTGCCAAGTGATAGCGCAATTTGAGAATCTGCTGCGTTTCAACCTGCTGGAGTTGTGGTCGCTCAAAGAGTTCGGCGCAAGCATAAGCGCGTTGCAGTTGTTTGCGCCAAGCAGCCAGCTTCTGGGCCTTATCTGGCAGATCCGCCGGGAAGTAGCGTTCCATCTGTGGCGATTGTTCTTGTAACTGTCGCAAATGGTTGAGAATCTCGCCGGGAGCAGATGGGATAACCTGTGGTGTAGGACTGTACTGTACGCTGTTTAACTGCTCTTCCTCATCATCCTCAAAGTCTTCCTCCTCGTCATCCTCTTCAAACTCGTACTCTTCCTCCTCTTCCTCTACCTGGTTGGCGGGTTGAGGCAGTGCGGGCGGCGGTTGAACCGGTTGAGGCGGTAGAGACGCAGGAGTTATGATTGGCTGAGACTTTGTGTTACCTGACTTGAGGCGTTTTCCGCAGATATCACAAACTTCTGCGTCAATACGTACAGTATTATCACACTGTGGGCAGGTGGTTACTTGCTGTCTTTGTCGAATAAATTGCATACGATCGATGTTTCCCCCTTAGACATTTTTGCAGTGAACAGGTCGATAATAGCATAGCTTGCCCCTGAGAAGCAATAGTCTGTTACATATCTTTTGTGCTTATCTTATTCCAACACTGAAATTTTTTATTTGTAGAAGAAGATTGCTGCTAAAACTCTGTCGGAATGAGGCCATGATAAATAGCGAAACGTACCACTTGCGTAATATCCTGCAAACCAAGTTTCTCCATCATATTTGCACGATGCGCTTGTACTGTTTTAATACTAATGATGAGTCGATCCGCGATCTCCTGGTTTGTATGGCCATTAGCCACTAGTTTTAGCACTTCCAGTTCACGCGCTGTCAAGTTAGCGAGGGCATGAGTGAGCGGTGATGCAGCTGAACTGCCGGTGGCTTTGTCGCGTGTCGCGCTCGCTGGGGCCACATACGCACGGATGAGGGCTTTAGCTAAACCTGGATAGAGAAATGCCCCACCTTGCGCAATGGTACGCACAGCTGTACAGAGATCAGCGGGGGCGACTTTCTTGACCAGATATCCTGCTGCACCCATGCGCAGCGATTGCAAGAAATATTCCTCGCTTTCGTGCATGGTCAAGATCAATACCTGGGTTTCGGGTAATTGCTGGCGTATCTGCTGACAGGCTGTCAACCCGTCCATTCCTGCCATACTAATATCCATGACTACGATATGCGGCTTCAGCTCCTTAGCCTGTGCTATTGCATCCCTGCCGTTACGAGCTTCGCCAACAACGTTTATATCCTCCTGCGTTGCGAGTAACAGCTTTAGTCCCTGGCGTAAAATATCGTGATCGTCGGCGAGCAAGACACGAATGGTCGTAGGATGGCTGGACTCCGTTGACATAGCAACTACCTCCCTAAGAGATGCTCTTATCTACTCTTTATTCATTGATGTGCATATCTGGTATGGCAACATTACTTGTACGGTCGTTCCTTTGCCGGGGTGTGATTGGATGGACAGGGTTCCTTTCAAGAGAGTAGCACGTTCGCGCATACCAACAATACCCGATCCGGTATGGCGTTGCTTGGGATCATAGCCACAGCCGTCATCCTGAATGGTCAGGGAGATATATTGCTGATCTAAGGTAAGTGCAATGGTAGCTTTTTGCGCACGTGCGTGACGTGCAATGTTGGTGAGGCTCTCCTGGGCGATACGGAAGAGGGCCGTCTCGTAGGCCATTGGCAATGGATGGGTCATAGCAGAGGCCAGATCCTCTATTAGCAGATCGACGTTCAGGTACAACCGTTGTTGACTATCTTCGACCAGCCAGCGGAAAGCTGCAAGTAGTCCTAGATCGTCGAGCACACTGGGACGCAATTGTTGGGCGAGGATACGAAGCTGCTCTAATGTTTCTTGCGTCAGTTGGCTTAGTTGCTGAAATCCCAGCTCTAGCCGTGCCTTTGTTTGCTCATCTATAGCGCTCATTGGCAGAGCTTGTAGGCTCTGATGCAATATCTCTGTGTGAATCAGCAATGCAGTGAGATTTTGCCCGGTTTCATCGTGCAACTCAAGTGCAATCCGTCGTCTTTCGTCCTCCTGGGCTTGTAGGATCAACATGGTTTGTTCGCGTCTCGCCATCTCCAAACGATCTAGCATGCCGTTGAAAGCCAGCGCTAACTCTCTAATCTCTGCATCTTGCGCACTCACATGAGCGCGCGCATTGGTCTGACCAGTGCTGATGGCGCGAATAGTAGCAAGTAAGCCGAAAAGAGGACGAAAGCTCATGCGTAATAAAAAGATATTTATGGAGAGCGTAAGTAATGCGGCGATGACAATGAAGCTCGTATCAATCAGATAATGGTGAGTTTCTAGATTGTGACTGGTTATCCAGAGACCAGCTATGGCCTCCCCCAACAGCATTACGCTATTGACCACTATGACCTTTTCAAAAAGCGAGAGCTGCCAGCGTTGGAGTAGTGCAGTCCATAAGGCAGGGATTTTTCTCACGATAAAGAGCTTCCCTTTCTATCCCGCTTAATGCTTATCCTATTACTGCCTCTCTTTAATTCTAGGACACTATGTCAATGAGCGACTACCCAACGTATGATAACAAAGAGAGGGGCTACCTGCACATAGAACGTTCGTTGCAGTGAAGTAAAGCCATCTGCATTTGCCCGGATAGTGATTGCCCACGGACCCGCCATATTGAGCCACAGTTGTACATTATATCGACCATTGCCCAACTTTGTGACGGTACTAACAGGGGTATGCATGTCCATATTCGTCATATGAGCACTGGGCAATACTTCTGCCTCTTCTATAGGCAATCCTTGTGCATCGCTGATGTGCAGATCGAAGGAAGTCATACGCGTTGCAAGCAGATCTTCTTGATTAATATGCACATTTAAGAGCGCGGAGACATGTGGTCTGGCTACAGCTGCGAAGACTAGCACGCTTACACAGGTGAAAGCGAGCAAGAACCAGAAAAATGGTCGTATGTGCATAATAATACACGTCCTCGTGTCGTCTATGTAATGAGATGTTGCTATGAGCTAGTCTATGTCGTTTCTGGTGTTGACGCTCCTGCACTGCCTACAGTTTTGGCACCAGCACGAGCGCGCGCAAAGCC
>VBJK01000383.1 GCA_005879655.1 Chloroflexota bacterium | reverse complement strand
CTAATTGTTATATGGCGCATCTTAGAATTAGTTATATAAAGAAACACTAGATCAACCGGAAATGCATCTTTCATCCTGTTGACTTCTTGCGTCCTTGCAACTTTCCATTGTGACGTCCCTCCACTTTTTTTTCAACACCGACTGAAAGACCAACGACAAGATTGCTCGCATCGGAAGGAACGAACTCCGTGACCTCGGTGCTCTCGAGATCATTGACGAGAACATTGTTCAAAACGAGCGCAACGTACTCAACGAACCCAACGCACCCAACGAACCCAACGCACCCAACGAACCCAACGAACCCAACGAACCCAACGAACCCAACGAACCCAACGAACCCAACGAACCCAACGAACCCAACGAACCCAACGAACCCAACGAACCCAACGAACCCAACGTAACCCCAATGTCTATGTTCAAAATATCTCAGCCACCCACCTTCGATGGTAAAGACCGATCCACAGCTACTGTCAAAACTTGGGCTTTCAGTATCAAGGATTACCTTGAGCTTACCGACACGGATATTGCGAAACGAACTCGCATCGCGTCTACCTATCTCGAAGGGATTGCAAAGATCTGGTACATTACAAAGTACAGCGAGACGGAGCTCCCAAGCCTCGAAGGCTTTCTCAAGGCATTCAAGGACTACTTCCTCGATGGAGACTCAGCAGTTAATGCAGCCCATCGAATCGAAAACGACACTCAAGGCAAGAGGACAGTCGCTGAATATTCTCAACAATTCAACTTGCATCTCTCTGAAGTTAGTGAGACCAGCAAGAACGATGTGGACTGGAAACGAAGGCATTACCTACGTGGCTTAACTCCTGATGTCCATCTAGCCATTGCCCCGCACGTCGTTGACGTCACCGACATCGATGCTCTAACCAAGAAAGCGATGGCTACTGAAAAGGCTGTCCAAATCGCCAAAGCACTTCAGGCAACCACCATGAAAATGAGTCCCTCCACGATTCGCCCCTCCACGATTCGCCCCTCCATGAGTTCGCCCTCCACAGCTCATCATACTGGTCTCTCGTCGGAATCTACCACCAAACGAAAGAAAATCACAGATGCTGAAAGGAAATATCTTGATGAGAACCACGGTTGTTACTTTTGTAGAAAACTCAACGCTGGACACTTCTCCAGGGACTGTCCTGACCTTGCAAAGTATCTTGCGAAGAGGGCACTCGAGGAAGCGAAGGACGGGGCCGATTTCAAGGTTAAAAAGGAATCTGTTAACACGCTGTCCTATATAGTCGAATCCAACTCTGATTCTGAGCCTTACTCCTGTTCTTCTGTTCCTACCATTAAAATTGCTACGACAATCGAGAATACCGAATTACCATCCTCCTTGGTTGACTGCGGAGCCACTGCCAACCTTATATCCTCGGATATAGTCGAGGAGCACACAATATCAACTCATCCAACTTCACCCATTCGTGTACACGAGCCTATGAACTCTAAGGGTGTCCTGGTCAGTAAAAAAGTCATCAGCAAGGTGGGTATACCGTCAGAATCGTGGGAAAGCACCAAACCGGCCGAGTTCCTTGTCGCACCGCTACGGGAACACGATGTCATTCTTGGCATGCCATTCTTGGCGACCGAAAATGTCCTGATCGACCCAGCGCATGGCAAAGTCATTTTACCACCTGAAGTGAACGGCAAGGAAGAAAGTGACGATGAGGAGGATGATGGAAAGTTTGATGGAAACCAAGTTACAATGCGAAGTATCTGCCCCAAAGTCGTGACTTTAAAGCCCACCCCACCAAAGTTCGACTGGATCGCCGCTTTGAAAACCTTCGATGCCACTCTTGGCAATGAATCGTCTAAACCTTCCAGCCCAACCAAGAACCCCATATCCGTCACGAAAGCCACAGAACTCAACGAAAAGTACATCTATGAATTCAGCGATGTATTCTCCGATAAACTACCCAACAAACTCCCTCACCCAGACGCTCCTCGACACCGAATCGTATTCGACGACAATAAAATGACAGTCAATGGCCGAATGTTCCGCCTTCCCACTCGATATTGGTCCAAAATGATGGAATTTCTCGAAGAACATCTTAAGGCTGGTCGTATACGCCCTTCCTCAAGTCATATTGCATCTGGGACTTGGATGATTCCGAAGGAGGACCCAAATGTAATGCCGCGTGTTGTACATGATTATCGAGCCGTCAATGGCAACACTGTCAAAGATCACACCCCACTTACACGACAAGACGATATCATCGAAAAACTCGCGAACGCCGTCGTTCGCGGAAAGATCGATTTAATCTGTGCCTATTATCAGATATTGATGGAGGAAGCCGACATTCACAAGACTGCATTTAAAACGCCTTTCGGTCTGTACGAATGGCTTGTCATGCCCCAGGGCCTCTGCAATGCCGTTGCTACATTTCAGAGATACATGAATTGGGTTCTACGAAAATATATTGGTCGATTCTGTGCAGTCTACATTGATGATATCGCCATCTGGTCAAACTCTGTCGAAGAGCACAAAGAGCATGTACGACTTATCTTGGAAGCATTGCGGGAAGCCGGGATCATTGCTAACAAGCGAAAATCCATTTTATTTGCCGACGAAATTCACTTTTTGGGACACACCATTTCCTCCAAAGGAGTAGAGGTTGCACAAGATAAAGTTGATAAAATCTTGGCTGCAAGGACTCCCGTCTCTGCTTCGGATATCAAGGAATTTAATGGCTTGGTCAACTACATTGGACAGTTCATCCCCGGATTGTCAGAATGGTCGACGATACTCTCTAGTCTCACCAAGAAAGATGTCAAATTCGAGTGGAAACCAATTCATGAGGAAGCCTTTCGCAATATCAAACGGCTGGCAAAAAATACACCAATCTGCAAACCGATCGACCATTCGAGCTCTGATCTCATCATGCTAGTTGCGGATGCCAGCAATCGAGGATTGGGAGGGTATTACGGTCAAGGAAAGGATTATAAGACAATGACACCTGCTGGGTTTCACTCTCGCTCTCTTAATTCGGCCGAGAAAAATTACCCGACACATGACAAGGAAATGTTGGCAATTGTGGACTGTTTAAAGAAATGGGAGCCTCAGTTAACTGGCACACGACTCGAGATTCTGACAGATCATGCCCCCCTTACGCATTGGAAAACGCAGAAAGACCTGTCTCCGCGGCAAATTCGATGGAATGAAACTCTTTCGCGATTTGACGCTGATATCCACCACATTCCGGGTATCACCAACTCTGCAGCTGACGCGTTATCCAGGTACCCATATGTACAATCCCAAGAAGACCTTTCAATCTGCGCCGTTTCACAGGTAGAATTCGATACCGACATTCTCAAATCCGTCAAAAACTCCTATGCCACGGACGGTCTTCTCGGACCTGTTATTCAGCATCCAGAACGCTATCCTCTTTATCAGTGTGAGGACGGCCTATTGTTCTTCGAAGGACGACTCTGCATTCCTGCCAATGATCGAAACTCACGTGAAAAACTCCTCAAAGCTCACCATGACCACCTTGGCAATCATCATGCTGTCAATAAAACACGCCGATCGATTGCTACGGACTATTATTGGCCTGGGCTGCAACGAGATGTGGAGCTCTATATCAAATCATGCACCTCCTGCGCTCGAAACAAGTCATCCACACAAGCACCTGCCGGGTTTTTACATCCTCTCCC
>VBJK01000382.1 GCA_005879655.1 Chloroflexota bacterium | reverse complement strand
CCATCGGGCACAGATAACTGAGATAAGTGTTCGTTGAAATCTTTGTCTCGCAACTAACCTGACCGTCATCTTATCGGGAATAATGCCGGTTCCGACATTCTCTCCCAAACATTTCTTCCTATCGGGTTCCGTGTATATAAATTCTTCGCTTCGTTACATCTTTCCTTCACTTTTTTCCATACCTCTTCAACTTTGACGCAATGCCGTGCTTTTTCACCGGAATTTTCTACGTCACAGACGTCTTTGATCGCATCGTCAATTGCATCTTTCTCAACGAACATCACATGCCATTGATCCTCTCAATGACATCCTTTTACAATCGTGCCATAGCGGCTTCCGCCCCGTCTACGGTTGCATATCAACGTCCCCAGTCCGGGAGCGTGTATCTCACCTTTGGGACACTCGCTTTCGCCGCAAATGACTTTCGTACTCCCATTGTCTCTTTCCTCTCAACACCTTTTATCTGACGTCCATAGATGCAAGCGCATACACAATTTGAGCTCTCTGCATATTCGTCGGACTCAGCTCAAGCCAACCCACAATCTCCGATTGATTTGCTTTCTCCGTCCCATTTGATAGTGGATGCAACTATCCGTATCGAGTCCGGCGTTCAACCCTGCGATGGTTACCCCTCCTGGGTCGCGTTCACCGGGCAAATCACTCAAAATGTCGCTCAGGAAACTCACGTACTTTATTTCCTTCTTCGCTTGTACTAATTTCCCTTTCCAGGTGTTCTCCTTGAAGTTTGCGATCAACGAAAGCCAAAGAAACTTCGCAAAGTTGATTCCTTACTTGAAAGCGGACAAACTTATCATGGCCAGTTTTGCCTATTGTTTTCCTTATGAGGTTACGCAAAACGGTGCTGACGGTAACTCCATTACTCAAACCGCTGCAGGTACTGTTTCCTGATCACTTTGGTTCACTTCCTTTAGCATGTGGCATCATCAAAGCGTTGGGGTTCATCGAATCCCAGGTGCCCTCGACTCGACAGCTCACCCCGCTCTCGCCCCAACGTTCCCCCATTCTCAACCGTCCTTCCGCTGCGACTCGACCCACACGGGCGCCAATGTTCTTGGCGACAACGACCGCGACTCAATCTTCTTCTGCTCCCACTGTATCTGACTCAATCGGCACAACTCTAGCTCAGTCACGCCCGCTATTACCCCTTCCTCCTCCATTGATCGCTGTACGTCCTGAAACGGACAATTCTCACTCGAACAACAAAACCTTCGATCACCTATCGGATCAACACGAAGATGTCGTCCAAATTTTGCCCGCGAGAAAAAGGAAGCGATCGTTCAAAGTTCAGAACAAAAGCTCCGACGAGCTATCTGAGGATGCCATTCAAGTTTTGCCCACCAGAAGAAGGAAGCCGTCCGCTAAAATTCGGGACAAAACCTCCTCTGACGAAGAGGTAGGTGCCATCCAAGTTGCCGCCGCCAGAAAAAGGAAGCGGCCAGCCAAATTGCAGTAGTCCATAGTCGTTTGCTGAAAATTTAGTAAGAACACAGTAACTTGAAATCGATTTTATCTCGCTCTTTCTTTCCGAATCCATTTCTTTTCCGATGCTTCCGTTATCTGTTCAATTTTCGTGGCTATCAAAAGCCTCCACTCTCTGATAACGATTTATTCCTCGGGACTCGGCCGTACAAATGAATTCAAAATGCGTGACCTCAATCGACATTCGAATCATTATGCCTCTCATTAGACCTCATTTGACGATCAGATCATATTTCTTCGATTCTGTGTCCAATCGAATGCGAAGAAATTTCGAACAAAACACATCTGAAGATGATTCTCTTCCTTCTCTCGTATGATCTCAGGCTAAAACTTGAAATATAGCTGAAACCCCTGTCCGCACAACGACGGTTCTCTACTCTCAAAGATACCAGAATATTCGCCCACACGGTCTGCCAGCTCTTGAGACTCTTCCTGCCGACCCTGAAATCACGGCGCCTCTCCCATGTTTCGTTATAAGCCCGTCTTTTGCAAAGGTGATGCGCACCTTTGAGCATACGCATTTCAAATCGTTTCCAGAGTACCCTTGTAGTTTCTGTGGCGTTTTGAGCCCTCTACGAAAAACCATCTGGATAGACTTTGATCAATCCGTTTTCGGCGACGGAGGTTATGGCTTAGCAAGCCATCTGCGTTTCCAACTCTGTCGAAATGCCGATGGCAAAATCGCCACCTGTTCCACATGTAAAACTCGAAAGAGAGACTCCTCGGACATTGGACCTTGGCCCCAAGAGGTCTTGGATGTCCCTCAACATTCTCGCATGTTTTTGTCTTTCGTCAAACTGAATTGTAATTTGGGTCGAACCCAAAGTCATTCAGCCACACAGGCGCACAACAGATATTCCACTTACAGGACACTTTCAGGTATATTAACAAAAAAAATTGCGGTTCACTCTTATCTAACATCTTTAGGAAATATGTATCTGACTCCAAACCTTCAAGCCCTACATGTGTACGGCGGCACAATTGGTACATATCTTCAGTCTCCAGACGCCAATCCTTTTGATCTCGCGGATCACTCCTGGGAGAA
>VBJK01000381.1 GCA_005879655.1 Chloroflexota bacterium | reverse complement strand
ACTTTGTTGAGACTGAAGCGGGCAACAAGTATCGCAGCAATGCCGTGCTGCTTGCGACTGGCTCAACCTACAAGCGGCTTGGTGTGCCAGGAGAAGATGAATATATTGGTGCCGGTGTGCATTTCTGTGCTACCTGCGATGGGCCTTTCTACAGGGGCAACGAGGTGGCAGTGATCGGTGGAGGCAATAGCGCGGTTGAAGAAGCGGCATTCCTGACCCGTTTTAGTCCTAAGGTGACAATTTTGGCACGTGGTTCCCAACTCAGCGCAAACAAGATCGCTGTTGATAAGGCCATGAACTCTTCAGAGATAGAGGTGCGCTTCCAAACGGAGGTCGTCGCATTCAAAGGCGAAAACAACCACCTGACCACAGTTGTCACCAAAAACAGCCAGACAGGTGAAATACAAGAAATTCAGGTACCAGGCGTTTTTATCTTTATCGGCCTCTCGCCAAATAGCGAACAATTCAAGGATATTGCTAAGCTAGATGCTCAGGGTTTTGTCATGACGGGTATCGACTTTCAGACCAGTACTGAAGGCATCTTTGCCGCTGGCGACGTGCGTGCAGGGAGTACCAAGCAGTTAGTGAGTGCAGCTGGTGAGGGTGCGGCGGCAGCACTGGCTATTCGTGAGCATTTACGCGGCCATGATGCGCATACCATGGAGGCTGATCTGCAATGAGTTCTAATCCTTGATTCTTCATCGCAGCCTATCAGTCTGTCTGTTTGCTCCTCCTTTCAAAAGACCAACTCCGGCAAGGCTCCTGGCATGACTGCTCGGACTCCTTCCTCAATGCAAAAGAAGACTTGAGTGGCAAGGTTAACTATCCTTGCCACTGAAGTCTTTTCTTTGTATACTTATGACCAGTGATGATAAATCACATGCACATCATATGAGTTGTTGTGTATATTGCTACATCAGCGTAGCATCAAAGGAGTAGTTGTATGAAGTTGGGATTACAAGTGCCCAATTTTACATGGTCAGCGGATCAAGCACTACTGGGCGACACATTTGGTCTCATTGCTGAGCGAGCTGATCGTGCCGGTCTCTATAGCTTATGGGTGATGGACCATTTTTTCCAGATAGGTTTTGTCGGTCCCTCAGAGAATGAGATGCTAGAAGGCTGGAGCGCGCTCGCATTCGCGGCAGGACGAACAAATCGCATCAAATTAGGAACAATGGTAACGGGCGTCACCTACCGCCACCCTGGCATCCTGATCAAAACCGCAACCACGCTAGATGTGCTTTCGCATGGACGTGCTTATTTAGGTATCGGTGCAGCTTGGAATGAGGAGGAGCATAGGGGCTTAGGTGTTCCTTTTCCACCGCTGGCAGAGCGTTTTGAACGCTTGGAAGAGACCTTGCAAATTGCATTACAGATGTGGTCCGGCGACGAAAACTCCTACGGGGGAAAGCATTACCAGCTTGAGCGGCCCCTGAACTCACCGCAACCAGTGCAGAGACCGCATCCACCAATCCTGATCGGGGGCACAGGCGAGCGCAAAACGTTACGCATGGTTGCCCAATATGGAGATGCTTGTAACCTCTTTACACGCATGGGCGATGATGAATTACGGCGTAAAATGGATGTGTTGCGTGAGCATTGTGAGCGAATTGGGCGTCCGTATGAGCAGATCGAGAAGACAACGCTTGAGCACGTCAAGATCACGCGCGATGGCCGAGATGGGACACTCAGCCCGTCTGCGGCGGTTGACCACTTCGGTCATTTAGCAGAGCTAGGTGTTGATCAGGCTATTTTCAGCCTACTCAACGTGACAGAGCTGGAGCCGTTCGATCTCTTAGCGGCAGAAATAATTCCACAGGTAGAAAAAATTTCGACGGCGGGGCGCTAGAGCAGCGTACAGAGGAGGTATTCATGAGTAAGCGAACGACTTTGAGCGATGCAGAAATGACCTTTGTGCATAAGCAGCGAGTCGCGCGTCTTGCTACAGCGGATGAGCATGGCCGACCGCATCTCATCCCTGTGTGTTTTGCCTTTGATGGTACGTATTTTTATACGCCCCTCGACGAGAAACCTAAAAGTGTCAAAAGTAGTAAGCTCCGCCGTGTACGCAATATCGAGGCTCGTCACGAGGCTTCACTGCTCATCGACCAGTATAGCGATGATTGGTCAAAGCTTGGGTATGTACTGGTCCATGGGCGAGCCGAGTTGATCACGGCAGAGCACGAGGTACATGCGCACGCTTTAAAACTCTTGCGTATGCGTTATGTGCAATACCGGACCATGACTCTGGAAGAGCAACTTGTGATTATGCTCACACCTGACAGCGTGACTTCGTGGGGAACAGCTATCGAGCAAGAATAGCCGCCAGGGCACCCACAAGGGATAATACCGGTGAAATAAGCCTCTCCGGTCCAGCCGCCAGGGCACCCACAAGGGATGCCCATAGGCATGCGCGTTAAGCAGAGGGAAGCCCTCTGCACTCCCTTTCTCCTGCCGCCTCCGGCGGCAAAAGAGAAGAAAGGAAGTCTTTGGGGACACCCCAAACCCCGCCAGTGGCCAAGCCCCCTGGACCCCCGCTTAGCGCGCATGCCTATGGGCATCCCTTGTGGCATTGGCGGCTCTTTAGCGATTTGTCCGATTACGCTGACGATCCGCATGCCGTTCTCTTGCCAGCTCAATCAAATTGTCCAACAATACATGATAAGGCATACCACTGGCCTCCCACAACTTAGGGTACATGCTAATCTGCGTAAAGCCTGGCAGGGTATTGACTTCATTAATATAGACCTTGTCGGTTTCTCGCTCCAGAAAGAAATCGACACGCGCAAGACCACTGAGATCGAGGGCCAGAAACGCCTGTAGAGATTGACGGCGTATCTGATCAGCTATGGCTTGTGGAATAGTTGCAGGAATGACGATCTGTGATTGATTGCTAATATATTTTGCACTGTAATCATAGAATTCGTTACTGGGAATAATCTCGCCAACGACTGACGCCATAGGTTCATTGTTGCCTAGAACCGCACATTCAAACTCGCGGCAGTTGATGCCACGCTCGATAATAATCTTGCTATCATATTCCGCAGCCACATTGAGAGCGTGTGCTAGCTCTGTCCGATCGTGGGCTTTACTAATACCGACACTCGATCCCAGATTGACGGGTTTGACGAAGTTGGGATAGCCTAGTTGCTCTTCGACTGCATCCATGATCGTTTCAGGGGTAGCTTCCCATTGCTTGCGACGATAGACCAGGTATGGGCCGACCGGCAGACCAACGGCCTGAAAGACCATTTTCATTTTCTCTTTATCCATACCTAACGCCGATCCCAGCACACCACAGCCCACATAGGGGATGTCCGCCATCTCCAACAAGCCCTGTAGCGCTCCATCTTCACCGTACGTGCCGTGCAGCACCGGGAAGATAATATCAATTGCGCCATTTTCAGCAAGTGGACCGCCCTGAATGGGTATCAGACGGCGCACAGTAGGATCACCTGTCAGCGTGACTGCTCTTGTCTGCTCTGAAAGGGTATCTGTCTCTTGTTGGGTATGTTGTTCCTCGGCGTGCAATCTGGCCGGTTCTATATCCAGTAGCCAGGAACCCGTTTTGGTAATACCAATAGGCACCACCTCATACTTGTTGGAGTCCAGATTCGCCATAACCGCTTGGGCGGAGGCGAGTGATACTTCGTGTTCGCCTGAGCGGCCCCCAAAGACAAGGCCAACCCGTATTTTCTTTTGCACCATCGTAAGGTGTCCTTTCAGTGTTCCGCTTGCTCCTGATGCGGCAGTTAATGATTTGTAACATTACCATATATTAGGAACGTGTGAGAAGCTGGCAACCATGAGGTTTTTAGAAAAGAGAGAGTATAGTCTCCATACGCATGCCTCGTGATCCTTTGAGCAGAACCAGATCATTTGCTCGTACCTCACGCTTGAGTAGATCGGCAGCGAGCTGTTTTGCCCCCTCCAGTTCGCTACTCTGCTC
>VBJK01000380.1 GCA_005879655.1 Chloroflexota bacterium | reverse complement strand
ATTAGCGAATTGATAGCCGCGCCGCGTCGAAGCGAAGGTATTTTACACGATTGAATTACTACATGCGTACAAGAACTACATAGCGCGGCCGATTCAATCTGTCATCCTTGCTAAACCGAGTCTCCACTCCGTATTTTAATTCAAAACTTAACTTTAAAAAAGCCTGTAGGCGATTGTGGCAATAAATCCGGCCCCGCTGAGTTGGGCATTCAATTCTGCCTGATTGGGGAGTAAGGCAAGGTGGACGTCGATTGTGGCATTGAGGAAGGCAGTGAAATTGTATTCTGTGGCAACTTTGAGGCATGCAAGCTCGATGAGGGCCGTAACTGCGATCATGATTGCGTGGCTTAGTGCAGAAGGTGGCCATAACGCTGTTGAGGAATAAAAACAACAACAGTGCTTAGTCGCTGCTTGCCTAGTCGCTGCTTGCTTAGTCGTTGTCGGCCGGTCAACGGCGGTATTTGCACGCTTATGGTTGTGTTGATTGCTTGGAAGAGCTCTTTCCAACGGTGATAGCCTTGCGTGCTACATGAAGACATTCCCTCGCCTCCCAGCCCCAAACGTAGTTGGGAATGCTCTCGCATTTCTGATTCTTTCTCGCCGCTCCGACCAAGACAACACTGTATCAACGCTCCCTTGCAAATTCGGGATTTCTGTAAGATGCCGATGGCCGGAAGGGTATTTCTTGATTTCTTGAAGTGTACGAACCAATCGCATAAGGCGCCGTTCCAGTAGATCCGCTTGCTCTTTGACTTGCTCACCCTCCGTCTCATGGGAAATAAACTCGTCGACTATTTTCTCAATTCCATCTCCAGAGCCACTCGCATCACAGTTTATTGCTGAACTCTCAGATTGATTGTCATCGGCAGTGACTGCTTCATCCTCGTCTTCATCTCCGTCTTCACCGTCAATATCTTCATCAGAACTGTCAAACAAAACATCGAGTTGGTTTTCGTATTCCTGAGGATTGATTGTCGCTTCCTCGAGAAGAGCAAGCCGTTCGCCTTCGCTGGTAAGAAGTGGAACCTCACTGTTCGCCCTCAAATCGCGTATCTTAAGCAAACCGATCTCGTGTACTCCATGTATCCAAAGAACTGGTGTCACTGTTTGCCTCCAGACTTGTCCGTAAAATGGCATCCTGGGTTTGTTGGACTCGAGGCCTTCGATACCTATATAGAGACGAATGAGATGCTTGCAGATGTGATATGGACTCTTTTGAAAGGAAGGGCAACCGCACCACCATTTCTCAATGGTGGTTCCGTATAACTCATTCCGCATTTCCCACATCAGATCACCTGTATCGCTATTATAGTCGTCTTTTGCCTGAAGACAATGCTTCGTCCATTCATGAACAAAATCCAAGTACCTGATGTTAATCTTGAACGCAGATGATCGTACCAACTCGGTTTACAGACGCGGTTTCCGTTGATGTTACGGTGAGCTTTGACAAGCCGAATCAGATGTGCAATATGACCGTTCATGAGGATGTCAATGAGAAATTCGAGCTTGGGACGAGCATGTTTCCGAAGATTTCTTCTTTTGAAAACACTCCAAAAACTTTCGACAGGCGCATTGGAGTTGATAATAGGTACCTGCCCAACTGTTAGACTCGAAGATGAATCCGGAATTCATACCTCGTCACAAACTGCCCGTGCCCAAATAATCCATCTGTCAGGGCAATACCAATTTTTCCACAGATATTCCCAAGCCCACGATTGCCCAGATGCTTTACATGCTTCATAGATCTCTTTTGTTTGATCTATCCACACTTGTTTAACACTTTCCGCAGAAAATGTCCATGTGCCTTGGGGCATGTGGGTTAAGGGATGCCAACGAAGATGTGTCACATACATATCTACAATTCCCCGGCGAACCTCCTTTTCCACAACGCATATCTGCTTTGTGAAACCAGATTCGGTGATCTTCTTTTGAAGGTTATCTTCCTCCAAATCCTTATACTGATTCCTTATCTTTTGGCAAAATTCTTCCTCAAATTCTTTGTTTCGAACGGCAACCCACTGTGATTCGAAAAAGGTAAGGTCCCAGCCCCGCTCACGATTTTCGTCGTGATAACGGAGCTCCGGATGTTTTGTCTGCCATACCCATTGATTGTGATCGGAAAGATAAGAGATGATTGCTCGTGGAGCATGCCAGGAACACATGCTAATGATGACTTCCGAAAATGCTTCCTTGAATAAGTCAGCACAGTCCCTTCAAAATAACGAAAGGGGAATATATACCTGTGCAGCAGAAATCTCCGAAAAGTCTTTGTCAGTATGAACAAACACCTTGCCGATTCCAAACTCTTTAGCCAACAAATAAAAGTTTCGGTTACAAGCTTTGGCTTCGCCTCTGTGCTTGTCTTTCCGAGTATCTTCCTTCTCATGAATCTCTACCAGCATGAAACCAAGCGGTACTCCATAACCTAACTCTTCAGCAATTAGAGCATAAAGGTGAGTATTCGACTTTGATACACCATATGTCGCGTCAATGTAAATCTCCTTGACTTTTCTCAAATCAATATCAAGAGCTTCCGTGACAAACCATATCAAATGTCGACGAGGCTCCAGATTGAGCGCTACATGGCTTACCTGAAGTTAGGATAAATAAAATGGCCACGAACCATTGGATGCTGTTTTAGGATATGTTCAGCATTGACCCATGGATCCTGTGATGGATAGCTCTTTTCACCTACCTCTTTTCTCCACCAATAATGGATTGACGCGGGATTATACCAATCATCCGTTAGCCCCTCGATATCTCCATTTGCGAGGGCACGTTCCAAATCTTCGCGCTGGGCTGTGACTGTTGAACGTGGGTTGTCCTTTATCCATTGTCGAATCTTGAGAGGAAGTCCAAATTGCTCGCGTCCTGGATGAGGATGATGATTGAAGTCGAGGGCGACATCGAAAGTTGCGGCGGAGGAATCGCAAGGAAAGGTTACAGTAACGCTCCCATTGCAGTCTACCAATACTACACGTCCACGTCGATTTCTCGTCTTGCCATAGGGAGCAGCTGAATCCTTAGTTGTTCGGCGTCGATTTTGCGAACACTCGAATTTGTAGACCTCTGCTCCCGCAAATAATGAGGGAAGACCTTTGGCCTTTTTGGAAAGAATATAAGACTGCTTATAGAAGAAATCAAATCCTTCAGCTTCCCCGATTCGGTCGACAACAAATTCGGCCATTCTCTTATTATTCGCCAACTGTATGTCAGGGGGTAAGTGGCGGAAGAAATCTGAAATGAGAAACTGTTTGCGCTCTCGAAGTGCCCTTGAAGTCAGCCTTTTTATAAGCTAAAATATAAACCCTCCATCGATTATATTTACCAGTTGTTCCCATGAACAGTTGGTCATGGATTGAAGCTTAGAATTGTTCCTTTCTTCTCTGAGAACACTGTCTTTTTTTTGTTTATGTCGAGCTTTTTGAGTACGACACGGACGACATTGTTGATAAAACCTCTTCGAACCGTCCCTTTCATTTGTGATATCAGCCAAAGGTGTATGCGGCTTGATCGATTTGGCAAATAAACTCTTATGTTTCGACTTCTGACAGGCTGTGCAATATCTCTCATCGCTCGCGTCGACTGAAATATCTCCTTCCAAATATTGGGGAATCGAAGAGTCTCGCGAGTCCATTGTAGGGAATGTTTCCAATTTAACGAAGGAAAATAGACCTTGTAGAAAAGTATTTGAGGACGAATTGATATGTTACTTATATTCCTGGCGATGAAGATGCTTAGAGGAAGGTTTGTTTATTTTGGCGTCGCGAGGTCATGTGGGTTATTTTGTTTATTTTGGTGTCGCGAGGTCATGTGGGTTATTTTTCTATGTGAAGATAATTAACCTTCGACTTTTTGTAGGGGAATTTAAATTGTATTGGCGCTCGGCTGATCGCCTCGC
>VBJK01000379.1 GCA_005879655.1 Chloroflexota bacterium | reverse complement strand
CCAATATCTTCTCCACTTCATATTGATTATCTTCGGGAATTACTGGGGGTGGTCTTGCTGGTTCTCTTGCAGGGTATCTTCTTGGATCGTTGGGGATATATTGCCGTAGCAGTTTCGCATGGAAGACTGGGTGGATAGATTCAAAATCGACTGCAGGATATAATTCTAGCTTGTAGTTCGAGGATTCCGGTCTAGCTTCAATAATCTTGAACGGGCCAATATAACGTGGATAAAATTTGGCAGACCTTCCGTCTTTCTTGATGCGCTGACGAATATTACGTGAGTCCAACATGACCTTATCTCCAACCTTGTACTTCGGTTCAGGGCGTCGATGTTTATTTGCATAATGCGTTTGTGTTGTTTTCGCTGCCAAGTGGTTATCTTTTGCGATGGCTACCGATTCGTTAATTCGTTCGATGAATTCGGACACGGCGGGGACCTTGGTATTGATGGTATTAGGTCGAAAGCTTGGAAAAAGGCGTATACTGGTGCCAAATATTAACTGTGTTGGTGTCATCTTAGTTGTCGCATTAACTGAATTGTTCATGGCTGTTTCAACGTGAATTAAATGGTCCATCCAGTCCGTTTGTCTTCGATTGATATAACTTCGTACAGCTTCAATTGCTGTTTTATTCGATCGTTCCGATGATCCATCCGTTTCGGGATGCGCAGTGGTAGACATCTTGATACGAATATCGAGTAGGCGATGCAGTTCTTTCCAAAAGTGACTTGTAAACAGTTTGTCGCGATCGGATACAATCGAGTGAGGTAAGCCAAAGAGTCGATACCAGGATTCGTACACCAATTGGGCTATATCTTGTGCAGTTGCTGTAGAATTTGTAGGTATAATCCGTACGTAGTTTGTCAGTCGATCCGTCATTATGAGGAGCATATCGAAGCCTTTGCATTTCGGGATAGGGCCAACAAAATCCATAGCGATATCTGCAAATCGGTCTCTGGGAATGGGGAGTGAATGAAGGAATCCTGCAGGGGCCTGAGTGGTTGACTTATTTCTGAGGCAGCTCGCACATGAGTTAATATAATCGGCGACATCTTTCGCAATGTTGGGCCAGAAATATAGCTCTGTTAGGGTGCCGCGCGTCTTCCTGATTCCGAAATGATTTTCATTGTCATGATGTTGGCGCAATAGCATGGTTCTGGTATTCCTACAATCGGGGATGCATAACCGACCATCGTCTGCAAAAAGCAGGCCATCGAGTAACTGATATTGCGAATACCGTTCCGGGTGTTCCATTATCGGCTTGAAGAAGGGGTCTTGCAAGTACGCTTCTTTGATTCTCTTGATTTCCGTATGGTCAATAACGACAGTTGAAAGAGTGTTTAATTCTTCACGTTGAGCGTAGGGATAACGGGATAAAGCGTCGGCTGCCGTATTGGTTATTCCAGGGATATGTTTAATATCGAAGTCGAAGTCGCATAGAAAATCAAGCCATCGGGTTTGTCTTTTTGATAAGTCTCGTTGGGTCTTCCAATATTTCAAGGGTGCGTGATCCGTGAGAACTTCAAATCGGGTTGCCGTAAGCTGTGGATACCAATGCTTCATACATTCGACGATTGCTAACATCTCCTGTTCATGCGTGGGATAATGAAATTCAGCCGCACGATATTGACGAGAATAGAATCCAATGGGTTTAGCAGTTTTCCAATCTTTGCCTTGCGCTACATAACCTCCAATCCCCTTGTTGCTAGCATCGGCTACTAGCCAGACCGGGTCTCCAGATTCGTAGTCTAATCGTTGGAGGAAGCGTACTGATCTTGCCAATCGTTTGATAGTTCGGAAGGCGTTCTCCTGCTCGACTCCCCATTGAAACGGAACATTCTTTTTCGTTAAGTTAGAGAGAATAGACGCGTAATCGGCTAAACCGGGAATGAAATCGAACATAGCAACGTAATTGACGAGCCCAAGGAAGGATCTAATATCGGCAACAGAACGGGGAGTCGGATAATTGGTAATTTTATCGAGTTTAGCAGGGTTAGCCTGAACTCCTTTTGAGGAGATACGGTGTCCAAGGAACTCGATTTCGTCGGCGAATAATACTGATTTGGACATAGACGCTACAATGCCATGCTCTTTTAAAGCCTCGAGAATAAGTCGAACATTTTTCTTGTGTTCTTCAACTGAATTAGAGAATATCGCAATGTCGTCGAGGTAAACCGCACAAAATTTCCCAATGTAATCGCGAAGAACGTAATTCATATATCGTTGAAAGGTAGCTGGGGCATTGCAGAGTCCTTGAGGCATCACAGTCCATTCGAATAGACCAAATGGTGTCTTGAAGGCTGTTTTATGTATATCGTCAGGGAACATCCAAATCTGATAGTATGCATCGGGTAAATCTAATTTTCCGCGGACTTTAGCCCTCGCGATCATCTCTATAGTCTCGTCTTGACGTGGGATCGGGGTGTGATCTTTAACAGTATTATCGTTGAGGTTGCGGTAGTCGTGAACGCAGCGGGGGTCATCTTCAGGATCTTTTCTAGGGGTCATCAGGGTTCCAGATGAGATATGGCTAACAGATTGACGTAACCGTCCACATCGAACGTTTTCCATGATGAACCGTCGCATTGGTAAATAATATTTGGCGGGTACTCGAATTAGTCGACCATTCATTGGTTTCTTTTCATCCTTAAGGATAATTCGATGCATTGGACCACCTTTAGGAGGTAGTCTGCCACCACGTTTCAACGTAAAAACCTCAGGGAATTCCTTCCTAAAGAAGTCGTTCAGAGAAGCATACTCGGGTGGTTCCTCCACAACAGAATTGACCTCTTCATAGACCTCTGGCACCGGGAGCTCCATAAGAGCATTTCCGACTTTGACATATTTGCTAAGATCGATCGCGGGAAGGGCAACTTGGGATTCCAATTCCTGTGCTATGGCGGGGCGATGGATGAGCTTTCGATGGACTGGATCAATCAATAGATCGTTCTGCGCCAAGAATGGCATTCCGAAGATGACGTCGTGTGATGCGAGGGGTGCTACTTTGAAGGTCGTCGGTTTCTTAGTCTGAATTCCATTGGCAAGCCTGACCTGCGCAGTGAGCTGCTCTGAAATACGAATGGGAGTTTTCGAGAGTGCTTGGTGCAATAATGAAGGGATGGCTGGACGGGTACGAAGTTTAGCCCGTTGTACCACTCGCGGGGATACAAAGTTGGATGAAGCGCCGCTGTCGGCTGGCCCTTGAACGGGATGGTTATCAAGCGTGGCGGCTACCAAAATTGGCGAGACGGGGTATGATTCAGACTGTTCCATTTCATATGTAAACTCTGGTTCTGAGTACTCATTAACGAAA
>VBJK01000144.1 GCA_005879655.1 Chloroflexota bacterium | reverse complement strand
TAATGCGAACTTGGGAGCGGTGCTGCGCTGGAAAGATACCAATAACTGGTATAAGGTGTATCTGAGTGGCACAACTGTGGTTGTTCAAAAAAAGGTGAGTGGGGCTACTACCATTCTTGGCTCTGCATCATTTACCGCCACGGCAAACACAGCTTACACTGTACGCTTCCGCGTCGTTGGTACTACCTTGTATGCTAGAGTCTGGCAAACTGGAACAACTGAGCCAGCCAGTTGGCAGGTAACGGTGACTGACAGCTCATTGTCATCCGGCTCCTGCGGCCTGCGCATGCAGGTAGCCAGCGGGATTACCGCTAAGTATGCTTCGTTCCTGACAACTACACAATAACAAAGGATAATAGGCTCTACATCCTTTGGGGGGAGTTCCCACCTTCCCCCCATCCCCCCCCAGGGCACCCACAAGGGATGCCCCTACAATGGTACGAACAGCCCTCGCAAGCTGATGCGTACCATTGTAGGGGCATCCCTTGTGGGTGCCCTGGGGGGGGCAAGGGGGGGAAGGTGGGAACTCCCCCAACGATGTAGAGCCAGCTAAGATGATCCAGTTAGTTGGTTCAGTCGTCAGACTGATTAGCATCGACATATCCAAGCCCATGCCGTTGAGTACTGAAGATCGCTGCACCATTGGAGTAGTCAATTTCCAGATATTTCCGTGTATTGAACAGGCTATCCAGATTCATGATGCTCTTGCGCTGCACAGTATCGATAACGTCGCCCGAATCGCCAACCCAAACATAACGACCGTCACGACTGTGCAGAAGCCAGCCTTCGTGTGTACAATCGTACAAGCATGGGGTCTCCGTACCCGTCATTTTTCTCAGGGGAATGTCCGCAACTTGTTTGGGAGCAGTTGCAGGCAAGCCAGAGACATCGTAAACGTGCACATAGCTATTGGCGGTATCAACCACATAGATCTCTTTTTCGTCCGGCGAGAGCGTGATACCATGACTTGGCACTGGTGCATTGTCTGGTGCAGTGAAGCCGTTGACTCCGACCGTGTAGAGAACCTGTCCGCTAGTGATACTACTCACCTGGAAGCCCAACACACCCGAAGCCGTTGTGAAAGCCAGGGTCTCAGCACTATTAATAGTGAATGGCCGTACGCCTGCCGCTAACGGGCCGATCTTCTGAATTAGTGTATTAGTTTCTGTCGAATATTCATAGAGATAGTCGGCATTTAAAGCGCCAAGATAGACGTGGGTCCCATCCAGGCTGACAATCGTATTGTGAGCAGCCAGACCACTGTTAACTACGATGCTACTCTTCACACTGCCATCGGAGGCATTTAAAATGTGCCAGGTACTGTCGTTTCGATGTTCACCGTCAGGCATGTAGATCGTCTCGCCATCAGGTGTGATCGCCATACTGTCGATACCAAAGGGATAATCTTGTTGCCACACGATTGTATCAGTCAACAGGTTATACTTGAGCAATGATCCATCGCCATGGTCTCCACCATCACCACCGTAACTCAGATAGAGCGCATTGCTGGCCGCGTCCACTACCGAACCACGTCCACCAGAGAAGACAGGTAATTTGATCTGTTTGACCAATTTATACCGATTATCCATATCATAGACATCAATACCACCGTCAGGGAACACATAGAGGTAATGTTGTACACTGCTAGCTGCTTTAACAGTATGCTGTCCCGTAAACAATAGAGGTATAGACAACAGAACTACAACGAGAAGCGCGACATATTTTTTTTCCAATTTACGCACAAAAAACATGAGATAGATCCCTTCTTTTCTTTGCTAACATCTTGTTAGCACAAGATACATAACCCTCATACAGTTAACGACTTATCTTTAGCTGTACTAAAGTTATATATATAAGTGTAGTACAAATGAAATTGTCATATCAAGGGATAAGAGCAGAAAAGATGATGCTTTGGGTATATGCGGGAAAAGATCGAACTCCACACAGACATAAATTGCCTCACTTCTATTGCTATGTTATACTGCTTTCGGACCTATTAGAAAAATGGAGGAGGCTTGGCCATGACCGAAGATACATCCACTATGCAAAATCCGTTTATTATCGGCGATCGTCTCTATCTGCGACCATTAGAGCCAGCACAAGATAATCATCTCTATGCAACCTGGCTCAATGATGAAGAGATTCGCCGCTGGTTCTCCATCTATCCAACCAGCGATACACGCGGCAAGGAGCGCCTGGAAAACTTATATAAAGACTTCAAACATATCATTTTTGGCGTAGTGCTTAAAAGCGATAATCGCTTAATTGGCCTCGTGGGCTTGAAAGATATCAATCAGATTAACCAGAGCGCGGAGTTTTATGTCATCATTGGCGACCGCAACGCATGGGGAAAGGGCTATGGTACTGAAACAACCAGACTAATGATTCGTTATGGCTTCATGGAACTGAATCTGAATCGCATCCAGACGCAGGATATGGAAGAGAATATAGGCGGCTGGCGTGCAGATGAGAAGGCCGGTTTCAAATACGAAGGGACGCTACGAGAAGCGATTCCTCGCTTTGGTAAGTATCATGATGTACGTGTCTACAGTATACTCAAACGCGAATTTATAGAGAGAATGTAGCTCACTATGTCTATCCAGGAAATTACTGACCAGGAACAATGGAATAACTTTCTGACCAGCCAACCACGCGGTCATCTGCTACAATCGTATGAGTGGGGCGAGCTGAATAAATACCTGGGCAATCATATCCATCGCCTGGGGGCCATTGAGAATGGACGCCTGATCGGAGCCATGATGCTTTCGGTTGCGTCCGTTCCGCTACCTACTCGTTTGCCAGGGATACATACGAACTGGCTTTATAGTGCACGCGGGCCTACGGTGGAGCATCCCACTTCCCCAGCGCTCGCCGCCTTGCTTGCACATGCACATAAAGTAGCACAGAAAGAGCATGCGGTCGTCTTGCGCGTCGAACCCAACATTGCAGATGATGATCCTAACATGGATGCCTGGCTTGCTGCGTATCAGAACCTTGGCTTTCATGCCAATCCGATCGCTGTGCATGGACGACGCAGCTGGGTGCTCGATATCCGTCCCAGTGCCGAGCAGTTACTGGCAAACTTTAAGATGACGTGGCGGCAGAATGTGCGTGTATCCGAGCGCAAAGGCGTGATCATCCGCGAGGCAACCACTGATGCAGATTTTGATAGCTATTACAATCTACTCACCTTGACCAGTGAGCGCGATGATTTCTTTATTCACAGTAAAGAGTACCATAAGGAGATCTTGCGTTATTTCAAAGGCAAGGGTGATGCAGTACTCTATCTGGCTGAGCATGAAGGTGAAGCAATTGCGGCAAAAATGCTGATTCGCTTCGGTGATTGGTGCTGGGATATGTTTGGTGCTTCGGCTAATCATAAGCGCAATCTAAAGCCCACCTACCTACTGCAATACCGCTGTATACTCTGGGCGAAAGAGCGCGGCTGTAGCTACTTCGATTTTCGTACCATTCCCGAAGTGCTGGAACCAGGCGAAGAGATGTGGGGCGTCTACGAGTATAAAAAGGGCTTTGACGGTTTCTCCCGCATGAATATGCCTACACAAGACTACGTATATCGTCCGCTGATCTATAGCGCGTGGGGTAAGTTTGTAGAGTTACGTCGTGCACAACGCCATAAAGAGCGTCAAAAGATTGAATTGGCACGTGTTGCCCGTGGCAAATAAGTGGTAACGGCTCAGCCGTCAGGGCACCCACAAGGGATGCCCCTACAATGGACGGATGGGCTTGTAAGGCGTGTTCGTACCATTGTAGGGGCATCCCTTGTGGGTGCCCTGACTCTTGTTTTGTGCATGCATTATTGAGGATCATGGTTCTGTCAAGAACCCCCGTATTCATATGGGGGCTTGCGAAACGGCTAGCGCAACGTAAGTTCTTAGACTAGTGGGCTTGGCTTAGCCAAGCAGCAGCCAGAGGGGCTACAAGAATGTCTGAGCGCCACCCTAACTCGGATCGCTTATACTCACGCCGAAAGTGCTGCACTGGATACAATCAGAGCTAAGCCTCTCTTGCCACCACGAAGGGTTCTATTACCCAAGCATTGACTTGGAGAAGGGAAATCCCTTATGCGAATAGCAGTTGTAGACACCAGGGGCATACCGTTGATGCCCTGCACACCAGCCAAAGCACGCCACTTATTTAAGAGTGGCCTTGCTCGACCTAAACGAAATAAGTTAGGACTCTTCTATGTCCAACTCTGTTATGAACAGGAGCCTGAGAACCAGCCTCTAGTTGCTGGTGTTGATCCTGGCTCCAAGTTTGAAGGCTATAGCGTGGTGGGGAGCAAAGACACGGTGATCAATCTCATGGTGGAGGCTCCTGATCATGTCAAAGAAGCGGTCGAAACAAGACGCTCCATGAGACGAGCCAGACGATCCCGCAAATGGAGGAAGGCACGCGTGATAGCACAGTTGTGCAAGATCCTGCCCATTGGCTCTGTGGTGGTTGAGGATGTTCAAGCTGTGACCAGAGAGGGCCGTGGACGCAAGTGGAACGCCTTATTTAGTCCTGTGCAAGTGGGCAAGGAGCATCTGTACCGACGCCTGTGCGAGATGGGACTCTCAGTGTATCTGCTACAAGGATACCAAACGAAAGAGTTACGAGCATACTACGGACTCAAAAAGACGAAGAGCAAAAGCAAACAGTCTTTTGACTCTCATGCCGTTGACGCTTGGGTGATGGCAGCATCAGAGAGTGGAGCCGATCATCCAACCTGCACACGGCTCTGGTATATGGTTGGTGTGCAGCCTCACAGGCGTCAACTCCATCGTCTGCAAGCCTCAAAAGGCGGTGAACGCAAGCCCTATGGTGGGACGCGGAGCCTTGGCTTAAAACGAGGCACACTGGTGAAACATGCCAAGTATGGCTTATGTACAGTTGGTGGTTTTGGCCGTATACGCAAGACCATCAGCGTGCACGCCTATCGCACAAATAAGCGACTGACTCAAGGAGCACGAGTCAAGGATTGTCGAATCTTGACTTGGGTGGCATTTCGCTCCTGGTTCGTGGCAAAAAAGCAACCAAAGCCATTCAGCAAGGAAGGCCACCCACCACACTCCACCAAGAAAGGAACGCCTCTTTCATCCCCTGCATGAATGACAGGGGGTTCCAGAGGCCGTATTCTATGAAAGCCTGCATCATCACTGAGCACCAACTGTGGAATGATTTTATTGCATCGTCGAGCTGCTGTAATATTACGCAATCATACGAGTGGGGAGAACTGGCTCCCTACCTGGAAGCCCAGGCACTACGTGTTGGTGTGATCGATGATAGCGGCACAGGGAAACTCTGTGCCGCTATGCTCATTTTAGTTTCGCGCGCTCCAGTCCTTAACCGCACCTATTTCTACGCACCGCGTGGACCCGTCATTGCCGATCCTGCATCACCTGCGATGACAGTGCTACTCAACTTCGTAAAGGCCGAAGCGCGCAGACGCCATGCCTTTATGCTCAAGGTTGAGCCAAGCGTGCCAGCGGATAATGTCCAATGGCTCAGCGCATTGCAGCGTCATGGTTTCTGCACCAATCCATATGCCACCCACGTCCGCCACGAGTGGGTGCTCGATATACGGCCTGACGAAAAGGCGCTCTTAGCCGCGATGAAAGAGAAGTGGCGCTATAATATTCGTCTCGCCAGCCGTAAGGGGATCACGGTGCGGCGTGGCGAGGGACAAGCAGATCTGGACACCTTTTATCGCATCTACGAGACGACAAGCGAACGTGACCAGTTCTTCATCCACAAGAAATCCTTCTATGAAGACTTTTTTCGTCTGTGTCGTGAAGAAGATCGGGCAGCACTTTTCCTCGCTGAGTACGAGGACCAAGCTATTGCGGGCATCATCGTCATCACTCTAGGACCTTGGAGCTGGTATATGTACGGTGCCTCATCCAATGAGCACCGTGAGCGCATGCCGAACCACCTTTTGCAGTGGACGGGTATGCAATGGGCAAAGGCAAAAGGTTGCTGGTACTACAATTTCCGTGGCATTCCTGACGTTTTAGAGGAAGGACAGGAGCTATGGGGTGTTTACCTCTTTAAGCGTGGCTTCAGTGGCTATCCCTTACGCTTCCTGGAAACACACGATCTAGTTTATCAACCTTTGACCTATCAGGTCTACCGCAAATTGCTGGACGTAAAACGCTGGCGCGATGAGCAGCTACGCCCACGTTTGTCTATCTTCACGATTGCCATATTCAGATATTTGGTGGCCGGTGTATAGTGATGAAGGGAGTACAAATGATCATTGAGTCAGGGTTCCACTCTCCACATATGCAGTGTGGTGCTATCCTGCACTCAACAGCATTGTACAAACCTTAAAGAGGAGATCCATCTCCAATCGATAGATGTTACCAAGTACACTCAAAAGGAGACTTTTAATGGTTAGTCCAGTAAGAGAAGCAATTCGTGATAGACTCGATCCTATCATCGAGGAAATTGTTACACGTGAGATCAGCGAGCGTGGCGGCTACGGACGTGGTGGTGAGCAGGGTCGTTCATTCGAGGCTCTGATGCCTATCCTGCTATCAACTCTGGTAAGTCGTCGCCAGACTGAGCGCGGCCAGGAACAGGGCATCGAGAGCGTGCTTCCTATTCTGTTGCCCCTCTTGACGAGCCGTCGTCAGGTTGAGCGCGGACAGGAACAAGGCATCGAGAGTGTGCTTCCTATTCTACTGCCCCTCTTGACAAGCCATCGCCAAGCTGAGCGCGGACAGGAAAGGGGCATCGAGAATGTGCTTCCTATTCTGCTGCCCTTCTTGATGAGTCGTCGCCAAGCTGAGCGCAGCCAGGAAAAGGGCATCGAGAGCATACTTCCTATTCTGCTACCCCTCTTGACGAGCCAGCGCCAAGCTGAGCGCGGCCAGGAAAAGGGCATCGAGAATGTACTTCCTATTCTGCTGCCCCTCTTGACAAGCCATCGCCAAGCTGAGCGCGGACAGGAACAGGGCATCGAGAGTGTGCTTCCTATTCTGTTGCCTCTCCTGATGAGCCGCCGTCAGAGCGAGCAAGAGCAGGAGCGTCCTTTAGAGTCAGTAGCCCCACTTTTAGTCGCAGCTCTCAGCGCTCGCTAAAAACAGCTAGACACAGTAGTAGTCAGGTGAAAGTCTGAGTTTTTAGAGCTAACACTTGCTCTTGTATTGGCTCCGGGGAATGCTTCTAGCTTCCCCCTGGGCCTATACAATTCTGCAATCACTGCATGACACTATTGGCACAATCCCATCTTTGTATGATGACATTTTTATCGTTACCAGGGAAGGAGCAAGGAAAGGAGTCATTACGATGATCAGCAAATCTATACAAGAAGTACTACGCGAGCGTATCGACCCAGTGCTTGAAGCGATTATCACGGGCCTGATTGAGACCGGAGCGCAACCAGCAACGGGAGCCCGTAAAGAAGATGCAGTCACTAAGGCGCTGACTGAAGCGCTGATGGTTGCCTTGATAACACCACCTTCGCGCCCAGCACCAACGCCAGCGGAAGCACAGTTATCACCATTTGGCACTACACTGGCTAATGCACTCGCAGTAGCCCTAGCTCCCGCACTAGCGGAATCTCTGGCCCCCGCCATTGTGACAGCTTTGAGCAAGATGACCCCGGAGGAGGGATCTGCTCAGGAGAAATCTGCTCAGGAGAAATCCACTCAGGAAGGGTCTCTCCAGGAAGGTTCTCAGGGCGGCGGCTCTGACCAGCCTCAGTACCATTAAATAGAAGCCCTGCACATGACTTATACCAACCTGCGTTCTAACGAGTAGTTCTCAAACGTGGAAAGTCGGTCGTAGATCAGAAACGCTCATGTGAGGTTGGTTCCACTGAACGTAGGTTGGTATCACATTCGCTCATAATTTTGCAGCTCACTATCCCCCCAATAGTACTTTTTGCAACGTCCTGTCTGCCCTCTCTCTTTCCCCTCCCCGCCTCTGGCAAGCCCTCTCTCTGTTGTCACCACTATGCTTGCCTGCTATAATAACGGCAATTTTTAGATGTGAAAGAAGTGTGATTAAAATGACCGCATGACCAAAGAGGTCTTGACAAGAGTTCATCCGCTCGTGTACACTCATCTAAAGAGACCACCTGTATCTAAGAGAAAGCGTTAAGATGGGATGCGGTAGCACCAGCCAACAGAAGAATGCCCCTCAACCAAAGTATCTCCTGTTGCGCTGTAAGGCATACAAATTTCGCCTCTACCCGCTGAGCAAGCGAATCGGCGCATTGGAAGGGACCTTGCGCCGTTGCAAGGAGTGGTATCACACTGCTCTTGAAGAAAGACGCACAGTCCACCTACCTCCGACCATACGCCAACCGATCCTCTGCCAGCCATCAAGCCGACTACCAGAAGAGTACCAAGAGCAACGTTGCCAGGTACATACAGATGTGCTCGAAGAAAAACCTCGTTTGTACCGCCACCAAGAATGCAGATCTCATAGAAAGATATGTATCCATTTACATAGGAGGTAAAGAATGCAGGACAGAAGCTTCGCGCAAGCCGTACACGATCTGCATGACCAACTCTCTAACGAATTTCTAGATAGTATCCACAACATGCTTGAGTACAGAACAACTGTTACGAAGGCGACCTTGGCCATTCAGGATGAAAATAGGCGTACCGTTGTCTCAAAAACACTGATTGTGGGGCAGGTGATCACCTTACTCGCGCTCATGAAAGATATGCATATCCTCCACGAGGAGCAGTACAGCGAGTTCAGAACGTACCTTCTGAATACGCTCGCCACTGAGTGACCCTCCATGCAAAATAAGGGGCAGACCAACTGTAGGCATGGAATGCATGGCGTATGGGCAAGAAGAAGACACAAGACAGGCGCGATACATGGAACGCCTCCATATGGTCTTCCCCTTAACATATCATTATAGTGAGGAAAAAGAGTAGATAGCGCACTCAGGTCTACCAACTGGGACGACATTGTACCAGTCCCGGACCGGAGGAAGCAGCATAGTAGCAGAGCAAAAGCAAAGATACTATCTAAAAATCTTCGGTTGCGAACTCACTCAATTGGAGGATGAGACGGCAGAAATGTAACATAGCAGAGGCAGATTCTAGATAGGCCTCATCGCTAGTCGCTGTCTGCTGTGTCACTGCGGCACGGCGTCGCAATGCACGCAAGACCACCATGACATCTTCCTTGAGAGACTTTTCGAGACCGCCGCGTTGCATTAATAGCACAACCTGATTGACGATAGCATCAACCTCGCGCCGCATAGCATTCAGGTCGTTCAACCATGCTTCATCGTCGTCGGCGTATGCTTCTGTACTATCCTCATCTAAAAATAGCGCGTCGGCTGATTGGTCCCGCCGTTTACCATTATTGCGCGGGAATTGGCGCATTGGTCGGAGGTGAGCCTTAGGTTCTTCTTGCTTTACTCCTAGTTCACGCAGTAGGACGGCCAGTTCTTCTTCCCAGCCCGCCATAGAGCACCTCCTAAGTGCAACAACCGCAAACAGTGATCTGAGCCTGACTCTCAAGACCGTAGAGTTCCGTCTTCGACGCAAGATGTTATTGAAATTCTTGCCGCCAGATCCGAAACCTTACCGGAAGTGTAACACAGTGTTTCATCCTTGTAAATGGCCCGAATGGTTCTGGATGGGCCACAAATTTTTGCGCCGGGACCCCGGCGCAAAAATTTGTGGCCCATCTCATACCTTTTCTTTTAGCGCAGTATATGTGTTGGCAGATAAATTAATACTGGTAGCAAAGTTGTTATAGTGAGAGCTATGGTCAACAACACTACAAAGACTACTTCCATTTTTAGCAACTTGTGCATGGCCAAGTGGAAGCTGGCCGGACTATCGGTTCTCAGCACTCCAGTGATGATCACAACTAGCGTCGGTAGCGTCCAGAGTATGATCAAGATCAAGTGTGGTGCTCCGGGTGGCATGGCCAGACCAATGATCACGAGATAGGCTGCAAGCAGCAATGTCGCACACCACGCACGGCTCCAGTTTAGCCCCAGCAATGAGGCCATAGTACGCCTGCCAGACTGGATATCTCCTTCTATGTCGCGAATATTGTTCAGATGGATAACGCCAGCTGCCAGCAAGCCAAGCGGTACGCTGTAGATCAGCGCTTCATGCGATATAGTTCCTGTTTCCACTGCATAAGCACCCAGGGTCATGCATGGTCCATAGATCAGGAAGCCAATGAGTTCACCCAGCGCTATTGCAGAGAGCGGGCGCGTAGTTGCACTGTAAAAATAGGCACACAGCAGGCCCACAAGACCCAGAACATAGACAATCGCCCCACCCGATGCCGCAACGATCAGGCCCAATAGCGCGCCACTGCCCAGCAGTGCCAGACCAACACTCAATACCCTGGCTGGTTTGACTAACCCCTGTTGAATCAATGCTCCAGGACCAAGCGCATTGGCAGTGTCAACACCACCTAGATAGTCATAATAGTCGTTGATCAGGCTTGCTCCGGCCTGGAGCAAACATGCAATGGCGAGCATGGCGATAAAATGGATGAAACGAAATTGCCCCAACGGCTTTTGCACAGAAACACTGTGTGTCCATGCCAGCACACTACCCAGCAAGACAGGCATCACCGCTAGCGGAAGATATGCAGGACGTATACCATCGCGCCAGAACTGTAGCCATTCTCTCATGCTCCGTTGGTACTCTACAGACTGGACCACGAGTGGCGTCGGCATGTCTACCTGGTGTGTTGAAGCAATCGAATGTACAACAACAGCGGGCTGTAGTCCACCAAGCTTCTGGAGCGACCCCAGTGGAATGGTTGGTACCTCTTCGGCTTCTACGGAATCGGCTGTGACAATGTTTGCTGAAGTGGCTGCTTTCGCTATTGCTACCGCTTGCTCATCATTTTTCTGTTCTTCTTTTTCCATACATCCCCCTCTGCATGGCATTATGCACAATGATGATGTGCACGGGGTACAAAAGTAAATACATTTTGCGAGAGAAAACGTCCCCCGTATATATAAAGACACGAATAGATGCTATTCGTAGTATACAGAATCAATAAAATGAGATTACACACCTTACAAATTCTGTCCTCATTAGGACATACTTGCTATTGTTCATTTTTATACCTTATCAGGGCTTCTTGCAGCGCTTCCATTGATTGTTGCAGATGAGCCTGCGTCACCGCCGTAGTGAGATCACCACGCGTCTTCTCTAGTATACCACGAGTGGTGTCGGTAGTACGTCGTAAGCCTGATGTCACCGCATCAGGATAATCGATGGTAATCAGCAAGGCATAAATATCATCCATATAACGTAAGTATACTTCACAAGCGGCAAAGTGGCCATGGCGCAGTTGATCGAGCACGTAGCGCCGTAGTTCTCCCACTGCCTCACCCAAGCCATTCAGGTAAGAGGACCAGCCAACCGCCAGTTCTTCGGCACTTGGCAGGGGGTGATGGCATGTGAGTGCTGCAAACGTTGCAGCTTCGTCGTATTCTTTTTGCGCATCCTGTACGAATCCAGCGTAATAGATATCCTGATGATCTTGCAAATCTATCTTCATCTCTGCGAGCAGTCTGGCCGCCTGTGTCAGGAGTTCTTCCGCAGTATGAAAGTCTTGCCGGTGGGTAGCGCGAATACTATTTGCGCAGTAGCGAATGGCTGTACGCGATTTAGGAAGTGCACGCTCGCGGGCGTTATGCTTCAGTGTGAGATGCTCGATGGCTTCTCGCCCAAGGGCATCTATATTGTCCGGCATGCTGATCGTCCTTTCCATAAAAAAATATAGAGTAGTGTACCATAGTAACCCCTTCATGAATAGGTCTTGTATCTCACAGTATGAGCGTAGGGAGCGTGGGAAAATTGCCGGGGTAATTTCCCACGCTCCCTACGCTCATACTGTGAGGGATATATTACCTGTTTTTCTTGTCTGGTATTTCGTCCTGTATCAGGAGTGGATAGACCTCAATCTCCTTTGGGAAGCGCATATATTGCAAGTCACCAGCCCAGAAGAGTTGCTTCATCATCTCCGCCACTGCGTAGAGCAGATGTTGTAAAGTTGCCTCACGCCCATGCTCAAAGGCAGCGCTACCTTCGTAGAGAGCCATGCTAGTAAAGCATGGATTGAGCGGTAACTGGTTGCTGAGGCGCACGAGATAGATATCCATCTTTGTATTCCCCTTGTCAACCGGGATCATAATACGTAATTCAGGTTTATGCTCAATGATGTCCAGGCGATAGAAGACACCATAGTGATCACGCGAAGCCTGAAAAATGGAGACCTCCGGTATGGCATCTCCATTACAATACCTCTCTTCTGGTCGCTCCATCTCTACTCCTAATTCTGCCAGAAAACTTTCAAACTGCTCATTGATGTTCATAATACAACCTCTCTCTCATCGTTGCATCGCTGCTAATTTGACACCTATTCACCTTATCTGGCTATTCCGTTGCGACTATAAAGAAACGGAAGTAGGCAATTTTATGCAGGGAAGTGCGCAATGGTACGTAACACCTTAGCGGGCAGGGTATCCATAAAGGGCAATAACGGTCACATAAGCCCCCGCAGGGGCATCCTTTATGGGTGCCCTGCGGGGGGTGGGGTACACTTTATGCCATTATCATACGTTAGTATTTACTCCTACATATATTGAGCTAATACGTGCTATCGCATATAATGCTTAAAATGAGAAATTTACCCAAGCCAGCAGAGAGCGTGGTTTGGTGGAAAGAATAACGTTTTGTTTAGTTTGTTATTGCACATGCGATAGCAGTGAAAGGAGATCTAAGGATGGACCCAAACACGGAGGACCACCCTCTTTTTCGACATTCTTGGAGTATGAAACTGATTGCGACCCTTGTCGGAGCACTGTGTCTCGGCTTAGCATTTCTGGCTGTTATGCCAATTCAGGCCGCCTCCGTCTCTCAAATACACCCTTCGGGAGGTGGCTGTAGCGAGTCCCAGTTTAACGGAGTCTCTCTGAAGATGTGTATTGCTGTAAAGGGTGATAACGTGGTGTCGGATGGCTTTGTTAACACTGTCAATGGTAGCGCTTGTCCTAACTCTGTAAGCGTCTTGCTTCAGGATAAGTTTACGGCACACATGCCTGTATCAACGCATGGTTGTGGCCACTTTCGCGGCCCTACGCTTTTCCTGGCGTCTAACAATATATACTTGGGCCACGTTGATGCCTGTTTTGGTATTAATTGTGCAGGCCAGGCCAGCCCATTTCTCAATTCGTGAAGATGCTCTCTCTCGCACAATCCTACCCGTCCCAGCTTTCAAGGGTAGGTTTTTTGTGCGCCCATAGGCAGGCGCGTTAAGCAGAGATTTCCCTCTGCACTCCCTTGTTCTTGCCACCTCCGGCGGCAGCAGAGAAGAAAAGGCGTATTTGTGGACTCCCCACACCCCGAAAGGCGGGCGAAGCCCCCTGGACCCCCGCTTAACGCACATGCCTATGGGGTAGATTTTTTGTGCGCCCCCGAAGGGGGCGGGGAGGGTGGATATTAGCGATATGCCTCAGCTTGCAAATTGAACAGCTCGGTATAGCGACCATCTAGTTCCATCAACTGCTGATGAGAGCCGCTCTCGATAATATTGCCACGCTCCAGCACGAAAATGCGGTCAGCCAAGCGTACGGTACTGAAACGGTGGCTGATAAAGATGGCCGTCTTGCCCTCAGTGAGGGTACGGAAATGAGTGAAGACTTCGTACTCGGCCCGCGCATCGAGCGAACTGGTTGGTTCATCGAGAATGAGGATACGCGCATCACGAATAAATGCACGTGCCAGTGCAATCTTCTGCCACTCACCACCACTCAACTGCACCCCCTCGTCAAACCAGCGCCCTAGCATCGTATCATAGCCATCGTCGAGCTGCTCGATGACGGCATTGGCACCGCTTTTACGTGCAGCGCTAGCAATCAAGTCCCGATTTGCCATCTCACTGACACGACCCACACCGATATTTTCACGTGCAGTCATGTAATAGTTCACATAATCCTGGAAGATTACACCGACCTGTTCGCGCAAATCGTGCAAATCGTACTCTTTGATATTGCGTCCACCAATGAGAATCTCCCCCTCATCTGGATCGTACAACCGCGTTAACAATTTCACCAGAGTCGTTTTGCCAGCTCCGTTACGCCCAACTACTGCAATCGCCTCACCTGCCTGAATAGTAAAGCTGACATTTTTTAGCACTGGTACTTCTTTATCGGGATAGGTAAAGCTGACATTGCGAAACTCTATCTCTAGCCCATTAGAGTCGGAGTGTGGCACAATAGGTTGTGGCTGCTCCGGTGAAATGATCTGCGGCTGATACTGAAGAAATTCAAACAATGTATTGACGAATAGATTATTCTCGTAGGTATTAGAAACGCCATCCAGCACACCCTGAAAGCTTTGTCCCGCTTGAATAGCCGCCTGTGTATATAAGGTCAAACTACCCAGGCTAATGCGACCTAACACCGTTTCTAAACCAACATAGAGATAAATTGCAGAATTGGCAGCAATCGTTAGCCCGGTCCATAAAAAGCTGTTCAGATAACGGCGGGTAAGCAGATCTTTGTTTTCTTCATAAAATTTCTCGCCCAACCCACGATAGCGCTCAATAAAAAAATCTCCCAGATTGAAGAGCTTCACTTCTTTGTTAAAATCATCAACGCTCATCACTGTACTCAAGTAGCGCATCTTGCGGCGTTCGGGCGATTGCCGCCGCATACGCTGATAGCCAATCCAGCCATAGCGTGTACTGGCAATGAAAGAAGGAATTGGAATGATCAGAGCGATGAGCGCCAGCCACCAAGCCAATTGCATCAATAAACTGAGCATTGAAATCAAGGTGATAAGGGTGCGCATGAGTGTAAAGGTCTCGGATATGATCGTGACCGGCTTATAATTTGCTTCATTGGAGGCACGTTGCAGTTTATCGTAGAATTCGGAGTTTTCAAAAAATGAGAGGTCAAGACTATTCGCCTTCTCCAAAACCATCAACTGCACACGATGGGAAACACGTTCCTGTAGGAGCTGTTGCACGATGTTACTGACCGTACTGAGTAAACGATCGACCAGACCAATGGCCAATTGTAAAGCTACCGGTATCCAGATGGGGGAGACACTGTGCATACGTATGCCCTGCACGACACTATCGATCACTACTTTTGTAATGACTACGGTGATAGCCGGTGTCATACCACGCAAGAGATTGAGAAAAGCCAGGCTCGCCGTCAAGGGTGGGCTACCGGACCATACGATGTGTAAGATGCGAGGTAAGCTTGCAAATGCGGTAAAAACGTCGGTAAATTTAAATTGCTCATCTTCTTTTTGCTTTGAGCGCGACTTCATGTACTGGACCCTCATTGTCTGGTTATGCCTAAAAATGCTGTCTCTGTAGTAATAAGACGAAAACTCCCCCTCAAAAAAAAATATGCCCATCTCTTGCTCAAAGTATACCTGGAAAAAGTGCAGCATGCATCGTCACAGTAGCCAGTCTTGTAGGCCCGTAAAAACTCCTGGGATGACCTGTCAATTCTTACAGGATTACGAGAAATGCTCTTTTTAAATAGTTATATTGCAAAAGAACTCTACAACCCAAACCTCTATACATTCGTATCCACAGAAAGACAACTTTTCTGACTAGTATGCATCAAACACATATAAAAAGAATATGTTATCAGCATGAGCTTTTCGTGCAAATGTCCAGCTGCGGTTGTGGGGGAGTGAGGCAGTGCTGAACTTGCACGAACAAGCTCTCCCCCATGGTATAATGCCCTAAGTACACTGCCGTACGAGGTACAATAGGCACACAAGGTTTATTTCTGCTGTTAGCAACTACGCTGCTAACAGATTCTTTAGTATAGAAAAGTGTATCAACGGAGATTCCGCTCTTATGACCACCAGCAAACGTAGCTCTCAGGAAATTACACAGGAAAAAATCGCAGCACTGCAAGAGATGAAAGCCGCCGCCAAATTGGGTGGCGGCCCCCAACGTATCGAGGCCCAGCATCAGAAAGGCAAATTAACCGCACGAGAACGGCTCGACCTCCTGCTCGATCCAGGGACCTTCAACGAACTGGATATGTTTGTTACTCATCGTGCCAGCGGCTTCGGACTGGACGAGCAGCTCATTCTTGGCGATGGCGTGGCGACAGGTTACGGCCAGATCGACGGGCGTCTCGTCTATGTCTTCTCGCAAGATTTCACCGTATTTGGGGGTTCGCTCTCCGAAGCCCATGCCGAGAAGATCTGTAAAATCATGGATCTGGCCATGAAAAATGGCGCGCCAGTGATCGGACTGAATGACTCAGGCGGGGCACGTATCCAGGAAGGTGTGGTCAGCCTGGGCGGCTATGCAGATATTTTTCTACGCAATACGCTGGCCTCCGGCGTTGTCCCACAGATCTCAGCAATCATGGGGCCGTGCGCCGGTGGGGCAGTCTATTCGCCCGCGATCACCGACTTTATCTTCATGGTTGAGGGGACAAGCTATATGTTCGTCACGGGACCCGATGTGGTAAAGACCGTGACCCACGAAGATGTTACGCTTGAGCAGCTGGGCGGTGCCAGAGTACACAATAGCACTAGCGGCGTAGCACACTTCTCATGTCCAGGCGAAGCGGATTGCATACGCCAGATTCGCCAATTGCTGAGTTATATTCCCTCAAACAATCTGGACGATCCTCCTCTGATCACCCCCACCGATGCGCCCACGCGCACGATCGAAGAGCTGGATAGTATTATCCCCGATAACCCAAATAAGCCCTATGACATGAAAACAGTGATTAAACATGTCATTGATGATGGTGACTTCTTCGAGGTACAGGAACACTTTGCACAGAACATCATTATTGGTTTTGCACGACTCAATGGGCGTCCCATAGGCATCGTCGCGCAACAGCCACGCGCACTAGCTGGCGTGCTGGACATCAATGCTTCGGACAAAGCACTGCACAGGAACATAACGGCATTATTCGCCATGGAGCCAAGTTACTCTACGCCTATTGTGAAGCTACAGTACCGAAGATTACGGTCATTACACGTAAAGCGTATGGTGGGGCTTATGATGTGATGAATAGCAAACATGTACGCGGCGACATCAATTACGCTTGGCCAACGGCTGAATTGGCCGTGATGGGTCCAGAGGGGGCAGTGAAGATCCTGTTTAAAGACGAGATCAAAAACGCGCCCGATCCCGAACAACGGCGGAAAGAGTTGATTGCGGAGTACACTGCTAAATTTACCAGCCCTTATATTGCCGCCAGCCGTGGCTATATCGATGAAGTAATCGAGCCACACAATACGCGTGTCAAACTGATTAGTGCGTTGGAGATGCTCAAGAATAAACGGGATAGTAATCCGCCAAAGAAGCATGGCAATATGCCGCTTTGACCCATTTTCCCTAAGAGCCGAGGCGAACTCTTTGTGTGGGATGTGCAGAGCAGGGTGTGCAAGCGAACTTTTGTGGAGCATTCCAGTCCAGTTCATAATTTCAAGGAGCACGCTTCTCAAGCAACTCTAAGAGCACTCCATTTGTCCCTTTGGGATGCAGAAAGATAGCCCGCCCCTCCGCAGCAATACGTGGCTGCTTATCGAGCACAGGCGCACCCTGCGCTTGCAGCTCTTGCAGAGCCAGCGTGATATCGTCAACTTCGAGCGCAATATGGTGCAGGCCCTCACCACGCTTCTCCAGAAACTTCGTCAAGCTGGAGTCAGGCGTGGTGGGTTCGATCAGCTCAATGTCACTCCCGCCAGGACCCCCAAGGGGGAGAAAAGCAATGCGGACCTGCTCAGTCGGAACCTCTTTAATTTCGCCAGGAGTGATACCCAAGACATCCCGATAAAAGCTCAGCGCCTGCTCAATATTGCGCACAATAATTGCAACATGATCGATACGCTTAGGCATCAGAGGCCCCCTTCGTCTGGAGTGATTAATGCGCATCTCCACAGCGCGTGAGGTGAAAATCGGTGTGACGCAATTGATGAGGTACCGTGGCAAAAAGACCCACGCTACGCTGAATAGAACTGGTGAGCGTACGTAGCGCCATCAATGCGCTGATACGCGTCTCCTCGCTATAGCGTAACATCTGCGCCGCTTGATCAAACTCCGCTTGGGTTAACACTTCATAATCCAGGTTTGGCTTGACTAGAATACTCAAATCGAGATCGACATAAGACAGGCGATCAAGCTGTATAAGTGCCGGTTGGGTAATAGCAGCATAGGTATGAATCAGCAGGCGCTCATTATAGAAGGCACTGAGCATATACCAGCGTTCAGGCCAGAAAAACTGTATACAATTGTAGCGTAGAGGACGTGTTCCTGTGGCCCAGCGCATGAGTGTCCCGGCTGGCAACCATAAGCGTATCCCATCTTTAAGCACACCTTCCACCAATTCATCACCGAGCTGTAGGTTTGCATCTAATTTGCACGCCTGCCACGACCCTCGTAGCACTTTATCATAGCTACGGCACTCCACCAAAAAGTCTTGTTGCATGATTGCACTCCCTTCGTCAACCATCATAGTACGTAACTACGGTCAAATCGTCAAGCACAAAAGGTAATTAGTCCCATCGAACTTTATGAGCGAGTCAGTACATTTCATAGATTATTGTACCTGATTCTTTCTAATACAGTCTCAGTGTCACTGTGCAGGACGCCTCGCCAGAGCATGACCACTCTTCTAGTTATAAACCTGACTAGAAGAGGGTAACTGCCGTCACAACGTACTCAAGAGAAAGCAGGGCATAGCAGCGGCATTATAGCGTGCTGTACGCACTGCATCAGAATAATTCCCATAATATATTTTACACATTTTACACAAGATTATCCCAAGGAGAACCATTTTCTCATAAGATCTTATACAATAAGCATCATTCATAGGGTAATATGCACATAATCCATAATCTATGTCAGCCCCAGTAACTTTCGTGCATTCCCCCCCAGGATCAGAGCAGTGACATGCTCATCCAAATTTGCTTGCCGAATATGCTCAATGACCCGCCGTTGGCGCAAGAGTCCATAATCACTGGCAAAGAGAATTCGCTCCCCACCTACTAAACGTGTCACCACAGAAAAAATTGTTTTCTGATAGAGGTAAACTGTTGCCGCAGTATCATACCATACGTTGGCCGTGATGCGCTGAATCTCTGGCATCAGGCTATAGAATGGCAAGCCTCCCCCCCAATGGGCCGCAATGAAACGGATATCGGGAAACGCTGTGAGAAAGGTGACAATATCTTGCACTGAGACATCACCCTTCCCTGGATAGAGATGGCCCACTGGCTCACTACAATGCGATAAGACTAGCAACTGGTAATGTCGCACAAGCTCCATAAAGGG
>VBJK01000378.1 GCA_005879655.1 Chloroflexota bacterium | reverse complement strand
TGTTGAGCATCGGGATGAGGTCTGGATGATGTGACCCCAGTTTCTGTTCTCTGGCTGCTAGCATGTGGTGCATCAGCCGTTCTGGTAAAGCATCGTTTTCTTGTTGGGCATACAGCTTAAGCAAGTCATTGCGTAAGATGGACAGACTAGGGCTTTCCAGCTCTGGCGCTTGTTCTCGTAGGCTCAGGGCACGGTGATAGAGCGGCACCGCTTCGGCGTGGCGACCCTGTCTGACATACAAACGTGCCAGTCTATGCAGGATCAGAGCTGTGTTCAGATAGCTCCTATTCACGCAGTTGCTGAGGGGAAGCGCTCTTTGATAGAACTTCTCTGCTTCGCTGTCGTAGTTCTCATCCTCATAGAGGCGTGCAAATTCGTAGAGGATATGCACGAGACCCTCTTCTCCCTCTTCCAGCTCGTAGCGTAGAAGCACTTGCTGCACAAACGCATCGGCTTGGGTCTTCTCTCCCTCCTGTAGGTAAAGCACGATAAGATCATGAAGACCGTCTGGGTAGGACATGTCTGGCTTTGTCAAGAGCTGTGTGTACAAAGGGCCAGCTTGTGCTACGTCACTCAGGTAGACGTAGAGGTGCGCCAGATTGCGCAGGATTGTGAGTGTTTTTGGGTGGTCAGGACCCAGCACTCGCTCATCAATGGCGACTGCACGTTTCAGTGGTGCCTCTGCTTGCGCGAAGCGGTCCTGGATAATATAGATATCGGCCAAGTTACGCAATAGTTCCGCCATGGCAGGCTGCTCCTGCTCTGGTAACTGTTCAGCGAGGCGTAGAGCACGCAGGAGATACTGCTCTGCATCATCAAATGCGCCATCCTCCCAGGAGATCTCCGCAAGTTGTGCGAGCGTGCTCACAAGGGCAGGGTGATCCGGCCCCAATGCATTTTCTTGTAGGGCTAGCAGGCGCTGAGAGATGGCAGCGGATTCATCAAGTCGGCTGGGATGACAATACATTTTTGCCAGAGCTGCGAGGATGGGAAAGGTATGAGGGTGTCCCTCGCCAAAGATGTTCTCATAGACTGCTAGCAGGTGTTTTGTCAGCATTTCTGCATGGTTATAGCGCTCGCTACGGCAATAGTGCGTAGTCACGTAATCAAGCAGATGTGCAGTCTGTTCTGCTATCTCGTGTGGTTGCCAGGAGGCAATAAGAGAAACATAGAAGGATTGAGAGTCTATGTCCCAGGTACGTCCAACCTTGCGCCCCTCAATGCGTCCCTGTCTCAACAGACGTGTAATAGAGTCAGGACTTAACCCTGAAAGCTCACTGGCTTCTTTTGTTGATAGCATTTGCCGTTGGTTCAAAGTAGTGCCTCCCTCTCAACGGAAGTTTTTAGAGATGATATATGCTGTGCTCTGTATAGTCAGCACTATTAGTATAGAGCCTTTGGGGACAATAATCAACAGAAGTATGACATTGGGGTGAGTTTAAGAAGCGTCACAAAGAGCGTACAGAACAAATTGCCGGAACAATTGTTCTATGCGCTCTTTTCATTCTGTAAATGGTTTAGGCGACATAAACTGACGTTTTACTTTTTCCTTTGGCGGTGAAGCCGGTTGCGATTGCTCAACCGACCATTGCAGGGCTTCAGCGAATTCAGTCACCGTAGAGAAGCGTTTCCTCACGTCTTTGGTCAGGGCTTTCATCACTGTTTGTTCAATCGCAGGGTGGATGGCTGGATTTTTTGTGCGTAGGGGTGGTGGTGATACAAATAAATGTTGATGTGTCAATTCCTCAAACGTGCCGAAAAAAGGCCACTGGCCACACAACCATTCGTAAAGAACTACACCCAATGCATATTGATCACTACTGCGGCGAGGTGTCCCCCTTAACTGTTCTGGGGCGGCATACAGGACCGTGCCTTCAAAATCGTATTGGCTAGGAAAGAGCGGGTTGAGACTATGAGAGACGACAGAGCTACCAAAGTCACTCAACAATATCTCGCCATAAGTGCCAATCAGCATATTGTGTGGTTTGATATCACGGTGAATGAGTTTGTGATCATGGATATATTGCAAGGCTGAAGCAATTTGATTGGTGTAGTGAACCACGGTGTTGGGCGGAACTATTGTACCTTTTGGATGACGTTCGCGCAATGTTCCATTTGATGAATATTGCATCACAATATAGACTATATCGCCATCAGCACCAAAATCTAGTAGTGGAACAATATTAGGATGTTGCAAGCGAGAGAGCATCGAGGCGTGGGCGAAAAATTTCGCCAAATCATCGCCAAACCATCGTCCATACATCTTTTTTAGAGCAAGCGGTGTAGCGTGTTGTGCATGTTCACACAAGTAGATTTGTGAAGTTTCGCTCTGTGTTAAGAGTTGCAGCAGTCGATAGTTACCGATATGTTGGTTTTCTTGATTTGTATGCGAATGTTCAATCATGGCGGCACATTTCTGTGGAAGTCTTCTTTGTTTTAATTATAGTGACACGCTTCCTACTTTGTCATTGCTTATCCATGAATATTTTACCACGCAACCAGTACAGCTTACTATTGGCGCGTCTGTTATACACGCCCTGCTCTAGTTACCTGTCAATAGTTCGCTATTGATTGGATGCTGTGATATGATTGAGGGAGTTGCTGTCTTAGGGCTGTTTGTAAAGCGTTCATATGGAGAAACGTCATCTGATTGAACAGGCCTTTCCAAACAGGCTCTCTACAGGCTCCTTGTTGTGTTTATGGGATGGAGTGTTTTATGATGCTACTTGCTGGCGATATTGGAGGCACAAAGACGAACCTCGCTATTTTCTCGTCAAAGGACGAACTGCGTACACCTCTGCTAGAAATGACGTTTCCAAGTGGACAGTATCCGAGCCTGGAAGCGTTGGTGCGAGAATTTTTATCTCATGTGAATATGCCTATAGCACGAGCATGTTTTGGGGTTGCTGGTCCCGTGCTAGCCGGGAAGGCGAAGATTACCAATATGTCCTGGTCGATCAACGAGGCCGAGTTGCAAAAGGCACTCAATATTCCCCATGTGTACCTGCTCAATGATCTCAATGCTATGGCTCACGCTATTCCTTTGCTTGAGCCGTCAGATTTGCGCACATTAAACGCCGGACAACCCGATCCACAAGGCACAGTTGCTATTCTTGCCCCCGGCACGGGTCTGGGAGAAGCCTTTTTGACTCGTGATGGCTCGCGCTATTATACTCATCCTTCGGAAGGGGGCCATGTGGATTTTGCCCCTACGAATGGCTTCGAGTTAGAATTGCTACGTTATCTGTTAGAGCGTTTTGAACATGTCAGTTATGAGTTGATCTGTTCTGGCAGTGGGTTGCCACATATTTATGATTGTTTGAAAGAGTTTGTCCGGCTGGATGAGCCGCCCTGGTTGGGTGAACAACTGGCTGTGGCAAAGGACCGCGCGCCCGTCATTGTCAATGCTGCTCTCTCTACTTCTGCCCCTGATCCGCTCTGTGTTGCTACCGTGAAGATTTTTGTCTCGATTATGGGGGCTGAGGCTGGCAATATGGCGCTGAAGATGCTCGCTACTGGTGGTGTGTATGTTGGTGGCGGGATTCCACCACGTATACTACCGTTTTTGGAAGATGGTTCTTTTATGAAGAGCTTTACCAATAAAGGGCGCTTTTCGTCCTTGCTCAAGCAAATACCAGTCCATATTATACTCAACCCCAAGCTGGCTCTCATAGGAGCTGCGGCCTGCGGCTTTGAGGGCTAAAGCGAAATGAG
>VBJK01000377.1 GCA_005879655.1 Chloroflexota bacterium | reverse complement strand
GGTTATCGTCAATGAAGATATGCGTAACTACCTCAAGCAGCGCTTGCCCGATTATATGTCACCTTCGGTCTGGCTAACACTAAGCGCGTTGCCCACCACAGCTAATGGCAAGGTAGACCGACGAGCGTTGCCAGAGCCGCCGCATCAGCGAGCCGTAGAACATAACTTTGTGATGGCACGCACCCCTATCGAAGAGATTGTGACAGGAGTGTGGTGTGATATCCTGGGGGTAGAACGGATCAGTGTACACGAGAACTTCTTTGTCCTGGTGGGCCATTCATTGCTAGCCGTGTTAGCAGTTACTCGTTTGCGTGCGTCTCTGGGTGTGGAACTGACACTGCGCACTCTATTCGAGGCACCCACAATAGAAGAACTGGCACAGCGGATCGAAGTGCAACGCAGCGTAGAGAAGGGACGACAAGTACCAGCAATTGTATCAGTTGAGCGTTCAGCAGAGTTACCGCTTTCCTTTGTCCAACAGCGCCTCTGGTTCCTTGACCAGTTGTTTCCAAATATTCCCTTGTACAACATGCCTCTCTGGTTGCATTTGCAGGGTCAACTCAAGGTTGTGGCGCTGGAATGCAGCTTGCAAGAGATTGTAAAGCGTCATGAGATACTGCGTACAACCATTCATGTCGCCGGGGGAACACCCTCGCAGGTGATCGCTCCTTCTCTGGCAACCTCATTGCCATGTCTGGATTTGCGCATGCTGCCAGAGCATAAGCGAGAGGCTGAACTGCAACGCTTGATGCATGAAGAGGAGATGCTCCCATTTGACCTGATGCAAGGCCCTCTCATGCGTGCAATGCTCTTACGCTTACATGACCACGAGCATGTCCTGCTCGTGACTGTGCACCACATCGTCTTTGATGGTTGGTCGGCAGGCGTTTTTTACCGGGAACTCTCCACGTTCTACACGGCCTTTGAAACCGGCGTGGCAGCTGCCTTACCAGACTTACCAATCCAGTACGCTGACTTTGCTATCTGGCAGCGGCATTGGTTCCAAGGAGAGGCATTAGAACGTCAGTTCTCTTACTGGCGCAAGCAACTGGCAGATTTACCTGTGCTACAATTGCATCACGACCATCCTCGCCCCCTCGATGAGACCTTTCGAGGGGCTGCACGCTTTGTTTTCCTCCCGCTCGATCTCTCAGCGCAATTGAGGGCGTTGAGCCGAGCTGAAGGGGTAACGTTGTTCATACTCCTGTTGGCAACCTTCCAGCTTCTCCTCTCGCGCTATACAGGACAGGAGGACATTGTCTTAGGAACGGTAGTAGCTAACCGCAACGTGGCAGAGATAGAGAACCTGATCGGCTTCTTCGGCAACACTCTGGTATTGCGCACTGATTTGTCGGACAATCCTCGCTTCTGCGACTTGCTCAAGCGGGTACACGAGGTAGCATTAGATGCGTATACTCATCAAGATCTGCCATTTGAAAAGCTGGTAGAGGAGTTCCAGCCCAAGCGTGATCCAAGCCGTCATCCATTGTTTCAAGTAGTGTTCACGATGTACAATGCGCTGCTAGAGCCTTTAGAACTTACTGATCTAACGCTGCGTCCTTTGGCGAGAACAAGCAGCGTCGCCAAGTTTGATCTGGCAGTACATTTTGAGGATACTGAGCAAGGTGTTGTGGGAGTATTTACGTATAATATCAGTCTCTTCGATAGTGACACGATTGAGCGTATGATCGGCCATTTTCAAACCTTGCTCACAGGCATCGTTGCCGACTCCGCGTGTCCTATTGCGGGCTTGCCACTACTAACGCCCACTGAACGTCAGCGGCTCCTCTACGAGTGGAATGCTACCCGCCTCCCTGTACCTGAAAAGACGTGTATCCATGACCTGATACAAGCCCAGAGTGAGTGTACCCCTCATGCTATAGCAGTTATCTTTGAACAGATGCACCTTACATTTGCGGCGTTGGAGCAACGAGCGCAGCAATTGGGGCACTATCTCCAATCCCTGGGTGTAGGACCGGATGTGCTGGTGGGTGTGTACCTGGAACGTTCCGTAGAGATGATCGTAGCACTCCTTGGTATTCTCAAGGCTGGCGGTGCATATGTTCCCCTGGACTCAGCATATCCTCAGGAGCATATCTCCTATATTCTACAGGATACCTGCGTATCGGTGCTACTGACTCAGGAGAGCTTGCTCACAGGCTTGCCACCTTCTGGCACAACAACGGTCTGTATGGATAGCGATAATTCCCTCATCGCTCAACAGCGTGTACAATCGATCCGCAAGGAGATAGTAAGCGAAAACCTGGCCTATGTGCTTTACACCTCCGGTACAACGGGCAGACCCAAAGGTATTGCCATCACGCATAGAAGCGCCGTTGCCTTTCTCTATTGGGCGAAGAATGTCTTCGGTACGGAGGAACGGGCTGGTTCCCTTGCGGCTCTATCTCTCTGCTTTGATCTCTCCGTCTTCGAGATCTTCGTCCCTCTAAGTTGGGGTGGTTGCGTCATTTTAACGAAAAACGTCCTGCATTTGCCGCTCGTATCGATGCAGAATGTCACCCTGCTCAGCGTTGTCCCATCGGCCATGACTGAGTTGTTACGTATGGATGCCATACCATCATCAGTGCGTGCTGTCATTCTGGGAGGTGAACCGTTGTCATCCACGCTAGTACAGCAGATTTATGAACAAGGGGCGGTGCAGTATGTCTATAATCTCTATGGCCCAACGGAATGCACAATCGGCACAACCTATACTATGGTCGCAAGAGATGAGCAAAAGGCTCCCTCAATTGGACAACCACTTACTAATGCCCAGGTGTATGTAGTGGATCGTTACCTCTCGCCTGTGCCCATTGGCATCGTCGGTGAACTCTATATTGGCGGAGCAGGTGTCGCAAGAGGATATCTTAACAGGCCAGAACTGACTGCCGATCGTTTCATTCCGCACCCTTGGAGCAACGAACCAGGTGCTCGCTTATACAAAACAGGGGATCTAGTGCGCTATCGAGTTGACGGTCAGCTTGAATTTGTCGGGCGCAGGGATCTACAGGTGAAAGTGCGTGGTTTCCGTATCGAACTGGAAGAGATCAAGTGCGCACTGCTTGAGCATCCCGCCGTACAAGATGCCGTTGTGCTGATTGAGGATGATGCGTCTGGTGATAAACGTCTGATAGCGTACGTGGTACTCGATGAAAGACAGACCTGTAGTAGAAGTGACTTACGAAATTACCTGAAACAACGCTTACCAGATTACATGGTACCGGCAGCATTTGTCCCGCTAAAAGCCATGCCACTTGCTGCTAATGGCAAAATAGATCGGCGGTCTCTGCCCAGGCCAATGGCAGGAGATAGGGAGTTGAGGGCAACTTATGTACGACCTAGAAATAAGGTAGAGCAAGCTATTACGCGTGTCTGGCAAGAAGTGCTACAGACGGAGGACATTGGTATACATGACAGCTTCTTCGATCTGGGAGGACATTCTTTACTTATTGTACAGGTTAGTAGCAGACTGCGAGACGTACTCGAAGAGGAGATCTCAATACTTACCATGTTCGAGTATCCAACAATCAGTTCTCTGGCAGCTTTTGTGCAGCGGATGGAAAATTGCTCTTCTGCGCTACTTAAGGATCAAAGACAAAGAGGGAAGAAGAAAAATAACACGAGGGAAGCAAGAAAGATGCGCAGATCTGTTAACAATTAGTAGAAGGAGTGTAACAAACAATGGAGAACTCACAAATAAAAATCAAAGGATTCTTGTCACGAACGTTCCGTAACTACGATTTGCAAGACGATGAGGACATCTTTGCTCTTGGTTTTGTAACTTCTTTGTTTGCAATGGAACTGGTCCTCTTCGTGGAGAAGTCCTTTAACATTGCTATTGGCAACGAGGATTTGGAAATTGAAAACTTCAGAACGATACGGGCAATTACTGGTCTGGTCGAACGGAAAACTCGCTCGCCAATTATTTCTGAGCAGCTAGGAGATAGTCATGCACATCGAACTCACTGACCAGCAAAAAAAGCA
>VBJK01000143.1 GCA_005879655.1 Chloroflexota bacterium | reverse complement strand
TTATCATGGACATACAGATTTTGTCTATGCCGTAGCTTGGTCTCGCAACGGCAAAATGATCGCTTCTGCTGGCGATGATCGTACAGTACGGGTCTGGCAGGATGTTTTTGGTGATAACCCTCCCTACGTCTATAGTGGCCATACAGAGGCTGTACGGTCGGTCTCCTGGTCGCCGGATAGTACTCACGTTGCTTCTGGCTCGTGGGATAGGACGGTGCAGGTGTGGCGGGCGGTTTAAGCTTTGATCATCAGTGCAAGCATAGCAATGTCAGACAAAAGATGAAGTCGAACAAACTTGAGGGCATTTCGTTTTACGTCAGGGGAGCCAAGGGATCAGCAGATGAAACATCGTCGTCATTAGTTGTGTCAAAGCATGATAGGTGATGATCAGCAGAGCAAGTGGAGCAAGCGCTGTATGTCCTGTGCGCCAACCACGAAAAATGCGGCGAGCGTGCTCCTGTTTCATCAGGGAGCGTTTCAGGCGTGCATGATCTTGCAAGGTAGTATAGGCCCGCTGAAAATCCGCCTGTTCTTGTGGCATGATTTTGGGCAAGTTTCGTAAGGGTTCATCAGCACTACGGATGGCTTGTGCACAATACTGCTTAAAGACCTCCGACTTGCCCGCATACAAACGTTCAACGATATACTCCAGTTCCAACAGACGGCTGCTGACCGTCCCGGCAATGCCTACCCCATTCGTATTAGCCTCCTGCACGATCACGCGAGCTTGCCAGCGATCAAGCAGGCGGCCAGCAATGCCGCTGCCGACGATAAGGATGAGCGAGTACAGGGCCAGCATGCCCAGATGGCTTTCGGTATAGGAGAAAATCGGCAGAAAGAGGAAACCGTCGTGCAAGCCTGCGACGATGAGAGCACCAATACCAATCCACATATGCATCCACAGCCAGTTTTGCGCTTTTCCTGGCAGATTGCGCATGAAACGCGTCCGCAATGAGTAGGCCGCGCCCATCAGTATCATTATATAGGCAGGAATACCCCCATGAGAGATGCGACTAAACTCGGAAACGACATCGAAGGTATCCAATACATAAAGTGTGACACAACAGATCAGCGAGAAGGAGAACCAGAACCATGCGAAACGTGATCTTGGTGTATGCCAGATGCGCTTTGATGTCTTTGTAAGAGGATATTTTGTTGGTGTGCTCAAGGTATCCTCTCTTTAACGTGCTCGTCGCAATAAGATTTCATCAGTCGATCCAAAAAACTGAATAGGATGCGTGCGGAAAGCCGCCCCGGTCGGACATGCCTGCACACAAGCCTGATTATTATAGCCAGCGCACAAATCACACTTAACGGCAACTTTTTTGCGCATGGTTTCAAGAGGGTCAGTCATCGATGGCTCGTTGGGGGAGCTTGCAGTGACCATTGGCAGGAGCTTCTTCCCTTGCTCTTTGCCCGCTCCTTCCGAAAAGAAGCGGGTAAAGCGCTGCCAGAGTGAATCATTGCTCTTAGTTTCTTCCTCTTCCGTCAGCGAGATAATCGAGATGTTATGATAGGGGCAGCGCTCGGCACAGATACCGCAACCAATGCAGCTCTCGGTGATATAGACCTCCCCACTTGGCAAGCGGGCAATGCCAGCCCGATTACAGAGCATGCAGACCGGGTCCTGACACTGACGACAAGCGGTGGCAATACTAATATTGCCAACAACCATCCCCGACCGATTCATACGGGAATGACCATGACGACGAGTGCAAGCCTCGACACATTTATCGCAATGGACGCATTTGTCCAGGTCAATTACCAGTACATCGGTTCCTTCCACTACTCCCTCACCAACCAGGGAACGCAAACTGGCACGCGCCTCTGCCTCTGAGAAGGGCTTCTCCTCGTCAACGCGCACGCTACTCAGTGGTCCGGTCATTACCTGAGCCATATTGGCCATTGAGCGGTATTGCTCCAGACGGCCCACAAAAATAGCAACGCGTGTCCGGTTAATGGTAGTGACCGAAATAGCCCGCCCGTCGCCCAGTGAATCACGTCCGCCGAAGAAGTAGTCTCCTCCCTGACGATAGGCGATAATGCGCTCATCGGTGCGGTTGTGTCCCATACCTGCACTCGTACGGCGAGCTACCTTCACAAACCCCTCTAGAATAATACACAGCGGCTCACGCGCTGTTGCCTCTTTATCGGCTTCGGAGAAGATTGGCACATCACGATCATATGTTCTGAACTGCACCCTACGTGCCATGTCCTTGAAGTCAGCATCTCTCACTCCCTGAAACAGGGCCAGACGTTTCATGACCAGCTCAACAGAGCGTGCCTCATGATAGCGCTCAAAGAAGTGCTTCACTGAGGGGGCCAGTTCCATCATGCGTTGCATCACCTGCTCAGGCACTTTTAACAGGACTGTAGGAGCAAGCACACGAGCCGTAACTGGACAGGGAAGTCCAGTGAGTATGCCATATTCTCCGATAAACTCTCCTCGCTGTAAGACCGCAATTGCCATCTCTTCCCCTTTCGGCCCAGAAGAGGCCACAGAGAGTCGTCCATCCAACAGCAGGTAGAGATCCCGCCCATATTCACCTTCTTGGAGTACGATCGCACCAGGAGTCAATAAAAGAATCTTAGAAGAGGCAATGAAATGGTGCAAGTAATGATCTGGTATCTGTTGTGCATCACGAAACAGCGGCACCTCACGCAGGCGGCTGAGTAACAGGTTCAGGCTCCAGCCAGGGGGGAGATACTGGAACACACGACTCATATCTACCGTCCCGTCCCACGGCACGCCCAGCCGCTGCTTAAGCGAGAGCATCAAAAGATCGCGGTGATTATTGACAGGGCAGACAGGAACGCAAGAACCACACATGACACACTCATGCGTAAAGCGTGTGACTGGCTGGGTAATAGTATCGGAAATGGTCGCTAAGTTCAGATCAGCAATCGTGATCAGCGAGGACGAAGGAAGCGGACAGGCCCTCAGACAGCGGTCACACCCAATGCACATATCAATTTCAAAACGCACCTGATCTTCGGTTAATGGGACTAGATTGGATCGATGCTGAACATCGATGACTGGTAAGCGCGGTGAGATCTGTTGTGACATGGCACTTCATACTCCTCATTGTGGTCTTTGTGGTAGCCTTGTGACAGCCCAGATATCTTCCGAGAGCTGAGAGGGCTTCTGAGCACGCAGAAGCAACGATGACTCAGGTTTGGCTTGCTGCAAATGAAGTACAAACAGGACCTGACCAAAACGGAGTGAGTCATTGGCCGCGAGTAGATGAATACTGCCAGGTTCTACACGCTTATCATTCAGAAATGTACCATTCTTACTTCCCAGGTCGCGTAGAATATATTGGCCGTTGCCAAAGCTAATTTCGGCGTGCCGACGCGAAATACTCGCGTGCTGTACAGAGAGATCACACCCTTCTTGTCGCCCAATCACTGTCACCTTGGTCTGGCTCAGATAGGTCTTCTGCACAGAAGATGCGATTTCAGGTGGCGCGACGGGGAGCAATATGCCTTCTGTGATGGTATTGAGCTGAAGAAGAGCGGACGGCATCTTCGCAGAAGTATATGCCGCTTGCTGCACTGCGTTCGCCCCTACTCTACTCACACCAAGCATAGGTGGGGGTATTGCTTGCTGATTCAGCCACTCATCAAGTTGAAAATCAGGAGCAAAGAGACGACTAGCGACGGGAGTAAGATTTACTTGATGATCCATAGCACGTTTGAAAGCTATGACGCGCTCACGACTGCCCAGGGCCAATGCCCCAAGAGGAAGCCCATGCTTGAGGAGCACTTTTTGATAGGAGCGCGGCTGTGGCTCTGCGATGATTTCCTGAAATTCACCGCTTGCCATCTGCTTAGCAGAGAGGACAGAATGCCCGACTGACGCAAAATCAAGACCATACAAGCAGGTAGCATTGTAGAAGTTCCCTATAGAATAGTGTTCGTGCGTATCTAATAGATCGAGCATACTGTAGGCAGCGGCACGCGCTTGCTGGATGGCCGGATACCATTGCCCGATGTTGCGGGCACGTCCAGTGAGTGGATCAACGGTTTCAGTGAGATCGCCAGCCGCATAGATATCGGGAGCGTTGGTCTGCATCGCGCCATCAACTCTGACGCCATTTCCACAGAAGATACCGGCTTGCTTGGCTACTTCAATACAAGGCTCGATACCGATACAGAGTAACACCAGTTCACACACGATCTGTGTGCCATCTTTTGTGATAACCTCAGTGACGTGCCCATCCTTCCCGCGTATTTCGGCAATCTCTTGCTCATAACGTACATCAACCTGGTCACGCAATGCCTGCTGAAGTACAAGATCTGAAGCGGTGCTATCAAGCACCTCCGACCAGAGGCGACGGTTACGTAACAGATGAGTGACCTGATAGCCCCTGCGCCGCAAGGTCTCAATGGTTTCCAGGGCTAATGTACCGCTACCCACTACTACCACACGACGCACATTACTTAAATATCTGAGGACTTTCTGATAATCGGGGACCGTCCGCAAGGTAGTAACGCCAACCAAGTGCATTCCTGGACAGTTGAGCGTCCTGGGTCGTGCTCCTTGAGCCAACAATAAGCGCATGTAGCTGAGCGTTCTTCCACTGCGCAGAAGTACCGAGTGTGACTGTACATGTATCCCGACAAGTGCATCGGGCAGCAAGTGAATATGACGCTCCTGGTAATAGCTAGCGGGACGCGCCCAGAGCCTCTCTTCCCCGATTTTGCCGCCCAGATAGTCCTTAAGGGCCGGGCGATAGTACACCCGGCAAGGATCATCGGCAATAATCGTGATATGAGCGACGGCATTCTCGGTGCGTAACACCTCTGCTGCTGTCGCTCCTGCAATACCATTACCAATAACGAGATAGGTACTACTTTCTGCCATGATGCTGATTTCTAGGTCAAGCCAAAGTAGAAGGGTAAACATATACCCTTCTACCCCCATTAGTATTTAGGCCGTTACAGTGACATCCGTGTGCTGCCCCTTATCATAATGCCCTGGCATGCCGCACTCAAATTCTAGCGTGCCAGCAGGGTAGGCATCGGTAAAGGTGTAATCGAGTGTCTGTGTTTTGCCTGGATCGATACGTTGTAACTCTTTCAGGGATGCAGCGTCATGTTCTGCTTCGGTCGCATTGGCATGGACTTTTTTTGCGATCTCGAACTCATGTTGCATTTTCCCATTGTTCACAACAATGAAGTGATAGGTCTTGCCCTTTGCGAAGGTCGTCACGTCGGACGTGATTGTCATTTCAGCCGAGGGCGATCCCAGGGTAATGTGAACGTCGTTGCCTCCACTCCCAGAGCTAGTGCTTGGAGAAGTGGAATCGCCACAAGCCGTCAACGCAAGGCCAGAAATGAGAAGACTTATTACGAGCATTAACCAACGATTCATAAGAAAAACCTCCATAACAAGATAGATAGTTTTGAAAGGATGGGAAGAGTTCCTCCATACAAGGAAGGATGCTCAGAAAGCTGGTAGAGCACCTTTGGTGAACTATACTCACTCAGTATGAAAACGAGGCACTATTGATTTTTTGGGATACGGGTGCACCCCTATCGGGCCGCGTTTTCTGAGAGGTTTGAGATAAAGGAAACGCACCTTCAACTCTTCTCCACTACTTCAATTTTACCACATATGCTGATACTGTTGTTATGCATTTCTTCGTGTTCTACGTGTGAGACGCAGAGGGATGCCGACTATTACTCCACCGGCAACCCCTCCATTTGCATAATCTTCAGCGCATTCGTCGTTGGACAAGGACCAGCACGCAACACATAATCAAAGACCATATTGCCATCCACCACCTCTTCCCTAAAATGATAGTTATGCACGCATTGCAGTACATCCGTCAGCTTCACCAGTTCCAGATCGTGCGTAGAGATAGCCCCAACACAATGGTGGCCAATCAAAGCACGTATATAGGCTCTACTGCCACTCAAACGCTCACGATTATTTGTGCCCTTGAAAATCTCATCAATCAGGAAAAACAATGGCCGCTGCATAGCAAGATCACACTGTTGCAATGCGTCTAACATCCGTCGCAAACGCTTCACCTCCGCATAAAAGTATGAGTATCCATCAATGACCGAGTCACTCACCCGAATACATGTAAAGAGGGTGAAAAGCTCGGTATGCAAGTGGTGCGCATCCACCACACTTCCGGCGTAAGCGAGGCAGAGATTGATCCCTAGGGTACGCAGAAAGGTACTCTTGCCCGCCATATTAGATCCGGTAATAATCACTACCTCACCCGTCTTAGCGAAGGCAAAACTGTTCGAGACTTTTTTGTCTACCGGAATTAAAGGATGACCTAGCTCAAGCGCCTGGAATAGTTTGCCGTCCTGCTGCGGTAGTCCCGTGTGAGAGATCACCTGTGGCAGGGTATATTCAGGATTGAGATAGGCAAACGTTGCTAATGAATTGATGGCCTCCAGCTCAAACCAGACATCGAGCCAGGTCGGCAGACGGTCTGCAATCACTGTCCTGTAGTGGCTGAGACGATATGCACAATAGGCATCCCAGGGGACCAGCGCATTGATGATCAGCCAGAGTAGACGATTATTCTTCAATGTTGCAGCAGAAGCGACCCCTTCTAGCCTTTGGAGTAATCGTGAGGGGCTATGCTGACGCTCCACAAAGAAGGGTTTGCATAAGTGCTGCAAACGTGTGTGCTGGGCATAGGGATATTTTTCCAGGTAGGTAAAAACGGCACCTAGCGTTGCAAAGGCATAGCGCAGATAGACGGCATCTTCAAAAATGTCGCCGCGCTTATCGGCAGTGGTAAAGAGCATGATTACAGCACATAAAAGTGAGAAGATCCATAATTGCGGCAGAGCTATCAGCTGTGTCAGCACAAACAAGACAACTGTAAGAATATTAAGCACAGCTGACCCCAATACGAGCAAGCGCAATTCATGAGGGGAAGAGGAGTGTTGTTCCAGCCAGCGCAACAAGCGCTGTCCCTCCACATGTTCAGTTGCACGTCGCGTTGCCAATAACGAATGCATGACGAGCTTATCACGGAACAATCTCAATGGGATTAATTCCTGCACTAACGTTTGCCGCGCGTGAATGGTCTCCAAGTCAGGCTGAACTGCCAGCAGCCAATCACAGAGCCGCTGGCTCCCTTCACGAGAAATGGCCATATTCAATAGTTGATGTAGAGAACGCTTACCAGTAATGTCGAGATCTAAGGCAAATGGATGGTTTTCCGGCGGTGGCTCGCTGTGAGCAGACGGTATCTGCTCCCAATCCAGTTTCATACGTGCGATATATGTTGTTTGTATGTGTAGTAAGAGTGTATGCCTGGCAAGACTGTGCTCAACCTTACCATGCAGATACGCGAGGCAAGCAAATCCTGTCAGCACAAGCAGAGCTGTGGCAAGACCGAGCCACCAGATTACTATGAAACCCACTGTACTTATCAGCAGGCCCCCAAAAAAGACAATGACACGTGTCCACGAATAGAAGTTACTGCGCTCATCTAAGCGCGTTATGCGTCGTCTTAAACGCTCGCATTGCCGTTCGAGCAATTGCATACGTTCCTGTTTTTTGTCCACCGATCATCCTTCAGTTTTTAAGTTGTTCTTGTAGCTGAATGTAGCACTACACCGCTCCATTTACAAGGTCATACAACACGATGAGAAAAGCCAGAGGAACCAGACGGGAAAATATATTTTCTTTAAGGCATAAGTCCAATATAGATCGAGTATAATATAGAAGAAAATACATTATAGGCCATTTTTCGTCTACGAAGGAGCAAAAAATGACTGAAAAAGTATACCGTACGGAACTTACGCCCGTTAGCTTTTTAGAACGCAGCACCTTAATCTTCCCCAACAAGATTGCAGTTGTGCATGGGGAGCGACATTATACTTATCGTGAATTTGCCGAGCGTGTGTATCGTCTGGCTTCTCATTTGCGTAGTATTGGCCTGCACAAGCATGATCGTGTGGCTTTTCTCGCACCCAATATTCCGCCCCTCTTGGAGGCGCACTTTGCGGTACCTGCCGCCGGTGGGATTCTCGTGGCCATCAATACACGCCTGAATTCACAAGAGATCGGCTATATTCTACAACACTGCGGTGCGACCGTGCTGTTTGTCGATGACGAGCTGTATCATCTTGTAGAGCCGCTCGACCTCTCCGCTGTGCGTGTAGTACGTATCGCGGATACAGGCAATGCTGATGATCCTTACGAACAGTTTCTGGCTGGTGGGAGTGCAGAGCCTCTGGTCAGTTGGTTGGAGGATGAGGAAGAGACTATTTGTATTAACTACACTTCTGGCACGACCGGCCACCCGAAAGGTGTGATGTTTAGCTACCGGGGCGCTTACCTCAATGCCCTTGGTGAGATTCTGGCAACGGGACTCACCAGTAAGAGTGTATATTTATGGACATTACCGATGTTCCATTGCAATGGGTGGTGCTTTACCTGGGCAGTCACCGCTGTGGGGGCGCGTCATGTCTGTCTGCGCAAGCTTGATCCCGCAATAGTATGGGATCTCTTTGCGAGTGAGCATGTGACGCACTATAACGGCGCTCCAACAGTACAGATTTTCCTGGTGAACCACCCGAAAGCTCATCGTCTGGCTCAGCCACTGACCACCACTATTGCTGGCGCGCCTCCCTCGCCAACGGTACTGGGCCAGCTGACACAACTCAATATCCATCCCATCCACGTCTACGGCCTAACCGAAACCTATGGTCCCTGTACCGTCTGCGAATGGCATAGCGAATGGGATAAGCTATCCACGGAGGAGCAGGCCCGCTTGCTAGCACGTCAGGGACAGGGCTATGTGACGACGGAGTGTGTGCGTGTGGTTGATCAGGCAATGAATGACGTGCCGCGCAACGGTGAGACAATGGGTGAAGTCATTATGCGCGGGAACGGTGTCGCCAAGGGATATTACGAGAATCCTGATGCGACGGCAAAAGCATTTGAGGGGGGTTGGTTCCACTCCGGTGATATCGGCGTCTGGCATCCCGATGGCTATATTGAGCTACGGGACCGGGGCAAAGATATCATCATCTCAGGCGGCGAAAATATCTCCACGATCGAAGTGGAACAGGTCATTGCGCAACATTGCGCTGTCATGGAATGCGCCGTCGTCGCCGTCCCTGACGAGACCTGGGGTGAACGCCCCAAAGCATTCGTGACGCTCAAAGCTGGCCAGCACGCGAGCGCAGAGGAGATTATCTCATTCTGCCGTGAACGGCTCGCACACTTTAAATGTCCCGTTGCCGTGGACTTTGGCGACCTGCCCAAAACCTCCACAGGCAAAGTGCAGAAGTATGTGTTACGCGATAAAGCTTGGGCTGGACGAGAAAAGCGTATTAACTAGCAGGGCACCCCTTGTGGGTGCCCTGTAAGGGCGAACGCCCGTTCTGTAAAGCTTATTTCACCGGTATTGCCCTTTATGCGTGCCCTGCCCGCTGGAAAGCGTATTAATTGACAAAAAGACAGGAATTTACTCATCTGGTGACGGCGTAGAAGACGAGTGATGATCTTCCTCCACACCTGTATAAGGAGGCATGGTTAAAAGTTCTGCTTCTATCTGTTGCCAGACCAATGCTTCAGCGTGTCGCCAGTCAACTGATTCCCCGTTGCGTAACCTTTCGGTGATGAGAGAGGAGACACGCTGACGAAAATTCGTCAAGTGCTCCACCTGAGTGCGATAATAAGGCATAATACGCAGATTAATAGCTTCTATATCATAGAACTCATGGGATTCAAAAATCAGTACAAGCAGCTCTGTATAGTATTGTATGAGTTTCTGACGGTATGGCAGGAAATAATTGGGTACTGTACTGGAAACGACAAGGCAACCTGCAACTTTACCGGAGCAGAAGATGGGATAGGCCGCAGCGCTTTTCTCCCATTCCACCCAATGTGCGGGCACGATCCCTTTGTGCTCATCATTGTCTTGAATGAACCTTGGATGGCACGAACCAACAACATGCCCGGCCAGCGATTCGGCACCCAGAAAGACCGTATAAGGTTCCAGATTCACACTCCAGGGTGGAGTACCGTACCCTGTACGCTCACGTAAGCTACAGACCTTGCCATCCAGCGAGGGCGGCATGCATTGGACAAGGGTGATCGCCATGCCTAGCTGGTAAGGATCGAGGTGATTCAAGGCCTGTTGCAGGACCTGATTGGTGATAAACCAAGCGCGTTGCATCTTTGGCGTCATCACATAGGTATTGAAGACGCGTGAATAGAAGGTTGACGGAATTTCATCCTGCTCTTCATCATGGTTGAGAATACTGGCTGTAATAGAGAAATCAGGATATTCTTCTGTAATGGACTCGATCATGGCATTACGCATATCTGGTGGGAGTACCGTGACTAAGTGTCGTAAATGCTGCATGCGAGGATTAGAAGTATTATTCGCCCAACGGGTGATTGTCACCGCATTGACATTCAACACACTAACAATGCGTTGTTTTTCTTGTGCGTCTTGAATTATATTTCCTAATAATTCACGCCAATAAGGGATATTTGCCATATCTTTAAACTCTACAACCTTCTTAAAGAAGTTTCAATTCTTGGTGTTTTAATACTAGCAGATCTATAACCCTCTGTCAATGCTAGATGGGTCAAGGGCCAGGGCTTGTGCGTTTACCCGTTTTGTCTGTTTTGCCGCCTTCGGCGGCAGAGGAAAAAAGAGGTTGCGGGGACATCCCACACCCCGTCAGGAGGGCTAGCCGCCCTCCTGCACCACCAGCTTTTCCGTCATTTCGGGTAAACGCACAAGCCTTGTGGTTGCCGCGCGGGGGTGGGGTCTTACTTGGGCAGGTTTGAATCTTGTAGTACGTGTATGAGACATGCTGAATCACACACAAATATGTACTTTTTGGGGCCTACCTATAGCTGGCTAACAATGTTATACTACACAGTCGAATCGGCGATGTTAGAGCCTCAGTCAGGTGCGGGCAATGTCGAAGCAACGATGTTACGGCCTTGTTACGGCCTTAATCAGCTGTGAGTAACGAGGAGCCTATCGTACAATAGGAGTGAGGAAGACCATCATCAATAACAACTACTGAAACAGATTTTTGGGAAACTTATTATAGCATTCAAAGGCTTATCCTTTGTAAAAGAGTTTACCTATGGGCTATCATAGTATAGCTATTGCAGACTACTTGTGTGGAAGGAAGAGCATAGACAAAGGAACAGGCCAGGGCGTAGCCGATTGATAGCTTCCCACGTGTAGCGAAGAAAAGACCAGGAGCCGTCATGAATACGGAACAAAAGAAACAAGTAAAAGCATCCGGCACCAGTGCTACCAGTGAGCCAGGCATTGCTACCTTACCTGAGAATGAGGATAAGGACACTCTGCTCGCTTATTATCACAACATGGTGCTTATTCGTCAGTTTGAGGAAAAATCCTCAGAGATGTACAGAAAGGCACGCATCGGCGGTTACTGCCATCTCAATCTCGGCGAAGAGGCAACGGTCGTTGGTTTCTGCGCGGGCCTTGCACCAACTGACTATGTCTATACCAACTATCGCGAGCACGGCTATGCGTTATGCCGGGGCATTTCAGCCAACGCGACCATGGCCGAGTTATTCGGGAAAGTCACCGGCTGCGCACGAGGCCGTGGAGGCTCGATGCACCTTTTTGACAAAGAGCGCCGTTTTATGGGCGGTTATGGCATCGTCGGTGGACAGTTGCCGCTCGCAGCTGGCGCGGCCTTTGCCGTCAAGTATAAAGGTGGGAGCGAGATTGTCGCTTGTCAGATGGGCGATGGCGCAACAAACGGTGGCCCATTCCATGAGTCGCTCAATCTCGCTAAGATCTATCATCTACCTGTTATCTTCTTTATCGTTAATAATGGGTACGGCATGGGTCTAAAGGTTGAAAAAGGCTCTGCCATTCCTGAGCTGTACCGTAAAGCTTGCGCCTATGATATTCTGAGTGAGCGCGTGGATGGTACTGATGTGCTAGCGGTGCGGGATGCTATGTTGAGAGCTGCCAGAGTCGCACGCGAACAGCATGAACCGGTGCTGATCGAAGCTGTCAGTTTCCGCTTCAAAGGGCACTCTGTGGTTGATCCAGATCAGTACCGCGATAAGGAAGAAGTACTGAGGGGGCGCACGCTCGATCCCATTGACTTCTTCGCTAAGCGTCTGAGGGCGGCAGGCTTGCTAGACGATGACAAGATACGTGCGATCGATTACCAGGTTGAACAAGAGGTAGAAGAAGCTGTTAGGTTCGCTGAAGACAGTCCTTTCCCCTCTGAAGATACTTTGTTCGACTACGTCTATGCCGACGATCAGGCTTAGCGGGAAGGATATAACGTAATATGGCTGAAGTAACGTTTCGACAGGCGCTGCACGATACTTTGCGTGAAGAGTTGCTACGCGATGAAAACGTCTTCCTTATGGGAGAAGAGATTGGTGTCTTTGAGGGATCTTATAAGATTACTGCCGGTCTGCTCAAAGAATTTGGTTCTAAACGTATTGTTGACACACCTATTAGTGAGAATGGTTTTGTTGGTCTTGCAGCTGGTGCAGCCATGCTGGGCTTGCGTCCAGTAGTCGAGATTATGACGATCAACTTTATCATTCTGGCAATGGATGAGATTGTCAACCATGCTGCAAAGATCTACTACATGTTTGGTGGACAGTGTCCGGTGCCTCTGGTCATTCGTACCCCTGGCGGCGGAGGTCAGCAACTCTCTGCCACACACTCTCAGAATCTGGAAACCTGGTTCGCCTATTCGTGATAACAATCCAGTACTCTTCCTGGAAAATCTGGCGTTATACAATACCAAGGGTGAAGTTGCGGATGGCGACTATACGATCCCATTTGGCAAGGCGAAGGTGATGAAGGAAGGCAATGATCTCACGATTGTGAGCTACTCACGCATGGCGACGGTGGCCCTGGATGTGGCGCGCCGCATCGAGCGAGAGAGTGGTTTGAGTATTGAGGTTGTTGACCTACGCTCATTGCGTCCGCTGGACAAAGAGACTATTGTCAACTCCGTCAAAAAGACGAACCGCGCTATTGTCTTTGAGGAAGATTGGCGTACGTACGGGATTGGAGCTGAGATTGCCGCACTGATTCAGGAGGATGCCTTCGACTATCTGGATGCCCCCATCAAACGCGTTGCCAGTGTTGAAGTTCCCCTGCCATATGCCAAGCCGCTCGAAATTGCTGCACTTACGAGTACGAAACAATTGATCGATGTCATAAACGAGATCGCTCCACGCCGACGAAGGAGATAAAGTCCATGCCTGAAGTAAGTATGCCCCGGCTCAGCGATACTATGCAAGAGGGTACGATTACGCGCTGGCTAAAAAAAACAGGTGATCAGGTTAAGAAGGGCGATATTATTGCTGAAGTTGAGACCGATAAAGCCAATATGGAGATCGAGGCGTATAATGCTGGCATTCTAGAACAGATTCTGGTACACGAGGGCGAGGTCGCGGCCATTGGTCAGGCGATCGCTATCATTGGTACTGGTCAAAGCGTCCAGAAGTCTGCCCAGCCCGCTACGAAGAGTGCACCTGCCGCTCAGCTTGCCACAGCGAATAGTGCTGCAAGAGCCACTACCTCTCAGCCCGCAGTGCAAGTACCTGCACCAATTTCCGATAATGGTACTCGTATAAAAGTCTCACCCCTGGCACGCCGTATTGCTGAAGAGCATGGTATTGACTTACGCTTGGTTCAGGGCAGTGGCCCCAGTGGTCGTATCATACGCGACGACCTGGAAGACTATCTTGAGAAGCGGCATGCAGCACCTGCTGTCGCTCAACCTGTGGCAGCGCCCTTACCAGTTACGCCAGTAGCACCCGCAGCACCTGCACCAGTGGAAGCCGTTCCTGCTGATGTTGATGTCGTTGCGCTGACCACTATGCAAAAAACCGTGGCACGGCGTCTGACCGAATCAAAGCAGACTGTGCCACATTTTTATATTAGCAATGAAGTCGATATGACCGATCTGCTGACACTACGCCCAACGCTCAATGCCGCTAGCGAGGGGGATGTAAAGATCAGCGTGAATGATCTGGTGATCAAAGCCTGTGCATTAGCTTTAGAGAAGTTCCCGGAGGTCAATAGTTCATATAAAGACGGGCAATTCCTGCGTCACAAGCATATCAATATCGGTTGTGCGGTTGATATTCCCAACGGACTAGTGGTGCCGGTTATCCGCGATGTTAATCTGAAGGGTGTGCGTACGATTGCTCGTGAGACGAAGGCACTGGCGGAGAAGGCTAAAGCTGGTCGGCTGACGGTTGCTGATCTGAGTGGTGGGACGTTCTCGATCTCTAATCTGGGCATGATGGATGTGAGCAGCTTCGTTGCGGTGATTAATCCACCTGAGGCGGCTATTCTGGCGGTTGCGGCTATACGCAAGACTTTTGTGCCCGTTGATGGGCAGCCCGTAATTCGCGATATCATGCCGCTGACGCTTTCCGCTGACCATCGTATTCTGTATGGGGCTATGGTGGCTCGTTTCCTGCAAGAGGTGAAGCGGCTGTTGCAAAATCCGTATGCGCTTTTAGGGTAGTTACTCCCCCCACAAGGGACAATACCAGGGCAATAATCCCGCCTTGGGCAATAATCCCGCCCAGGGCAACCACAAGGGACAATACCAGTCAAATAAGCATAGCCACACCGCCGCTTGCGGCGGCAGGGCAACCACAAGGGGCAATACCAGTCAAATAAGCGTAGCCACACCGCCGCTTGCGGCGGCAGGGCAACCACGAGGGACAATACCAGTCAAATAAGCGTAGCCACACCGCCGCTTACGGCGGCAGGGCAACCACGAGGGACAATACCAGTCAAATAAGCCCGCGCAGAGCCGCCTGCGGCGGCAGGGCAACCACAAGGGATTGCCCCTACAATGGTACGAATCAGCCTGCGAGGTGTTCCGTACCATTGTAGGGGCAATCCCTTGTGGTTGCCCAATACGCATCAACCTAAGCCGGGGGTCCAGGGGACTGCCGTCCCCTGGCGGGGTTCGGGGTGTCCCCAAGCTCTCCCTTTCACTCCTCTCGCCGCCTGCGGCGGCGAAGAAAAGAGGTTTTTGGGGACACCCCAAACCCCGTCAAAGGGCTTGCAGCCCTTTGCAATCCTGCTGTCAAGCGTTAGGTTGATGCATATTGGACAATCCCTTGTGGTTGCCCTGCCGCCGCAGGCGGGGCGGTGCAAGGGTGGTTGCTAGATGAACAACGACGAAAACTCCGTATCTCCATCCTAAAAAGAAAGAGCATAATCGCCTCTAATTACTTTCGAGTTTGGGTATAGTTGAGCAAGACCATGCTCACATTCCCAGGTAGTTAAACACTTATCAGTTAAGAGAGGCAGATTGTGAAAAATTTCTCGCAACGTTTACTCTACATTCTCGTGAGTGTAGTTGCCGTTCTTGTCATCTTGCTCGGTGTGATCATCGGCATGACATGGCTCCATCCTCAACCGCAAGCACAGGCCACTGGCATAGACAACAATACGACCAATCCTGCTCTAGAGGAGACGCTAACAGAAGTGACTCCTATGCATCCGATGTATGAGATGGCAGTCGCGATGGCCGAACAGGACAATCAAGCGCAAGTAGCTTGCCTTGCCAGTCCAAAACCCCCACTGTGCTATAGCCCACAACAATTGCGCCAGGCGTACGGTATAGCGCCGCTACTCAAGGCCGGTATGACAGGAAAAAGACAGACGATCACGATTATTGACGCATTTCAAGCCCCCACGATCCGCGCGGACTTACACCGCTTTGACCAGCTGTTTGGTTTGAAAGATCCCCAACTTAACATCATAACCCCATTTGGTCTCACGCCATTTAATGCACAAGATCCCATCCACAAGGGTTTTGCAGGTGAGATAGCATTAGATGTGGAATGGGCACATGCCATTGCGCCCGATGCTACGATCAACCTTGTACTGGCAAATCCGAAAGACAAAACCATTCAGGGACAACTGACGGCATTGCTGCAAGCCACCAAGTTTGCTGTCACTCACAATATGGGGAGTGTGATCTCACAAAGCTTCGGTACCAGTGAAGTCTGTCTTGGCCCCAAATTTCTGCAAACGGCACACGAGATCTTCCGTAAGGCTCGCACACAACAACAGACCGTTTTTGCCTCAGCTGGCGACTCCGGGGCAGGCACTGTGCAATGCGATGCCAACGGCAAACCTGTCACCCTTGCCCAGGGCGTCAATTATCCTGCCAGTGATCCTTTAGTAACGAGCGTGGGTGGCACGACACTGCTGACGACCAAAGCAGGCAACTACCTACGAGAAGTAGCCTGGAATGAATCGGCCAAAGGTGGTGGTGCGACCGGCGGCGGCATCAGTAAAGCTTTTGCATTGCCTGACTTCCAGCAAAATGTGGTTAAGGGTAAGATGCGGGGTGCCTCCGATATCGCGCTGGTGGCTGATCCGTTAACTGGTGTTCCGGTTGTCACTAGCTCGCTAATGCCCGGTAAAACAGTGCTTATTCCCATTGGTGGTACCAGCGTTGGCGCACCTGTTGCTGCTGGTATGATTGCCCTCTTTAACCAGGCAAAGGAAGCACGTTTGGGCTTTCTCAATACGGCCATCTACCGTCTAACGCAAAGTGCTGCATATGCGCAGG
>VBJK01000376.1 GCA_005879655.1 Chloroflexota bacterium | reverse complement strand
AATACGCTGATGTAAGAGGCACCATCGACCCTGTTTGCGAGTCCTCCTGGGGCCAAGCGTTTTGTTGTCTACGCCGCCACTCCGAACTCTCAGGTCCATCGCTACTATTAAAACCCCAGTACAGGGCTGCAATATCGAAGATGATCAATATAAGGATGTAGACAAGAATGGTGAGCATAAGATCCTCCTGATCATTGCTAGGTCAAACGATGTTCTTCTGTTGATAAGTGTAACATGCTTTTGTGCTACAATGGAGGGGAAAAACAAAATGTTTGCGCTGTTTCACTTGTGATACGAAAGGAAAAATGGAGCATGACCTTAGAAATTGAAAAGTTGCTGGATGCGACTGGCTGGTTGCTCCTGCAAGAATTACAAGAAAATGCCCGTCTCTCTTATAGCGAGCAGGTGTCATTACGGGCTATCGCGCCGAAGTCGATAGGAGCAAGCTCGGTCTGCCAGTGACGGCCATTATTCGCCTGAGCACTGGAGCAGGTCTGACCTGTCACCACGTGGCTCAATGCGTGAGCGAGATTCCCGAAGTGCTTGAATGTGTTCGTGTCACCGGTAGCGACTCGGTGGTGACTAAAGTGGTTGCTACCTCGATAGCTCATCTAGAGCGTATCATTGACCAACTCACTTTGTATGGTCTGCCAACGACCTCAATAGCGCTCTCCAAGCCTATGCAGCGCTATACAATTACACGAACGCTGGTTGAACGAGGGGCAGAGGAAGACTAATATTTACACAATTCCCTGTTGCACGGCATAGACTACCGCAGCCGTGCGGCACGTTACGCCAATTTTTTTGTAGATATGTGATAAGTGATGCTCGACCGTCTTCCTGCTGATGTGCAGAGTGCGCGCGATCTGAGGAGTATTGTATCCCTTCGCTAATAGACTGAGCACCTCGACCTCCCGTTTGGTCAGGTTGCCCACGGCTAGTGATCTCGGTGAGATGTACTGGATATCATGCCCCTTCGTCACTGAGGTCACTAGAGCCTCGTAGCAGGCGCGATCGAATTGGCTATCAACGAGGGCGTGCATCTTGTGCAATACTGCCGCTTGATCCGTTTGATCTCCTTGCTGCTGGATAAGCCGCACATAGCTGTTGGCCACTGCTAAGATGCGACCATGCAAGGGAATCTGTTCTCCACAAAGCTGTCGATGGTACCCCTGACCATTCACCCATTCGTGATGGGCAGATGCCGCTGGTGCCAACGCTTGCAAGGAAGCGACACGCTCAAGAATCCGCTGCGTGTAATATGGATGAAGACGCAAGGTCTCCCATTCACTGCTTGAGCGTTGCTCCCCCTTTGTCAGGATCGCTACCGGGATTGCCACTTTGCCGACATCATGCACGAGTGCAGCATATCTTAGCCTCGTTAGCTCGCCCGTTTTCATGCCCAGACAGTTGCCTATCCTTTCTGCTACCTCAGCAACGGTGCGCGAGTGATGCCAGCTCTCGCGAGTTTTGAGATCAACGAAGTCAGCTAGTGTTTCACACATCCGCTCAATCTGATTCTGCTCAGTGCACTCTGCTACAGTCGGTGGTCGTCTGGCTATTAGAGCTTCCTCTGTTGACTGCTCCTCGAATTTGTGCCAGAAATCCGCCTGTTGCGTCAGTGCTAGAAAGGCATCCACAGCCTTGGGATGGAAACGGGTCCCGCGCTTTTCCTTAGCAAGGACCTGTGCCGCCTCTGGACCACTAAAGTGATAGATTAGCTCAAGCGAAAGCGCAGTGCTTGTTGAACATAGTCTGGAAATCCCAGTTGTCGCGCAAATAGTTCCGCTACTTCACAGTGGCTACGCATGGTGTCCCTGGCTATCGTTCCGCACTGTACTAAGAAGGACAAGAGTTTGGTGATGCGACTGGGGAAGTGCGCATCCAGTCGCAGGTATTTGGATAACCAACCAATCATATCACTTAGATGGGAAGGGTCCATCAGGATGACATCCGACAAAGATACCTGTTCCTCATCGGGGAGGAAAGCAGCTATCCCAGCCGAACAAGCAGTACACGCCACATCTTTAAGGAGCGCTCCATAGAAGATCGCCTCACGCTCTTGACTCTCCAGTGTGAGAGCATCGGCGATTTGTAGCCCAAGATAGGCACAGCCTAAACCATGTTCTAGATGACCTCCGAATCCAAGACCTGTAGCGAAAGACAATGCACACAAAAGCGCGGCGAAATCTCCATCTGTTTGCTTCTGATTGACCATATATCCTCACCTCACTATTAGCTGGGAAGAAAAGATGCCAAAAAATAGGTGAACTCCCCGATGCTTTCTTTTCAAGAATCATTATAATATTATTATACACTATTTATCCTTCACGGGTTTCCTAACAATTTTCGTGCTTTTGTATGAGGAGATGAAGTATGTCGCACCCTTCAGGAAAAGGACTCGCAAAGAAAACTCTCCTTGTAGTTGAGGAGAATCCGACGAGAGGAGCATTGCTCCTTCAGATCTTGTCAGAGCAAGCAGCATATCAAGTCATTCTGGTTGCCACTGGCTTGCAGGCCCTACGGCTTATGAAAGGAGACAGCAAGCTCCGACCGGATCTGGTGCTACTGAATGACCACCTGCCGGATATGCATGGCCTTGAGTGCTATGATTGGTTGTCTGGAAGAGCAGAGCTTAACGACATTTCTCCCATGTTTGTCCCCTTCACAGCTGCACAGGGTTTCTTCTGGCTCACTGCTTGTGGTGCTGGGCATCAGCCACGAGCCGCTCAAGAGTCGCGCGAATGGTACTTAACGGAGACTGCTTGCCGAGACCAACAATGTTGTGTGTTGCCAACCTTGCTTCGAGTTCTGCATCTGGTAGATCAGAACTCAGCATGAGCGTTGGAATCGTCTCACGTCCCGCGATGGCATGCAGACGATCAGAGAGTGTGAGTCCATCAATATCTGGTAGTCGATAGTCCAGCAGAAATAAGACAGGAACAATTTTTTCGGCCACTTGCAAAGCGGCATGGCCGGTTTGGACCCACCAGAGATGATAAGAAGTCTCGCGGGACAGAAAAGCAGTCAGTAATTCCCCGTAAAAAGGGCTATCCTCGACCAAAAGAATCGTATCGGTCATGTGCTTCCTCACAACCTTACTGTCAACTGGACCTACCTGGCGTTCCGAGGGCGTGCCAGAGAAATCTAGCAACTTTGATGACAGGTCGTTACCTCAGTGTATGAGGTAGTAGAAGACTTGCACCAAAGCAGGCTAAACATCTTGTACTAATCATAGCAGAAATTCTAATGAAAAGCTATGCTACAGAAGATATTCAATCGTTGCATTTTCCTGAGAAAGTAACTACTCAGCAGGGGGTTCCAAGGGGCTTGCTAGGCCCCTTGGCGGGGCGCGGGGTGTCCCCGCATTTCCTCCTCAACCCGCCGCCGAAGGCGGCGCGGGCGAAAAGAAACCTGAGTAGTTACGACAGACTAATAGACGTCAACTTAACGAAAATGGGGATAAAGCGTAGCGCTCGGAGCATCATCGTGGGAAATGAGTACTAATTTATGGACATTGGCAAGACACTGTCTTGACAAAACTTTAGTAGAGACGTACACTTAGTACATAAAGAAAATGTTAAGCTATTGGTGAGGTTGAAGTGACCAGGAGCGCACATCGGTCCTCTTACGCCTGGCAGCCTCGCTATAGACAAGTAAGGAAGGCCTATGTGTATGATGCAATTTGACAACGGCGTCTCTACCTCTTTGATTGATCAGAGTTGCAGTGCTGAGATGGCGCGACAGATCCACCGTCACAAACTACTCACGTATTACCTGGGCTTGCTTTTCCCAGAGGATATTGACCCTTCTGAGTTCCAATCGGTGCTAGACCTTGGTTGTGGGCCTGGTGCATGGGTGCAGGATGTGGCCTTCTCCTACTCGGACTTATGCGTCATAGGTGTAGAGAGTTGCCCAACGACCGTCAGTTACGCTCACTGCCTCACGCATGTACAGAAACGCGACAATGCCTCCTACGAAGTGATGGATCTCCAACAACCGCTTGATTTCACTGATGAATCTTTTGAGTTTGTCCAAGCTCGTTTTCTGTTGACCGTGCTACCCGCTGAACATTGGCCTGCTCTCCTCACTGACAGTCTGCGTATTCTGCGCCCAGGTGGCATTATGCGGCTGATGGAAATGGAATGGCCCTCTACAACCAGTGAGGCGGTCCAGCGTATTGGTGAGCTGGTGCAGCAAGCGCTGCAAAAGGCTGGTTGTAGCACTCAAGCCTATCCGAGTATGCAGGCCCGCCAGGTTGCATTGCTCCATGAAGCAGGTTTTAGTCAGATTCAGCGCCGCACCTATGAGATCCCCTTGACGGCAGGCTGGATCGGCCTACATCCCCTCATGGGCCTTCTGCGCACGACACTCTACCTGATGGAACCCACATTGCTCAAGTGGCATATCACCACCCCTAGAGAATGGCAAGCTCTGCTGGAGCGCATGGAGAATGATGCATGTAGTGAAGCCTTTAGCGGGACAATGCAGATCGCAGACAGCTGGGGCCAAAAGGATTTTACAAGCCAAGCTGGCGAGATCTCCTATGTTCGTTCGACGATGCCCAGCTAGATAGATCTAGCATGTGCACATAGTTAGGGAACATGGATGTACGATATGTGCACAGCCCAGCCAGATAATATGTACAATCTATGTATATACCATATGTACATAGAAGCTCTCAAGAGAGATCGGCTATTCGTTTGTCAACGACCTTTTGCATCTCTTCAATCAATGACCATTCATTGCCTGATACATAAGCTCTGACCACTGCTCAGGATGTACAGTTCCACCCGGTAATGTATCAAAGTACTCCCACGAAAAAACTCCCCTGAAGTTGGGATATGTAGCAGCCAGCTCCCTGACGGTTCCCGCAACCTGTTTCACCGCAACATAACCACTGCCATCGTGCGGATTGCCAAGCATACCAGCCACGACCTTGTCGGCAGGAAAACCATTGTTAATAATAGTATTGTAGTCAGATGTAGTAGCCAGAGAGCCAAAGCCACTGTAGAACTGAGTGTTGAACCAAGCAATCTTTGCTCCCTGAGCACCATAGTATAGATCCTTGTAATTGAACCCTGAGAGACCTCTGCCGCTGATCAGATCAGATGCCATAGGGGCCAGCGTGATAGAGAAGCCAGTACCGAAGTCCAGGCTTAGCTGGTTAATCAGGCGCTCTACATCGTGCAGCGCCACCACTTCCTCAATATCCAGGTCAATGCCATCGAAGTGGTATTGTCGCAACGTCTGTTTGAGCACGGGATACAAAGTAACCCAGTCACTGAAGAGCGACTGATAAGAACCACGTCCTGCACCCCCCAACATCATATACAGCTTCACCCCCATGCCTTGTAATTGCCCAAGTTGTCGCCATGGAGTATTGAAGGCAGGATTGTCGGGTGGCAGGTCGTTGAGATGGATCAAAGTACCATCACTCTGTGCACCGAGATGGAAGGCGGCCACATTGATATCAGTCGCGTATGGTCTCCCGGTCGCAGCATTCAGCCTGTTGATGAGTGGACAGAGATCTGTCAAGGTCTGATAGTAATAGATTACCCGTTGGGCATCGGCAGCTCTGATGTTATGGACTCCGAAAGTCATTGCCGTAAAACAAAATATCAGCGCCAAAGCGCTGAATATCTTGTTGAGTTCAAGACGCCATTTTCCTCCGTGGAAAGCTGGCGCTCCCCCCCAGCTACAAAAGTGATACTCAGCTATAT
>VBJK01000205.1:3272-7151 GCA_005879655.1 Chloroflexota bacterium | reverse complement strand
TATTCCAACGTAATCGCGGAATAAGTACGGGATTACAACCAGAAGCGCGAAATAAGTCCATCGAGCGTGAATTGCGCAGAGTTAACCAGATTGCATAGTTTACTGGCTACAATTACGCTTTTCGTATGGTTCTACGGCCTTTATTTCGCGCTTACTCTGGAAAGTTTTTGTCGCCACGACGTACTTATTTCGCGATTGCATTGGAATCTTCGCCGAGATCGCGTTTGTGTTGGAATCCACACCTAATAGGTATAAACTCTCCTTTGAGGTGCCTTTAAGCAAGCGAGCAGCACCAAAATCGCGGAAGAGCCATACTTTCCCTGAAAGCACATGCTGCTCTTTGCGAGCCGAAACTGACTGACAAAGAGCAGAGGTCTAGGCGATTTTGGTGTGTGACAAAGGGATACGTTGGGTCATATCCAAGGTGAAGCGCCCGTAAGGATTGACATGTTGATAGAAGAGAGGCGTTAATCCTCGCCAGTCCTCTTGCTTCATGGGATTTTTCCATTGCTCCTCGGCCAGAACCTCTTGCAGCATCAGTGTATTCGCCTAGCAGTGCGATCCTGACGAAAAGAGTGAAGTAGGCGGTCAGCGCGTTACTGATGCCTCAGCACGTTTCCAGCCGCCCCTTCCCGAACCTGGCATGCACGCTTTCCATGCACCAATGTGACCCACACCAAAGATTGGCGCGGCGCGACAGACTTTGCTTTTTTGGGGAATTCTTTTTAGCGGTTCTCCATGTTGAGTCCTTCTCTTTCTCGAATGGCTGCACGCCGAGCTTCACGCACTACTGAAGAACGAAGGATGCCTGGTTTCGCCAGGATCAAGGCCACATTTCTCCCAGTTGGTGGTGTGTTTTGCTCAATGAGTCGGCGAACCGCATCTTGAACCTCATTGCAATGTTGTTGTTCTGTCGCCAATTTTTTCGCGTTCGCGTAAGCAGCGTAGCGTTCAGAAATCGCTCGGCAGGGAATTGGATGATACTTTTTCAAGCTGTCAGGATCTCCACCGAGTGAACGCGCCACCGTTTTTAGTGAAGGTGGTGGCATTTCCTCACTCATTGCAATCGCCTCAAGTTGTTCTCGAATCTGAGGGCTTTTCCAGAAACCGTAAGCGAATTGGTGAGGGCGCTGACCTCGGAGGTATGGCATTGCCTCAGAACGAAGAGAGCAGATAACTTGCTGCTTCCCCAGGAGGAATTCTTGGAGTGAGAGATTCACGGCAAAGCATATCCGTAAAAGATTTTCAACGCTGGGCAACTGTTGGAGATAAAACCAGTCTCCTACCATCGCGGGGGAAAGCCCAGTAAGGCGGGCAAACGTCATTTTTCTTCCCTGGCTGACCTGCTCAAGTAGAGCAGGAAGTCCATCATCAATTCGCGCTCGCCTGGGTATATCTGTGAGAGTCGGCACGAGAGCGAGCAGCGTTCCAACCTGTTCAGCACACCACTTGAGCCAGATCATCTCTTGTCCCTTTTCTTCCGATTTCATGAGACTCACGCCAAGCCACTGGCGACAATGAGCACAATACCCTGGGAAACCACGCCAAGTGAGCCAGTGCGAAGTCTTGGTACACTTTGGACAGTGGGTCTCTAACTGGCAGCCATGTTGAACACAGATTTTTACCGCCTGTACTGCCCACAGAAGCGGTTCATAGATAACATGACCTGAAATTCTCCATTCGTCCAGGCAGCATGGGCACCACGCCCGGTTTGAACGAATCAAGCCAGACAGAGGAAAGACTTCTGCACATGGCAACATTGTCAATCCATGCAATCCCTGTTGCCGAGTTAAATTTTCCAACGCGTTCACAATGTTCCTGGCTCTGTGATGAGCAGAGTTGAAAGCTCCTGTTGTTTTTCCGTCCCGAATGTCCATGGTCGTTGAACCCTGCATACCCATGAGATGGCTTTCGGCAAAAGGAGCAATGATTTTTCGCATGAGCACCCCTGGAAAAACGCAATGGGCTTCTGCAAGCCTAGTGAAGTAACTGGTCATGCTCTCGACGTGTGGGGTTCCAATGCCGACGGGAGCCAAGGCATAGAGAACACTTGGCTCAGGCATGGATCGATCAGCTAGGTTCCACTGCTCATACGGTGGGTTCGTGGACGTGTTCATCCGTCTCTGCTCCTCCTTTGACCGGATCATGAGTTGGTCCCCGATGTCCAACGGATGAGGCACGTTTCTTTGCCGTTTTTTGCTCCTGATTGGTTTCTTCCGGCGTCGTCTCCTCTTCCTTGGATTTGCGACGCGTGGAGAGTCCCATACGTTTTCGCAACTCATCCTCTGCTGTCTCGTCGTAGCTAAACCCTTTTTCTCCTTCTTCAATCTCCGTCATCATCTGTTCGCGAAATGCCAGCGAGGGGGCGTGGTGGGCTAAGGTCTCAGGCGAAATGGTTTTTGCCGACTTCTCCAGGGCTTCTGTCAGTGCTTTGAGTAACCATTCCTTGAGAAGGCCGATGCACCCCGCTGTACAGGCGTAGCAATCTTGCCACCTGGAAACCAGATCTGGCATTTCTTCTACGGGGAGATGCCGCTGGAATGCCTGCAAAACCGTCTTGAACGCACGCACATCGTCTTTGTTTGTGGCCTGATAGCGCGGAAAATGAACAACCGTCGTCCGTCGTCCAAGTTGAGCGCTCAAGACATCAAGAGTGAGCAGTTCGTAGGTCCCTGCCAACACATAGATGGTATTCGTCAAAATCGCCAGGCTTTTGAGAAAGTCAAGCTGTCCAAGCAGGCTTGATCCACCACCAATTTTTCCGAGGTGTTGGGCTTCATCAATGAAAACAGCACGTGGATGCCGATAATGGACTGCGTGTTCCCAGGAGAGTTGCAGTGTTGCGACATCGGACCTGTTCCTGGGCGTAAAAGCGGGTCCTCCGCTGGTAACGAGTGCTTGTGGGTTTACTTTCGCGTCCACCAGCGGCTCTCTAATGGCGAGTAAGGCTCGTGTGAAGAAGTCTGCCCATTTGAATTGACGTAAGGCTGGAGCTGCTGCCAAAAGTTTAACGACCGGCAGATGACCTGGATTTTGTGCGAGACTCGGCAATGCCTCCTCGCACAAGCGTTGCTCCAGGTGGTCCAAGAGGGTCGTTTTTCCCACTCCTGTCGGTCCCGCGATGAGAATTAGCAGTGCGCCCGCTGGTTCATGGATCGCATTCCAGACCACGTGGTCTACGCTTGCCAGCGTTGGGTGCGCAACGGTGTATGCTCGAAAGTAATTTCGTCTGGCTTCATTGCTCTGCTCCAGCAGCTCGCGTGGAAACAGAGCAGGTTTGGAGGTACGTCCCATTACCGATATTCCTCGTACTCATCTAACTCTTCTTCGTCCTGATCCTGAACCTCTACAACAGGAGAAACCGTGTTCTCCTGCTGGTTGCCAAGTACCGGCATGCCACCAACAGGAGAAGCGTCTGGTGGCTCTTCCGGCGGGAGAGCGAGGTGAGCACCATGCATATGTGCAAAAACGTCGTGTGCTTCCAAGTCCTGGAGTCGTTGCAGCAGGACCATCTCGTAATCAGAGGCTTTTGCCAGCAAGTCTGCAAGCCGCCTCGCTGTGATTGCGACCTCTCCACGATGGTTCTGGTAGCGTTTGCGAATCTCGGTGCTGGCAAATTGCAACTCACGCTCGGTATGACCACGTAATTGGAGGTGATATTCGGAAAGGCATTTGACCCAGCGCCCCTGAACGTACGCGTAGGCCAGGCCAATATTGAACGGATCGTAACGCACAAGAACTTGTGTTCCTCGCACCTTTTTGGCGTCAAATGCCTTGGAGAAGTAGTAGAGGTAATTGATTTTGACTCCTCGTCCAGGCTCCACTTTTGCGGTCCCCTTTGGAGTGGTCGGTAAGGACAGGTAGCGAAATTCGTCCTCG
>VBJK01000205.1:0-3245 GCA_005879655.1 Chloroflexota bacterium | reverse complement strand
ATGGATATCCTGGTCGTAGACCTCATAGGCCCACGTACTCAAAAAGGTGTACAAATCTCCCAATGTCCAGGCTGCGTGCTCCTTGGGTTGCATGGATTTGGTGACTTGCCGCACTTGCTTCATGATCTGGGTGTTGCCGAGAAGATTGTCCGCGAACTCACAATTACTGGTGCGAAACAATCGTTCACAGACCGAGCCGTAATGGGGTTTGGCCCAGGCACGGATGGCCTTGGTGCAATGGTAGTAGGTTACCAGCGTTTCAAAGTAGGTGCTCCGAAAATCAGGGCCACCATCGACGACGATCGTTTGCGGAAGTCTGCCGTAGCGCCAGACACATTCGCGTAAGACCATCATAGCCGAGCGGTAACTGGGTGGATCAAACGTGAGGTAGACCACGAGCAATCGGCGAGTAAAAGCGTCCATGAGGAAGGTTGCCCAGGGGCGACCAAGACGCCTTCCGGTGCGAACACTGACGAGTTCGATATCGAGTTGGGTATGGTCAAGGTGCACAGTCCCCCAAGGGCGAGTGCCATGTGGGGGAGTGGTTGGCTCGATTTCCCAGAACCATTCTTCAGCCGCAGCAACGCGAGGTCCATATCGTTTGCGCGTCGCATCAGGGCTCGCGTGATGCACGATGCGCTGCTGAAAGGTGGTGTAGCTCGGAACAGGGAGATGCTTGTCGCGAGCTGCTCGCTCAAAGAGGAGATACACCTCGCGCATGGGCTGTTGCTTGAGCGTTTCGTAGGTATTGGTGATGAATTGTTCGAGGAGTTCCTCCACCGCCTGATCCAGCCGGGGCAGTCGATTGCCGCAGGCACCCCATTCAGGGAGAAGACCAAGATAGCCATTGCCATATTTGATCTCGCCCTCGCGAAACTGCTTTTGCCAGCGTTGGATGCTCCGTCTCGATACATTTGGTGGCATATGCCCGAGCCTGTACGTAGCGAGAGCTGTGTAACGCATCGTCGCTACCTCAAGGTGCTCCGGCTTAGCCCGCTCTAGACGGTCTAGGGCAGCGCTCTTGCGTTCTGCTTCAGAGGACTGAGCCATGCAAGTCAAGATACCCTGGTCCCACAAACGCTCAAATTCACTGCGTGGGAGCGACATGAGTTGCCGTTCTTCTGTCAGAAGTGCGACCTCCCGTTCCCCGAGATTCAGCAACGTCCAGGGCTTCCCATCCCACCACAAGACCTGACCTGCCTGAACGGACAAGATGAGCGGAGGGGGAGGGGTTTCGATGGTCGGCGTTGTCATGAGAGCGTGAGCTTGAGCCACTTCTTGGTCAAGAAAGACTGGCACGAGCTCTGGACGCGCCAGATCAAAGTGATGCACATTAGTGTAGAGTTGATCGGTAATAAGTAGCAGATACACGTCATCGGCTGTTGCATGCACGAGCAGGTGAAGGAGGTCGCGCAGATACATTCCTGGTTGCTGCATGACCAGAGAACGTATCTGCGCGACTGTCTCGGGAGGCACCGGGACCGGAGTTCCGATCAGGTATTCTTCGAGGAAGCGGAGGTTTTCAAAATAGACGTGGTTGGTCTCTCGTGAGGAGCGTAGCCAGTACGACAGGCCAACTGTTTGGGCTGAGGCTTCACCAGGCGGGCAGTTCCAAGTTCCATCATTGGCCCGGACATAGCGCTGGGAGTGCTGTTCAGCAAAACCGATCAAAGCCTCCTCCGTTTTGCATTCCATCCAGCCTACGCCGTCTTCGCGAAGCACGAAGAAATCAGGTGTGTGCCAGACGCTTACTCGTTTCTGTGGCCCCTGGTACGTGAGCTTAATTCGCTCCGGTTGGTCATAGTATTCCAGAACGGCAGGATCGTGCTCCATGAGCGTAATGGCGGCTAACTCATTGTGTCGGCTCTCAAATTGAATGCCAAAGCCCATTTTGCGGCTCGGATACTGACCACTTACATTGCCAGCACGTCCTTGTACTCGACGGGAAGGTGGGGAAGTGCGAATGCGAGTGATGATGGTGCGTGCTTCCTCAGACAAGGCAAGTCGCTGACACCATTGAGCAAACGCTTCATGACTGAGCATGGAAATCTTTCCTCCTTAGAAAAAAGATGAAGAGGTTCCTTGCTCTGAACAACGAGACATCAAAAGGAGAATCACAACTTGAGGACTTTCGGACAGACTATGCTTTTGAGCGCACTTTCGGACAAACTATGCCTTTTGAGGAATGCAACTACTGCATGAAGAAGGTATTGAAAAAGGTTTTTGCACGACAGACCCAGGTTCCCCTGCAAAACGTTAGGGCAAGCGTTACAATGGCAGGTAGGCAAGAGATGAGAGCTTCAGCCCATCATAAGCGCCCTGATGTATTTTGTGGTGACACATCTCACAGACCGGAATTTGTTTGCGATTGAGTTTCCGAAGGATGTGGTTAAATCCGGTCGGTTCCCGTTTGTGGGAGAGCTTGCGGATATGGCGTACGTGATGCATCACGATTTGCCCTTCATCCTCCCTTAAACCACAGATACAGCAGGGTTTACCCAGCTTGGAGCGTGTTCTCATGCTGATTGAAGTATGGAGCATGTCAATATCTCTTCCCTTTCCTCGTTGAAAGGCTTCTCGGTCTTTGGTCCAGTCCCGATTGTAGAAGAAACGTACTTCTCGGTCCTTTTTCCCGTCTTTGGCAAGAGTAGTGACGCTCATCTCTTTCCCAAAGCGTTTAAAAACCTTTTTGCAAGTCATATTGAGTTTGACTGCAAGCGTTTTGACGAGTGAGAAGTGAAGGATGTACTGGATTTGGCTCATTCTGCGCCAGTTGTCAGCGAAGCGGTAGTAGTTTTGCATCCCACGATTGATACTGCTATAAAGCTGAATGATTTGCTCTCTATCCAGCATCGCCCATCCCCTTTTGGCTTTGGGCCGTCCCTCTTGGTCACACATCCCCTTTTCCTTCAGTCTCTTCAAGAGTTTAGGAATGGGGGCGTTCATTTGCGTTTCCCATCCAGTGCTGCAGCGTTTAAACCGTTTTCCTGTCTGGTTGGTGGTGAGGACAATTTTCTGGGTTTTTCCCCTTCCGATGGTCAGGTCAGTGCCCAAAAAATGCGCCTTTTCCATACGTGCATTGGTGATGAAGGTCTTTTCCTCGCTCAGGCGCAACTTCAGCTTCTCACTGAGAAAGATTTTGATCTCCTCCTTGATTTGCTTGGCTACGTCTTTGCTCCCACAAAGGCCAATAGCCCAATCGTCGGCATAGCGCAGATATTTGATCCTGATGTAGTTTGGGTCGT
>VBJK01000204.1 GCA_005879655.1 Chloroflexota bacterium | reverse complement strand
ACGCCTGTTACACCCCCCGGAAACAACTCCACGAACAGACTAAGATAAGAGACACATATCGACGAACACAATGGCTATCGAAGACACCGAACGTTCCTCGATCGGAACTCGCCCCCATCAACCCGACAAGTACCACGGCCAACGAGACTTCCTTTTGTTAGGCAACTGGATTTTCTCCGTGGACCAATACTTCCTTTTGACGGACATGCTGGTTCCCAAGCAAGCTCCCTTTGTTAGTACGCTATTGAGGGACGAAGCCTTGTTGTGGTACCGTTCCAGCTACGAGAATTGGGATCCCGCTACCCCACTCACATGGGAAATCCTTCGCGCCGCCATGCGCGAATATTTTGCACCCCCTAACGAAGACCGTCGCCTTCAGGATGAATGGGCAAACCTCAAGCAATACGGAACCGTCTTCGAGTATGTGTCAGTTTTAACAGCTTTGGCAATGCGAATTCCAGGATTGTCTCAAACGCAGATTCTCGACAAGTTCATTCGCGGACTGAAGCCAAAGACTAGAATTGAAGTAGAATTGCGAGACCCGAAGACACCGGATGAGGCTTATCGACTGGCGGATCGTTTTGATCGGATTGTGTACGGCATCAGAAACACCAGTTTTCTCTCACAAAACTACAACCGATATGCACCAACGTCGAATGCGAACAGGAACGCGGACTACGGCGAGCCGATGCAAATAGACACACTACGACCCCGTCGACCCGGACCAAAAAACTTTCAGCGTCAAAGTTTTCAGCGACATCGCAACCAAGGACTCTGCTTCACGTGCGAAAAGCCAGGACATATAGCGGCAAATTGCCCCACCAAGGCCGGGCAATTCAGGAAGAAATATCAACAGGGAAAAGGGCGACGTCAGTAGAGGACGGCAACTCTACTGACGGCAAGGATAAGGCCGGAAGGACGATCGCGGCACTATCGACAAAATCGGAATTAACGAAACCAAATGGATTAGGCCCTACGGAACACGGAATATCGAATGCCGGCAGGAGAAATGGCCCTGCCGAGGACAGGAAACCTGCAAGGTCGAAAGGTATGGACCATGCGGAAGGCAAGGGGAGAAGGGACACCCCTGTGCAGGATATGGCCAGTGGTACGATCGCAACGTTAGCAACAACGGAAGGATCAACAAGGAGAGACAAGTCTCCTAAGGATAGAATGCCCACACGATCGAAAGATACGAAAGGTGTGGATGGTACTGGCCAAGGGAGAAAAGATTCCCACGAAAAGCGCACATTAGCTGCTTCGCAGACGGCGGAAGCACCTGAATCACTGCGTTACCCAGAGTCAAAGGAGTCAACATCTGAGGATAGTGTGACCCAGAAAGAGACGGAATTATCGGAAAAGCGCACCGAACCCGTCATGAACGCCGACAACACAACGGAACAATCGATGGCGAAAGACATCGAAACCGTAGACAACGAGAATGCGTCGGGTATGGAAATGAGACTTGGGTATTTTGGACTGGGACTACACGACCAGATGGAGGTCCCAGAGGCTGATAAGTTATTGGAAGTTGTCGGCCAGATCGAAGGACGACCAGCAAAGATACTGTTGGACACAGGGTGTAGCACATACGTGCTTTCGTCTAGCTTCGCAAAACGGAATGGAATTCCAGGAATTCCAATGAGACCACGGCCTGTCGACCTTGCCGTAAGTAGTGCCAGAGCGCAGCTCACACACAAGACAGCACCGTTGGAGCTCAGGATCGGAAAGACGGTGATAACGAAATCACTGTATTTGCTTCCCGTCCCACAATTTGATGCTATTCTTGGGATGCCTTTCTTCAGACAAAACGAGATCGACCTCGCGGGATTGGAAATGGGAATTGTTGAGGTCAATGGAAGCAAAGTTCCGATGGTCAAAGGCGACAAGGATACGAATATGGACATGAATGAATCGCCGGAAAGCACGGAGATCCCGACAATAGGAGTGATCTCCAGAAAGAGACTTAAGAAAGAGCTCAAAAGAGACGAAATTGAGGAGCTCTATTTGGCTACGATAAAAGAGGCCAACGACGACACGATCAGCATCGCAGCATCAACAGTCCAGAAACTCGACGATGTCCCCGACTGGATCCGAAAGGATTACGGGACAGTACTCCGAGAAGAATTGCCTCCACAGATGCCTCCTACACGATCAGTGGACCACCAAATCCCACTAAAACCGGACATGCCGCCACCATTCAAAGGGATTTTTCGATTATCCCAACTTGAGCTACGCGAACTAAAACGACAATTAGATCAACTACTCAAGGATGGAAAAATTAAACCATCAACAAGTCCGTATGGCGCACCCGTCCTCTTTGTCAAAAAGAAAGACGACAAACTCCGGATGTGTATCGATTATCGAGCGCTCAATTCTCAAACAATTCAGAACCGTTATGCGTTACCACGAATCGACGAATTGTTCGACCGTCTGCACGGAGCGAAAATATTCTCAAAACTCGACCTCACCAGCGGATATTATCAGATTGCGATCAAACCGAAGGACCGCCACAAAACAGCGTTTAGAACACGTTATGGACATTACGAGTTCAATGTAATGCCCTTTGGACTGACAAATGCTCCTGCCACGTTTCAAACCTTGATGAACGATATCTTTCGAGATCTATTAGATGTTTGCGTCATTGTCTATCTTGATGACATCCTTGTTTATTCCAAGAATAAGGAAGAACATGAGCAACATCTCCGACAAGTTCTTCAACGTTTGAAGAATAATCAACTTTACGCGAAACTTTCGAAGTGTACGTTTTTTACGAACTCAATCGAGTACCTCGGACATATTGTCGACGGAGAAGGACTGCGACCAAATCCAAGGCTTGTTCAAGCTCTTAAGGATTTTCCTCAGCCGAAGACTCTTAAAGAACTTCAGTCATTCCTAGGACTCGCGAATTATTATCGAAAGTTTATTGCTAATTTCTCGCATATTGCGCTGCCTTTAACGGACGCTACTCGGAACAATACGCAAAGCAATTTGAGACCAATTGAATGGACGCAATCAATGCAAACGGCATTTGAGAAATTAAAGGAAGCTTTGACATCAGCACCATGTCTAGCTTTGCCTGACCCGGACGGCGAATTTGAAGTTACAACGGACGCCTCGGAAGATACGAAAGCAGTCGGAGCGGTATTAATGCAGAACGGTCACCCTGTGGCATATGAGTCAACAAAGCTGAACTCTCATCAGCTCAATTATGCGGTACACGATAAGGAGATGTGCGCGATTATGCATGCATTAGAAAGATGGCGACCTTTCTTGCTAGGACGACATTTTAAGGTTTATACAGATCACAGATCTCTTGTTCATTTCAAAACGCAAAGCAATCTCAACCAGCGACAGTTGCGATGGCAAGAGAAAGCAGCAGATTACGACATGGAAATATTGTATAAGCCCGGAAAAGAAAACGTCGTTGCGGACGCATTATCACGGATTCGGATCAATCTCCTATGCCCGCTTTCAACTCATTCCCTACGAACACAGGTTATAAAAGGATACAGAACGATATACGGTTGAAAAGGGATTACTTTACTATCGGACGGACGAATTCGGATCTTGGAGACTTTGTCTCCCGGACATCCCATATCGCAAAACCGTGATCCACGATAATCACGATCTGGCCATAGCAGGACATCCGGGATATATAAAAACATACTCCAGGATTGCACGGACGTATTATTGGCCAAACATGGGAAAGGACATACGGAAACATGTTCAGGAATGCGACGCCTGCCAACGCACGAAACCCTCAAACCAACCACCTGCAGGACGATTACATCCACTACCGATTCCAGGACGGCCCTGGGAATCCGTTGGTATGGATTATTTGGGACCAATACCAAAATCAGCATCCGGAAAAGACATGATCCTAATTGTAATCGACCGATTAACGAAAATGGCGAGGTTTATTCCTACACACAGCTCAGTCACCAGCAAGGGAACAGCGAACCTGTTCTTGCGAGAAGTATTTCGGCATCACGGATTACCATCTAACATTGTGTCGGATCGCGACCCTCGCTTTACGGCAAAATTCTGGAAAGCCTTACAAAAAGCATTAGGTGTACAATTACTAATGTCAACCGCCGAACACCCCCAGACCGACGGTCAGTCGGAAGCCGCTGTCAAGGTAATTCAGAAGCTGCTGAAACCATTTGTGTTTCAAGGACAGGACTGGGAGGAACTGTTGCCCTCACTCGAATTTGCCTACAACGATACGGTACAATCATCCACCGGCCAGACCCCCTTCTATTTAAATTACGGACATCACCCAACCGGCGCTACTCGACATGAGCCGGTCGACAACCCGCACGCTGAGGACCAAGTACGATATTTGCTGCGTTTGCAAGAAGCCGCTCGGGATGCAATAAACGATGCACAGCAAGCCCAACGTCGGAATGCCGATAAGAAAAGGACGGACGCCGCGCCGATCAGGGAAGGAGATTGGGTATTGCTAAAAAGGAAGGAAAGCGAAAAAAGGAAATTGGCCCCCATTGCGGACGGACCATTTCAAGTTACCAAAGTCGGAACAAATGCTATTACACTTCGATTCCCCCCGAACTCTCGGGCACACCCTACGGTCAACATTTCCAGAGTACAGCTATACTTCGGACCCAGACCACAACTGGTAACAGCGCCGCCAGACGACGAAGCAGGGCATGAATATGAAGTTGATCGGATAATGGGATACCGGAAGCGGAATGGAAAGGAATATTACTATATTCATTGGAAAGGATATCCCGCGGATGACGACACATGGGAGCCGAAAGAAAATATCAGTAAAGCCGCACTAAAAGTATGGGAACGTCATAGTCAGGAAAAAACGGGGAAAGGACGTGCCGGAAAGGCCAACGGGAAACGGACCGCCCTCACCGACAAGCGTGCACGGCAAATGAGTCAATAGCTATGAGTCATCGGAAGGTTTATATACGTCGGAACGACCGAAGAAGCTACCCGATGAGTCACTAAGCCGCGTGTTGGAACGGGCCCGAGCAGATGGGGATCATACGTCAATCAGCAGATCCTTAGGGGCCAAATTGTCGAATAAGAAACGAAATGTCATGCACAAGCCAACTATCGAATGACCGCGCCATGGGCGGCGGTAAAGGTCCGAGAATCGAGAAAGATCGGACTGCGGCCAGTATAAATCTGCGGCCGGACTCGGACTATCCGATAAGCAGCAATGACCAACATCGACGAATGGCTCGAGAACGTTAAATCTCCCCGCACGGCGCCCTTCACTCCTTTCCTTCAACCAATGGACGAGATTCTTGTCGAAGAAAATCCCATGGATCAGGTTACACCCCTCAACATCGACCAAAACGGCGACACGTATTTCGACATGCGCCCCGCGTGGGAGTACCCGCTCTATCAATCCCAGGCGGATGACGAACCGTTTCCGATCGATCCGTCGCTTTGCATTATGGCCGATCTTCCGGCACCAACGACGTCCGGTAGAACCGTCGTAACGGTCCCTGAAGAATTTGCCGAGACTAGCAGCAAAATTCTTATTTATCTCACTCAAGTCCTCGACATCCCGGAAGGCCCTAAGGATGTGGACAAAGAGTTTACGGAAGAAATTATGTTCACGGCGGAAGAATTGGAAGCCCTCGAATCCATCACCGAGGGGAACTCCGAGCCTTCCATTCCAAACGATATCGACGGCGTACACGTCAATACAAATCCAAAGTCTAAGGAAATTAAGGAGATAATTGATCTCCGACACGTCGGATCACATCGCAGGACCTTCTATCTTGCCAGGACAATCGGCGGAGTTTATTATTGGTTCCACTCCCCCCGCGTCGACCGTGACCATCAGCTCCGAAAACTCGCTGGGGATTACCGTCGCAAATCTCAGTTGGAAGTCGGAAGAAGGAAAACACACGGCATTAGAAAATTGAGGAGCGGAAGGAAGATCAGGATGTGACGGAAATTATGGAATAGTTATTTAGCACGCAGCGAAACCTGCGAAAGTGTTTGTTGAACATGCAGCAAAACCTGCATGAATATTGTTTTGTTCTCTTCTTTTCTTCGGATGTATGCGTATCTTGGAGAGGGAGAGTGTGATGTAACGGCAGCGAGTCATGTGTTAGCAATGAGTCATGTAGCGGAAGTTAGTCATACAATTGTAATTGCAATTGCAAGGGCAATTGCAAAGGCAATTGTAAAGGCAATTGTAAAGGCAATTGCAAAGACAATTGCAAAGGCAATTGTAAAGGCAATTGCAAAGGCAATTGCAAACGGACAAGTCAGGTGATTTCGATAAGTATATATAGCCCCCATAGTTTTCATAGGAAATCAGATTGTTTTCCACCTAGAAAAAAGGCACTACTTCACACTTGGTAGCAAGAGCCGAAGCTCATCAAACGACCTCTATCACTGAGCAAAACATCGGACCACTGCAAAGCGCTATCCACAAGCAATTTAACTGTTCGTGTCACTATATCGGAACGCCTGTTACACCCCCCGGAAACAACTCCACGAACAGACTAAGATAAGAGACACATATCGACGAACACAATGGCT
>VBJK01000203.1 GCA_005879655.1 Chloroflexota bacterium | reverse complement strand
ATCGCAAAACATACCCATAGCCCAACCAGCACCAATACCATGTCCTTGCATGGCAGCAATCACTGGAAGCTTGCAATCTAGAGCAAGATGGTAGATTTTCACTTCAGTAAATTTGACTTTGCCCTCCTGGATAGCCAACAAACTCTCTTTGCTTCCACCAGAAGCAAAATAGTTCTCATACCCAGTGAGAATGACGACCTTATAGCTTAAATTGTCTTCAAGTGACTGAAATGCTTTTATTAGCCCGTTCACCAATGCTGCTGAAAACATATTTTTATGGACACGATCTTGCATTGTTATCTGGACAATCCCTGGCTCAACCTCATGCATCAGCACCACCGAGTTTGTTCCCTCATCCGGCAATGGAGAACTTGAACTTTCTGGCATGGGAGTGGCGGGAGCATTCATGATGGCCTTGAACTCTTGCTCTGCCTGTTCATAACTGATCTCACCTGCTTGTAGTGCACGGAAAATCTCTTTTGAATCCACAAGAAACTCCTCTTTCAAAAGCCTTATGAAAAACTTTTTGCATATTGATGAAATAGCGCATCTGCCTGCTCAATATTTAATCTGCCATCTTGAACTTTTTGCATGATTTCTTGCAAGCTGAGGAGAGAAGAAGCAGGCAATTTCTCAGGCTTCACTTCTTCTTCACATGTAGCACGCTCTTTCCACAAGAAAACGGCGAATGAGCGTATCGTCGGATAATCGTAGACTTTGGTTGCCGTTAGGGACAGGCCATACTGGTTATTCAGGATTTGAATCCACTCCACACCCATAACAGAATCCAATCCCATGTCAATGAAGCTGGCATCGATATCGATATCGCTCGGCTTTACGGCTAACATCCCGGCCAGACTCAAGATCAGTTCATCTTGTAAGCTTTGTGCTGACTTTCTCTTTTCAGTGGGGATAGCCACTTGAGATTGGCCCTTACTGTGGGATGTTGACAGGATCATGTTCGCGTTCGGCAACGTGAGTGGTGGTGGACTTTGTTGTACCAGTTCGTTCGCTGGTGTGGGAACAGATAACAAGGGCCGTAAAGAGATAGGACGCGATTTGCTCATGTCACTGGCAAAACTTGTTTCGACTTGCGTTATAGACGGCAAAGAGTGTTGGGTCTGCTTATCGCTTACTAGTGCAGAAACAAGAGAGGTAGTAGGGCTTGGAGGTCCAGGGGGCGAAGCCTCCCTGGCGGGGTTTGGGGTGTCCCCAAATCCTCCCATTCCCCAAAACGTTTTGGGATTTTGCACGAGACTATTTGCGGGTAGAAGCCTCGTACTATCCTTAACAAGAGAGGTAGTAGGGCTTGGGGGTCCAGGGGGCGAAGCCTCCCTGGCGGGGTTTGGGGTGTCCCCAAATCCTCCCATTCCCCAAAACGTTTTGGGATTTTGCACGAGACTATTTGTGGGTAGAAGCCTCGTACTATCCTTACTAGTAGCTGTAGGGACCCAGTAGCGTTCGCGGGCGAACGGATAGGTTGGTAATGAGACTCTGGAATAATCTGAGTTGGCAAATAATAGCTCAAATGCCAGCGTATAGCCTTGAAGATAAAGTTCTGCAATGGCTGAGAGCCGCGCGAGATAGACCACTGATTCCAAGGTAGATTGACAATCCTTAAGACACTGGTTGCCATATTGTTTTAAGGAGGCGTTTTCACTTTGTTCATGCTGTTGCAGGTTTGATACTGAGATCTGGGGTACTTTGCCCTTTTCTAGCCACTCTCTCAAGAGACTTTCCAGTTCCCTGCAATTGCGAATGATACAGGTCAGCCGATACTTCAGATGTTTTCTGCCAACCAGGAGCGTATAGCTTATATTACCGCAATTAATCATATTTGCTGCTTGATCATCTTGCGATAAAAATACTACCAATTGCTCCACTTGTTGATGCAACTGATCTTCTGTTCGCGCCGAGAGCACGATCAGATAGCTTGGCATTTCGACATGACTACGTGTCTGCTCTGGCGCTTCCTCTATCACCATATGGGCGTTGGTGCCACTAAAGCCAAAGGAACTTATCGCGGCACATCTCCGAGCCTTATCTCCCTCAGCAGGGCATTCAAGAGTAGGTGTTTGGGGCTTGCTAGGGGCAGTGCCTTGCGCCTGTCCGCCAAGCGGTGGCTCTGTATCCTGCACCCCAGGTTTCCAATCCTGTAATCGAGTATTGACATAAAATGGGCTTTCTTTAAACTGAATATGTGCATTCCCCGACTGAAAGTGCAGTGATGGTGGGATTTGTTTGTGCTGTAATGAGAGTAGAATCTTGATGACGCCAGCCACGCCAGCCGCGCCTGCTGTATGTCCAAGATTGGTTTTAATCGAGCCAAGAGCACAATACTCCTGTTTCTCTGTATATTTACGAAATGCACGAGTAAGTGCGTCGTATTCAATGGGATCGCCCAATTTCGTACCTGTGCCGTGTGCCTCCATCATCTGGATCTGTGCAGGATCGACCTGAAATTTCTCATAAACAGAACGCAAAAGGCGCTCCTGAGAATTGGCACTCGGCACTGTAATCCCTCTGGTTGCACCATCCTGATTGATGCTCGACCCACGGATCACGCCGTAGATATGATCACCAGAGGCCAGTGCCTCCTTGAGCCGCTTGAGGACCACCATACCGACCCCTTCACCGGGGACAAACCCATCTGCACGATCATCAAAGGTATAACAATGTCCGGTAGCAGAGAGCATCCCGGCACGATTGGCTAACTGATAAAACTCAGGGGTACACTGGAGGAAGACGCCTCCGGCCAGAGCCATGTCTATTTCTCCGCTCCACAAGCCTTGACAGGCCAGATGCATCGCCACAAGCGAGCTAGAACAAGCTGTATCGATGGCAATCGCAGGTCCTTGCAGATTGAGGTAATAGGCAATTCGAGCAGGGATCACTGAGCCTGCATTGCCCCAGAACGCTTGCGCAGGAGGCATATCCTCCAATAAGCGCTGATAGTCTCCAACAGCACACCCCACATATACCCCACACTGTTGTCCTTCAATACTCGTTCCTACATAGCCAGCATCCTCCAGGGCCTTCCAGCATTCTTCGAGTACCAGGCGTTGCTGTGGGTCCATATAGGTGGCTTCAAATCCTGAGATATTGAAAAAGAGTGCGTCAAAAAGATCAATCCCCTCTAAGAAGCTGCCATGTTTACAATAGGCCTCCCTCCTCTCAGCAGGAGCGAGTTCTTTGCTATCCCAGCGAGAAACCTCCTCGATAAGATCGGTTCCGTGTGCTAGGTGTTCCCAGAGTTCGTTCACGTTCTTGCAGTGGGCAAAGCGACCACTCATCCCAATAATAGCAATCGGTTCGTGGTGTGTCGCAGAAATCAGGGACTGTGGGGAGGTTACGACATGGCTCGCCTGGATGGTCTCCGGGATACGCACTACAATCTTGCCAATGTTTTGGCGCTCTTCTATATAACGATAGGCATCTTTGAGTCTCTCCCAGGCAAAAACCTGATCTATCGTAGGAGCAATGATCCCATTCTCTAGCAACTGTAGCATTTCCTGACAGTAGCCTTTAAAGGTTGCGAGGTCAGTCAGGGCTAATTTCCGTAAATCCACACTATAAAAGCTCTGATTCTGGCTGAGCGTAGACAGATCAATCATTCTAGCTGATTTCAGAGCGGTCATCGCAATTTCAATGTAGCGTCCACCAGGTGCCAAGCAGTTTATCCCCTTTTGAATGGCATCACCTGGCAAGGTATTGATTACCACATCGACCCCCCGACCTTGTGTCAGACGCTCAATTTCTTCCGCAAAATCCATTTCCCGATAATTAATCTGGTAGGGTACACCCAGTCGCTTGAGATAGTCCAGTTTAGGTTGCGAGCCTGCGGTGGCATAAATTTGTGCCCCGTAGTGCTTGGCGAGCTGAATGGCAATAAGTCCTGTACCCCCAGTTGCTGTTTGAATAAGAAGAAAGTGTGACAGGTTTGTGATAGACATGCTCCTCTCGACAGATCATCATGCTGGCGTCCCCACCCAATGCAGCCCCTGCAATGGCAAATACTGAATCACCTATCTTGAAGGCCGTTACAGCCCGCCCAACTTCGAGCACAACCCCACTGGCTTCAAACCCTGGGGTAAAAGGGTACGGTGGCATAGTTGGGTATAAGCCCTTCACACATAGCAGATCCCCGAAATTTAAGGAAAATGCGCGTACGGCGATGCGAACTTCATGCTCTTTAAGTTCGGGTATATCCGCCTCACCAATGATAAGATCATCGATCTGGCCAGGACGTGCCACAATCACGCGCTGATAGGTAGGAGATGCGTGAGGCTTCTGTCCAGAGTCCGCCCGGCCTGCTCTCTCTTTATGCTGATGAGCTGATAGCACATGCCAATCTGGCAATCTCTTCTCCTGACTATTGCCCTTAATACCCTGGGGGAAACGCTCAATGTTCTGGGCAATTGGAAGCACCTCTTGTATACTTGCAAGAGCAAGCGCTGGAGATAGGCTCTCTTGTAGCAATGCCTTCAATGTTACTGTATGCTCTAGCAATATATAATCGACCAACTGTGGAATATTGTTGTAGTCAAACAAAACCGTGGTCCGTAGAGTAAGGTGACTTTTTTCATTGATGACATTGACGAGTTTGATGCCGACAATTGAATCAACACCATAATCTGTAAAACTCATGTCATCCCGAATCATCTTTCTCTCTACTTTTAACACTTGAGCAATGCTGTCCTGAATGATTGTCTGGATATAAGCTTTGACCATCTGGTCAGTTATCGTGCCATTGCTGTGGGAGAATGCTGGTTGCGTGGGCTGTTGTCGGACCATGCCATCGCTCTCAGCTACGATAATTTGCTGATCAACCCCCTGCACATCGAGAGTAGGAAGAAAGATCGGTCCAAATCCTTCATCGCTCAATACTGCCTGCCAGCTCTCTGTAGTCAGAGCTGGCCCATCTGGGATACGTAACTCAGGGTCTTGATAAGCCCACCACCCATCGAGCAAGCCGAAGGTCAGATGAGCAAAGAGGCTTGTGCTTGTAATCTCGTTTAGGAGGAGCAAGCCACGCTTTTCTAATGCAGCTTTAGCATTGCGCACGGCACGCCGGATATTGCTAGTAGCATGCAGGACGTTTGCAGCAATTACCAGATCGTAGCTCCCAGGCTCAATCCCCTGTCCCGTTGGCGGCTCCTCTACGTTAAAGAGCTGATAGGTCAGATAGGGATACCTGGCTGCATATGTTTCTTGCCCATGTTGCAGAAAAACTTCTGATACATCGCTGTAGCAGTACTCTGCGATGGCTGTCTGATACGGCTGGAGGCCGCGTAGAACGCAACCCGTGGTTCCTCCCGTGCCAGCACCGATCTCCAGTATGCGTATGCGAGCGTGTTTATCTTGAGCAAGTCGCTCACGCAGATACGTTATGAGAACCTGAGCCAGGGCCTCATTGAAATAGTCAGCAATCACATTGTTTTGATAAACCCTCTCTACCAATTGCATTGAACCGTTAGGAAACATGATCTCAGTAGCTGGCCGTTTGCCGGTCAGAATAGCAGGCAAGGCATGCAACATTGTCTCTACCAATACCACCTGCGCTTTGAGATCAGCATTCTGTAGCCAGCACTCTTTGCGCTGATCCCAGATCTGCCATAGAGACTCACTCTTGAGCATGGTGGGATCTACGATGATACAGGTGATGGGCCAGTCTGTGTCAGGTGAGCGAGTGCAGTGGAGATATTGCTGGCGCTCTAAAAGGGCAATGCTTGCCTGTAACCAGTGGTTGTAGTTTCTGTTGATCCCGGCTTGTTCTCTTGGATCGGAGAGGACCTGCTGCTTTTCTCTGAATAGCCCTAGCGCCTGTAAGTGACTCCACAATAACTTGTAGAGGATCTGCTCCATTTCATTGTTTCCCTGCATAATTTCTTTTTTTCTATTATCTCCACTATTTTAGCACCTTATAATGAGCAAAATGGCGTGATGTTCGCCACATCAATATAAATCTGCTATTATGGACAAAAATAGATATGTGCCTTTATATTAATTTTTTTGTCTGTGATTTATTAGCTTCTTATTCGTAGCTGCTATTGTGTTGAAACATCTTGTAATATATAATATAGCACCATAGCTTTTTTATTTCATTTCCCATAAGGTTGCAAAGTTTTTTCCATCAGTTTCCATTAGTGAAATGGAGAAAAAAGATCGGTCTCACCCAAGAGGGATTGGCAAACTACCTCGGTATTTCACGACAAGCCGTGGGAAAATGGGAGGCCGGGCGCATCTATCCCAAAGCAGAACATCTCAAAGAGGTGATTGCACTGGGAGTTGAGCATCAAGCCTTTGCCAAAGGTTGCGAGGCCGAAGAGATTCGTGCACTCTGGAAGAGAGCGCGGCAGAAGCTCCCACTTGATGAGCGCTGGCTCTCCACATTACTCTCAGGGCAACCTTACCCGCAACCCCACGTTCCAGAGGTTTCCCTGGAGGAAACCAGGTGCCTCGTGCCTGTCACGACTCAGGATGAGCCGGATGAGCATGCTCCTCCTATCATACAGAACTTGCCATTTTTACCAAACCCCTTCTTCACGGGCCGCGAGAGCGAGCTTTTGCTCATATCTGAGCTATTCCTCAAGAACGACCGCATTGCTATCTCACAACCCCTTAGCATCAGCGGCTTAGGCGGCATTGGCAAAACACAGCTTGCCCTCGAATATGCTCATCGTAGCTATCCGAGCATCTACCGATGCGTTTTTTGGGTCAATGCCACCGACAAAGCGACCTTGGAGGCCAGTTATCTCACACTCGCCTACCTCTTGAAACTGCCAGAGGAAAAGGATAGAGAAGTTGACTGTATCGTCCAGGCCGTCAAGCTCTGGCTGGAGCAATACTACCATTGGCTCCTGATCCTGGATAATGCCGACGACCTTGAACTGGCCCGTTCCTTTCTCCCCACTAAACCTCGTGGGCACATTTTGCTCACCACTCGTTCTCAGATTGTAGGCCCTCTTGCCACGTTGATCCAGGTTGAAGCCCTCTCACCTGAAGTTGGTCTCCTCTTCTTACTGAGACGCTCAGGGGTTTTGCCACCCGGAGCCGAGCCGGAGAGCATTGAGGCTTGCACACGCCATGCAGCAGGAGAGGTCGTCGAAATGCTTTCTGGTCATCTCCTAGCCCTCGATCAAGCAGGTGCCTATATCGAAGAAACAAGAGATCCCGAGTTCTGTGCCACCAGTGTAGTTTTTACCGCATATAGGCAGATCTATCAGCAACAGAGTCACCTCCTCTTAAAGAGACGTGGTGCTCTGGGAGGTGAGCATCCTGACAGCGTGGCACAGACCATTGAGATCAGCATGCAAAAAGCCTGCCAACTGCATCCAA
>VBJK01000202.1 GCA_005879655.1 Chloroflexota bacterium | reverse complement strand
TCATGGGCAGAGGGATCAAAAGAAATTGATGGCATGATCACTGATCCTCTATCGCTGAAATGTAATTATGATTCTGACAAGAGGGCACGAGCAAGCACTAGACGCTGGATCTGGTTCGTTCCCTCATAGATTTGCGTAATCTTGGCATCGCGCATCATACGTTCCGCCGGATATTCCTTCATATAGCCATAGCCACCAAGGACTTGAATAGCGTCATTCGTCACCGTCATAGCCGCGTCGGAGGCAAATGTTTTCGCCATGGCAGAATATGGACCGAAGTTTTTCTCACCACGATCAACCATCTCAGCAACATTATAGACCAGCAGGCGGGCAGCTTCTACCTGTGTTGCCATATCGGCTAGCATAAACTGGATGCCCTGAAATTCAGCAATGGGCCTGTTGAACTGTACACGCTGTTTGGCATACGCTATAGCCAGGTCCAGCGCCCCTTGCGCAATACCGACGGCTTGTGCTGCAATACCAATGCGTGTTCGATCAAGCGTCATCATTGCTATTTTAAAAAATCGGTAAAGATGAGTTCCGCCGTCTGCGATCCCTTAATCCCCATCTTCTCCTCAACACGCCCAACGGAAAAACCAGGAAAATCCTTATCAACGATGAAGGCACTGATACCACGTGTCCCTTTCTCAGGATCAGTGATCGCAAAGATGGAGTTCACCTGAGCCAGACCGCCGTTCGTAATAAAGCGTTTCGCACCGTTCAAAATGTATTTATTTCCCTTGCGTACTGCCATGGTCCGCATCGCCGCCGCATCTGACCCTGAGCCGGATTCGGTCAAACCAAAGGCTGCCAACCATTCGCCACTTGCCAATCGTGGAAAGTATTGACGCTTCTGCTCCTCAGTGCCCGCTAGCAGGATCGGTACGGTACCCAGCTGCTGGACTGCAAGTAGCAAGCCGGTTGTGGCACAATGGCGAGAAAGCTCTTCAATCGCCATGACATTAGCCTGCTCGCTGGCCCCGATACCACCATATTCCGTAGGAAACGGCATCGCCAAAATATCCTGTTGCGCGAGTAATTCCTTTATATCCCATGGAAATGTGCCAGAGTGATCTATCTCCGCCGCGCGTGGCGCAACACGTTCCTGAGCAATTTCTCGAATCGCAGCAATTAAATCCTTTTCTTCCTCACTGATATGAGATACAGCCATGTATATGCTCCTCTTCTCTATGTATGATGGTTTTTCGTTTTGTACAAAAGCAGAGGACGCGTATGAAAGCATCCTAAGCCATTTGAGAATCCTGTGTAACAACACAACAGCAGTATATCACAGGAGGGCACATCTTCCTGTAGTAGCTAGCTACTACGCTCCGTTGCAGGGAGCGTGCCTTGTGCAACTGTGAAATCTGGCACTGCTTGCCAGATTTGGCCAGATCATCAGGGAACTATACTAGTCAAAAAAGCATTTTCATGATATAATAACAGACAGAATTAAGAAAACTTTTTTTGAGAAAAGTGGGCAGCCCCCACTTTTCTGTTTGCCAGAGACTTTTTCTTTGCACGCGAAAAAATGAGTTAGTTTCTACTGGGCACCAGCGGGAGGAGCAAGGCATATGAGGAGCGAATTTCAAGCGGCTATCGCACAATTAATTGCCGAAAAGGGACTACCCCGCGAAGTAGTAATGGAGACTGTAGCCACAGCCCTGCTAGCAGCTTATCGCAAGAGCTTCGGCGGTGGCGAGAATGTGCGTATCGAGGTCGATAAGAACGGTGAGGTACATGTCTGGGCCTCAAAACGAGTCGTAGCCCAGGTTAAAGATCCTAACGAAGAGGTCTCCCTGGCAGAGGCACAACTCCTTTACCCTAAAGCGGCCCTTGGGCAATTCGTTGATGTTGACTCCTCGTTCATCTTCGCGCGTATTCCAACGCAGACGGCAAAACAGGTTATTCTGCAACGCATTCGTGAAGCGGAACATGAACATCTCTACGAACAGATCAAGAACTGGGTTGGCGAAATTCGTCTCGGTACGCTCACCCGCAAGGACCCAGCTCGCGGTTGGTTACTCGACTTTGACCTGGATAAGGCCGACAAAGTAGAGGGGATCATGCCCGCTAGCGAAGAAGTTGCAACTGAGCGTTATCGTCCTGGGCAACGCATCCGTGTCTATGTCTATGACGTACGGCGCGTCCAAGGGCGTATGTTACAAATTCTTGTTTCACGCACCCATCGCGATCTTGTGCGCCGTCTTTTTGAGGCAGAAGTACCTGAAATCTATGAGGGTACTGTGGAGATTAAAGCGATTGCCCGCGAGCCAGGAAGCCGCACGAAGGTCGCAGTCTATGCCCGCCAGGAGGGTCTGGACCCTATTGGTTCCTGCGTCGGCGTCCGTGGATCACGCATTAATAATACAGTGCACGAGTTGAACGAAGAGAAAATTGATATCATCCTGTGGAGTCCAGACCAAGCGACCTTTGTTGGAAATGCACTTAGTCCGGTAAAGCCTTTAAGGGTGGAATTGCGCGAATCCGATCATACAGCCCTCGTGACTGTGCAAGAGAAGCAATTATCCCTCGCTATCGGCAAAGACGGGCAAAACGCTCGCTTGGCGGCAAAGCTGACAGGTTGGCGTGTTGATGTTGCAAAACCCGCCGAGGGCGAGACCTTCGATGAGCATGTAGATGAAGCTCAGGAACCAGTGACGAGCCATGTGCCACGCCGTGACCGTTCTCAGAGTGGAAAACGCTCAGGGCATCGCGGTGGAGGTCGTAACAATTCCTCCTATGGTCGGGATTAGTTAGAGGGAGGGGCTTTCTATGGCGAAAGCAGCAGGAAAACAGCCCAAACGGCCAAAGCATGTTCCTCTGCGTACTTGCATCTCTTGCCGTGAGACAAAATCGAAGCGCGAACTCTTACGCGTCGTGCGTACGCCAGATGGTCATGTACTCATCGATGCCACTGGCAAGAAATCCGGGCGTGGGGCCTACCTCTGTGCTCGGCTCTCATGCTGGAAGCAAGTGATGAAATCGAAGCGTCTGGAACGCGAGCTAGATGTCACCATATCCGAAGAGGATCGTGCACAATTGGACGAGTATGTTGCAACCTTACCGCCAGAAGAAGTCACGCCATTGACTACACAGGAAGCAAAAAGTGCGACTAGTCGCAAAAAAGTAGCAGAGAGTTGAGAAAACGTCAAGCAGTAGAGCCACCACGTTTGCAGCGAGGCACAAGGCAACCACAAGGGATTGCCCTGACTGTCGGGAGAAATTTGCAAGGATCTGTAGAGTAGGCTATACTGAAAGAAATTGTAGATTGTACCTATCTTCCGCAAGAGGATAGAAAGTTTTTCAATACTGGCATCCAATCGGCAGGTTGGATGAGGATTGAACAATGCGTCTTTTTATTGTTTTATCTCTACTCTTGATAGAGACACAGCCCCTCGTCTAAAGGGCAGTGGTATAGCAGCGAATGTTTGCGGAGCGATCAGCTTATGACTATGTAAACATAGCCTCTAACGCCAGAGAGCGCAGACTGAAACATGCCTGGCACTGTACAAACGAGGGTCTGTCCCCTTCCTGATTAAGGGCGACAGACCTTCTTTGTGGCTGTGAAGAGAGATTTCCGTCGCTACAAGTGGCGCATCAGTATGATAGAAGGGAGTCTTCTTCATGAGAGACACATCTGAATTTCCAGATGCCCCAGAACAGGCCAAAACAGTAAGTACGAGGACCAGACCACCCGCTCGCCCAAGATCAGAGGGCGCTGCGTCAGGCGGTCAGGAACAGGAAGGAAAAACTGCGGCTCGGCGTCGTACACCCCCAACATCCCAGGGAACGCCACGTCCTCAACATGGGAATGATACACGCATTCAACATGGCAACGAGGCACGTCCTCAGCATGGGAATGATACACGTACCCAGCATGGTAATGAGACGCGTCCTCAGCATGGGAATGACACCAGTACAGGTTCAGCCCCACATGTGACAGGACAACGTGCTGCCATGGCCCCGCAGAACAATGTGGCTGGTCATCCACATACACAACGACCACCCGGAGTGACAGGACAACGCTATGGTGGGAATTACCCGTCGGGCCAGCGTAACAGCGGTGGGCATAATGCTCCCTCTAACGTAGGGTCATCGCGCCCGGCGGCCCCTCAGCGTCCCGGTGGTCCCCAACGCTATGGCAACGCGCCTCAGCAACAACGTTCAACACATGTTGCCGGGACGCAGACGCAGCAAGGAGGGGGTCATGCTCACCCAGGGGAAAGACAACGGTATCCAGGACCTCGAGGGGGCAATAATCCGACAACTACAGGGACACGTTCTGGTGGTGCCCAGCATACAACCGCGAATCGCCCATCTGGACGTCCTGCGACGCCCGCACAACGTCCAGCTGAGCGGCGAGTAGCGCCAGTGAAAGAAAAGCCAACTGGTCCGGTCTCTATCCCTCCACAGATTGTGGTGAAGGATCTGGCCGAGCTAGCATGGCATCTTTGCCAATATTAACCAGGTCATTGATTATGACAAAGCAGCGCTGGTGGCTACTGATCTCAGCTTCGAGGCGACACAGAGCGCCCATACTGCTACGCCAGCGGTCCAGAGCATCAGTGAAGCCGTGCGAGCCGCGCAACCAGAGGAGAACACGGTAACGGTTCCCCCCGTTGTCACTATCATGGGTCACGTCGATCATGGTAAGACATCCTTGCTTGATACCATCCGTAAGACAAAGGTCGCAGCAGGTGAGGCTGGTGGCATCACACAACATATAGGTGCCTACCAGGTGGAGGTAAGCGGCAAGAAAATTACCTTCCTGGATACCCCCGGACACGAAGCCTTTACCGCAATGCGTGCACGTGGTGCCCAGGTTGCGCATATCGCAATTATCGTGATTGCAGCCGATGATGGCGTTATGCCTCAAACACGCGAAGCCATTGACCATGCCAGAGCGGCCAAAATGCCTCTCATTATCGCCCTGAATAAGATTGACAAAGCCAATGCTAATCCAGATCGTGTGAAACAACAGCTGGCTGAGATCGATGTGGTAGTCGAAGACTACGGCGGCGAGATCGTCTGTGTCCCTGTTTCGGCCCGCAAAGCTACAGGTATCGATGAGTTGCTGGAATATATCCTGTTGGTTGCCGAAATGCAAGACATCAAGGCTAATCCCAATCGGCTGGCAACCGGCGTCATCATTGAAGCGAAGCTGGAAAAGAGTAGCGGACCATCTGCAACCGTGCTCGTGCAACAAGGCACACTCAAGATGGGCGATAACATTATTGTCGGTTCCATCGCTGGTAAAGTTCGTGCTATGTTTAATGACCGTGGGAAACGTATTCAGAAGGCCCCTCCAGGCACACCAGTTAGTCTTCTCGGACTGCCTGAGGTACCTCAGGCCGGTGATCGGCTAGAGGTAGCCCAAGACGAACGTACCGCCAAGCAACAGGCACAGCAGGAAGCCGAAAAGCGTCGTAACGAGACGATGCCACTCGGTCAGGTCAGCCTTGATACCCTCTACATGCAGATGCAAGAGGGGAAGGTCAAAGAATTGAACATCATTCTCAAATGTGATGTGCAAGGTTCAGCCGAGGCTATCAAGAATACCCTGACAAAGGTTGGCGAAGAGAATATCAAAGTGCGCTTGATCAGTGAAGGTATCGGCAATATTAGCGAAACAGACGTACACTTAGCAACTGCCTCCGGTGCTATTATCATTGGTTTTAATGTCAAGGCTGATGGTGCAGCCCAACGTCAGGCTCAAAAAGAAGGCGTTGATATCCGCTATTATAATGTCATTTATAAGTTGATCGATGATATTAGTGCAGCACTAACAGGATTATTGGAACCTACTTATCAAGAAGTGATCGAGGGGCATGCCGAGGTCATCCAGATCTTCAAAGCAGGCAAAACCGTCGTGATTGCTGGTTGTCGCATTACTGATGGCAAAATTACCCGTTCTTCCCAGGCCCGCGTTATGCGTAAAGAGGAGAAGAAATACGAAGGCAAGTTTGCTTCTCTGCGTCGTGGCAAGGATGACGTACGAGAAGTGCTCACCGGTTATGAGTGCGGTATCATCCTCGAAGAGTTTACCGATACTGAGGTCGGCGATATCATCGAAGCATTTAACAAGGAACGTGTAAAACCCGGTGCTTAACAAGCAAGCAGCGTGAAAACTGGTAACTGGCAAGTCGTCCCCACCCAGGGCAAGCACCATAGACGCGGACTTTAGCGGGGGTCCAGGGGGCGAAGCCACCCTGGCGGGGTTTGGGGTGTCCCCAAGTACCCCTTTTCTTCCCTTCTGCCGCCTCCGGCGGCAAGAAAAAGGGTGTGCAGAGAGAAACCCTCTGCTAAAGTCCGCGCCTATGGTGCTTGCCCTGGGGGCTTTCACGCTGGGTTTGCACTCTCATTGAACACATCCAGAGGGATAATAACAATGCCCAATCCACATAGACCAGAAAAACTCGGAGAATTGATTGCTGTAGAATTAAGCGACCTTCTTCGTACCCGTGTCAAAGACCCGCGCGTAGGCTTTGCCAGCATCACACATGTGGAAGTGAGCCACGATCTACGCCATGCCAAGATCTTTGTGAGCGTGATGGGTAATGATGAAGAGCGTGTGGCTACCATGAAGGGACTGCGTAATGCAACAGGCTTCCTGCGCCACGAGCTTGCATCACGCCTGACCGTGCGCTACATGCCAGAAATTGTTTTTAAACTTGACACATCCATTGAAGAAGGAACACGCATTCTTGCACTCATTCACCAGATTGAACAAGAAGAAAAAGATGATGCACAAAGTTCAGGAGTCGAATGAAGCAGCTAACTGATCACAATACTCTAGCTCAACAAATCGATCCAGTGCTCGTCCAACAGGCGCTGGCTCTGCTTGAGCCAGCACAGCGTATTGCCTTGCTCGCTCACGAACATCCTGATGGTGACTGTCTCGGTTCTGCGCTTGGTCTTTCACACATATTGCGCGCAATAGGCAAAACATGCGTGCCAATCTGTGCAGATCCCGCGCCGCAAACGATGATGTTTCTGCCAGGTGCTGAGATGCTACAGACGACGTTAGGCGATGAACAATTCGATCTCGTCATTGCATTAGATGCTGGTGAATTGCCGCGTTTTGGTCCGCTCTATCAGCGCCATCAAAGCTTTCTCGATCGCGTGCCCAAGCTCAATATCGACCATCATATCAGTAGTCTGGGCTGTGGACCGGTAAATATTATTTGCAGCTGTCTGTCTGCTTACCGGCATGATCACCGATACAGGATCATTCCAATACACCAATACTACTCCGCGCACGCTGCAAGCCAGTGCCGTACTCCTACAAGCAGGGGCTGTACCAGAAACGATCGTCAAGCCCATTTTTCGTACGCGTCCCATCGCTCAAGCGCGCCTCCTGGCAGCCGTGGTCACTCAGGCGCAGACCTCGTGTGCTGGTCGCCTGATCTGGTCATTTGCAACAAATGAAACATTAGCTGCAACGGGAGCAACACCAGAGATGGACGATAACTGTGCTGGTATGCTGCGTGATATTGAAGGTGTGCAGATAGCTGCTTTCTTTAAAAGCTATGGCGATGCTGCATTAACTAGGCTCAGTCTGCGCAGTGCAGCGCCATATGACGCAGCAAGTATTTGTATCCGTCTTGGCGGGGGTGGTCATGCTCGTGCTGCTGGTGCTGCTATTCATAAGCCTCTCCACGAAGCGATACCAATGGTAGTCACGCTGCTGGAGCAAGAGTTACAACAGGTGGGGCACTAAGATGGATGGGATTATTGCGATCAATAAGGCTACGGGTATGACTTCGCATGATGTCGTAGCTCGTGTTCGCAAACTTCTCAAACAAAAACGTGTCGGTCACACTGGTACCCTTGATCCTGCCGCCAGTGGTGTGCTACCCATTTGTGTAGGACAGGCAACACGTGTTGCCGAGTATCTCAGTGGGAGCGGCAAGGCGTACCAGGCCGAGATTACTTTTGGTGTTGTTACTGATACCTACGATGCTGAAGGTACGATCGTACGTACTGGTGATGCTAGCGGCCTCGTACTGGCTCAGATTACAGAGGCGCTACCACACTTCCTCGGTCCACAAATGCAGAGACCGCCGTGCTACTCAGCTATTAAGATACAGGGCCAACCAGCCTATAAGCTCATGCGCTTGGGTGAGGAAGTTACGCTAGCCACACGACCAATTGAAATTTTCCAACTCCAAGTAGTGGCCTGGCAGCCTCCCACCTTGACGCTCGCTATTGAATGTAGTAAGGGTACCTATATTCGTTCTCTGGCATACGATCTGGGCGAACAGCTAGGTTGTGGTGCCTATCTCACTGCGCTCTGTCGTACCCGTAGTGGCCCTTTCCAACTTGCAGAGAGTGTGACGCTTGAGCAATTGGCCGAAGCCATTGTGCAGCATACAGTGCAGCAGCACGTTTTTTCTGCTGACTACGTGCTACACGACTATCCCGCCCTTACGCTGGACGCTGCAACCATCGAACGAGTCCTGCATGGCAACTCTTTTCCGCATCAGGGTTCATTCACAGAACCACTGGTCGATCTTGCTCGTATTTATGATACAGATGGTCATTTTCTGGCAATAGCAACCTGGGACGAGCGGCAACACTCTTGGCAACCAAAAAAGGTTTTTAGTTGGTCAGCCCCAGATGGGACTGCCTCATGAGAGAACGGTGGTCGCAATGGCTACAGTTATTGCGACCATGCAGAGGCTGTGGTACTATAGGGGTACCGTATGGCAGAAAAATAATAAGGTACGGGTACATCCGGGTTTTGATGGTATTCATAAAGGGCACCAACGTCTGATGCACGCGTTGTGTACAATGGCACAAAAGCTCCATTGTACGCCTGTAATGATCACCTTCTCGCCACATACGCTCATGGTTGTGCGCCCGGATCTCTACGTACGCTATTTAACAACATTAGAAGAAAAATTGGCCCTGGTAGCGCGCTTTGGAGGTATTGCCGACACTATTGTGATTCAATTTACCCCGGCAGTGGCAGCAATGAGCGCAACCGATTTTATGGACACTCTCTGTAGCCGTTTTACTATTAAAGGGCTGGTTGTAGGTGAGAACTTTAGCCTTGGTCATCAGCGCAAAGGCGATATTGTTTTTCTTGAGCAATACGGCAAGGAGCATGATATCCAGGTAGAGGCCATTCTACTGGAAGAGGCTCAGCAAACACGTATTAGTAGTACACGTATCCGTACATTGGTCAGTGAAGGAAACATTGGTGAGGCTAATGAGATGTTAGGACATCTCTTGTTGGTGACTGGTATTGTAGAGCATGGAGATCAACGTGGACGGCAAATAGGCTTTCCCACTGCCAATTTACGTCCAGACCCCCATAGACTCTTACCTGCTGATGGCGTCTATGCGGCCTATGTACGTGTACAAGAGGGGATAGGAAGTGATGCACAAAATGGCCCTGCCGTCTATAAAGGTGTTGTAAATATCGGGGTACGTCCAACATTTCATGGAAGAGAGCTTTTGGTAGAAGCGTATATACTCGATACTCTACTAGATCTCTACGATAAGCAGCTTATTATCGAGTTCGTAGCACGACTACGTGGGGAGCAACGTTTTTCCGGTATTGATGCTCTCAAGGCGCAAATTGCTGTTGATGTACAGACAGCACGCCAAATTTTAGCCATGAGGAAGGTGAGCAATTGAGTGCCCGCCAGAACCCATTCAGTAGATTTGAGGAGCTTATACGCAATACGATTGAGGGTCTTTTTGCGCGGCTCTTTCCTTCACAGTTAGAGCCGGTGGAGATACAACGTCGCCTCGAAAATGCGATGGAAGATAAGATTCTCATACAAGGTGAGGGGCGAAAGCTCGCACCAAATGTGTATGATATCTACCTGAGTATCAAGGATCACCAGCAACTGGCTCCCAGTCAGAGTATTCTGATTCGTGATTGGCAGACTCACTTGGTAGAGTTTGCTCGTCAACGCCGCTATACGCTCAAAACGATGCCTATTCTACGTCTGCACGCAGATAGCTCGCTAGGTACTGGCACGACCAGGATACATACAGAGCAAGAAAGCGATGCGGATGGTGGCATGGCAACGCAGGCGCTTTCATCTGAGCAGTTGGCTCAATTGCGCGCGGCTCTCCCTTCAGGACAGAATCTTCCTGGTATAGGTGGCGCACCTGCGGGAAACGCTGCCTCCAAGCAACCAGGGACTGGGTCAGCCCGCTCGGCCACTGCCCCAGTTGTTTTGCCCAAAGCTTGGCTGACGATTCGTTTACCCCAGGCAGGACAGCAGATCTTCCAGATTGAAAAGTCTGTTGTCAACATTGGTCGTCAATTAACAAACGATATTATTGTCGAAGACAAGCGCGTCTCACGCTTCCATGCCCAGATCAAATATCAAACTGATGGACAATTCGCCATCTTTGATCTTGGTAGTACCAACGGTATCACTATTAACAATCAACCTAATATGCGCCACCATGTTCTGCGTAATGGCGATAAGTTTACCATTGGCAGCTATGATTTCAACTTTGAAAGAAGGTGAGACCTCCATTTTATGTTACCAATAGATGCGTTCTTATTAATATTAAGACTTTTATTCCTTGTTCTGCTATACCTCTTTCTTATGCAGGTTGTCATTGCTATTACACGTGACCTCCGTAAAGCAGCTAGTACCAACGAGGACGCGGGTCAAGCTGCCGCTGTACTAGGCCATCTCGTTGTTGTTGACAGTGGTCCGAGTAACCTTTTACCCGGCACACGCTTCGACCTCGCACCACTCACTACCATTGGACGCGGACCAACGAATGTCATTCGCTTGGATGATCCGTCCATTTCAGCGGAGAATACACGTCTCTCATACCGCAATCGTACTTGGTATGTACAAGATGCGGGTAGTCGCAATGGTACATTTGTAAATAACCAACAAGCACGGGAGGCTATTCCGGCTAAAACGGGCGATATTGTGCGTGTTGGTTATATTCAGTTCAAACTTACGCAGTAAAAAGATTGCTCTCTAGCAAACAGAGAGTAGTCTTTTTCTCACAAAGCAAATGGACTTTTCTTTTTTAGATAGAGAGGTTGTTACCATGGCAAGTCAATCTCCTGGCGTATTCCGACAGTATCGTTGGAAAGAACTGGGATTATTCATCATCCCATTCCTGATCTTTCTGGTTGAGATGGTACAATTGTTTCTCGCCACTCAAGATACGCAATCATCCCTGAGTGTTAACAACTTGCCAACTATCCAGGGTCTCATTCCTGTATTTGGGCTAATTGGTGTCTTGCTGGCCGCCAACATTCTCTTTAGCATCTTCTTTCGCAAAGCCGACCAGGTACTCTTTCCTCTTGTGGGCTTACTAAGTGGCCTGGGAGTCTTGATGGCGACGCGCTTAGGACCGGATATCAAGATTGATAGCCTTGGCACACAGCAGCTTGTTTGGGTCATGCTTGGTATTGCTATCTGTTGTGGTGTTATGTTTCTTATGCGTGATACATTGTGGCTAGCGCGCTATAAATACACCTGGGCAGTGGTGAGTTTTCTCGTGCTATTACCTAGTGTTATCTCAGGATTGCTCTCTATCCGTTCGGGTGCTCCTACGCGTGATATTCTGAACTTTGGTCCACTACATATACAGCCCTCTGAATTGCTAAAAATTTCGATTGTAATCTTTTTCGCGGGCTACTTGAATGAGACGCGCGATGTTCTGACAGAGGCCCATTTACGCATTGGGATACTCAAGTTGCCACCACTGCGCCAGCTTGGTCCCTTGGTATTGATGTTGACCCTGTCTCTGATCATCTTTCTGGTCGTGCGTGAACTTGGTTTGGCCATGCTGATTTATGGTCTATTCTTGAGTATGACCTATCTCGCCAATGGAAAACTGACGTACGTCGTGGCCAGTCTGGCCGTTTTTGTGCTGCTAGGGTTTGTCGGCTATGGTCTCTTTAGCTATGTGCGAGGTCGTTTTGCCACTGTTAGCATCGATGTCCTCCATTGGACGCAAGCTAGCGACGAGCTGTACCAGAACAGTGCACTGCAAGTAGTACAGGGCTTGATCGCGGTCGCCAGCGGGGGAATTCTCGGCTCTGGTCTGGGCTTGGGTGCTCCCTCATATGTGCCAGTGGTAGAATCAGATATGGTTTTCACTGCATTCTGTGAAGAACTGGGATTAGCAGGGGTCTTTGCGGTCATTGGTATCTACCTGTTCATCATCTATCGCGGCTATCGTATCGCGATTGAAGCCACTGAACCATTTAACCAGCTTTTGGCGGCAGGTCTGACCACGATCTTTGCTATTCAGACGCTGATCATTAGTGCAGGGAACTTAAAGCTGATGCCGCTGACAGGTATTCCACTGCCTTTTTTGAGCTATGGGGGTAGCTCTATTCTTGCCAATTATATTATCATTGGTGTACTGTTGCGCATATCCTATAATTCAAGAGTTGCCCGCGAAGGATTGTCGTGACAATCATTAGATATTAGCAGGAAAGACTATGGGCCAATATCGGCAATGGCTACACTGTTGGGAGGCTGACCAGCAATTAGATGCCCGCCTGAAGGAGCTGCAACAGGAGTTAATGCACCTTCAGAAAAAGGCATCTATGCTCAAGACAAGCTCTGTGCTCACAGACAACGCGATTATACAAGCGCTGTGGCGACAATATAGTGCGGCACAACATCTTGCTCAGACGGATGAACCCGCTTATGCATCGATGGTGCCGCAGACCTCGACCGATTTTTCCTCCACAGCGCAGGAGGAGGCAATGGCTATGCTAGAAACTATGTCACAGCCTGCGTTATTTATCGCTACGCAACTCTTCGT
>VBJK01000201.1 GCA_005879655.1 Chloroflexota bacterium | reverse complement strand
ACTCGATGCCTGCCCCATTTGCCCAGGAAATCACGTTCTCTAACAAAAATGACAGCGCACTCATCGCAGAGATTATTCTGTCACTCTTTGGCCTTTTTGGCGTGGGCTGGCTGATGGCCGGAGAAACCGCTATTGGTGTCATTCTGCTCCTTGGTAGCGTTCTCATTTACTGGCCGTTTGTCATCTTGGGTACGATTTTTACACTCGGCTTGGGTCTCATCTGCTTGGGTCCATTGGCTATCGCTGTCATTATATTCAATACGCTATTACTCAATAGAGCACTCAACCGTAAAGCAACAAAGTTCATCATGATGCGACACCATCAGCAGAGGCATATGCCACCTCGACGAATAGTAGACGAATAAGCTAGCCAGAAGGGGTGACACCCTCTCTATAGGCTAGCTTATTCGTCTACTATTCGTCTACTGCTCGTTGCTTTTTCGTATTAGGAAAGGCCAAGCGACGATACTTTATTCTGGCTTCCAGCCAAGCTTCATCTGAAAGGCCAAGCTTTTCGCGCAGAACTTCAGGTGTGACACCAGTTTTCAGTTGCTCTACAGCGAAGGTGTCACGGAGTAATTGTAATGTGACACGTTTCTCGATCTTTGCCGCATGCACTGCTCTAGTGAGAATATAGTTGAGGTTACGATGAGTACATTCAAAGACCCTCTCGGTGAGACGATAATCTTTTTGATATTCTGTAAAAATGTTTGTAAACTTAGGTGGTAGGACAAGCTGCCGTTCACGATGCTGTTTACCTGTTAGTGCTGAGAAATGTACGGCTATTGTTGGTATCTGTGGATCGGAGAGATCAATATGGTGTACTTTTAACGCCATAATTTCTTCCTTCTTCAATCCAGCATGTAACACCAGAAAGACTAAGCAATAGCAGCGTATGTCCTCGGCAGCTGCTACAAGCAAGCGTTGCATTTCGTCTGCTGACAAGAGTTCTGGCAAAGGGGGTTGTGGCCGCTCTAGGACTAGGCTAGCAGAAGGATCTTCTCTGATCACACCCTCTTGCGCGAGCCAGGAAAAGAAGTTGCGCAGAAACGTAATGCGGCGCGCCATCGTTTTTGGGGCAGGGGTATGGCCCTCAGTGCCAAATTTTAGTTTCATGAGCCAGTCAGTCACATGCTCTTTCGTCACCCGTCCCACTGGGGTATCCTGACCGACGAAAGCGCTAAACATTTTCAGGTCTGAAAGAAAACAGGTGACTGTATAGTTTGACCTACCACGTAGCGTCAATTCTTGCCGATAGGGAAGAACACACTCGATCAAGCTTGATTGATCAGTGAGGGTATGCGTATGGACCAGAGGAAGATGGGGCGTCTCCTGTGGATCGGGAGGTTCCGCAGTAACAGCAGAAGGACCAGATGGTAAAATGGATCTTTCACCTGCCACCATCTGTTCTTGCGGCAATCCCTGCTTTATTTCGTTATGCATGAATCGCTCCTCTATACAACTTTTCATGTCCCACACTCCCCCCTCCTATGCCCTGGTCAGATCGCACCCCATTGCGGGCTAGTGTATCAGGTCTATTTTAACAAGACATGAGCATCTTAACCTTAGTTGTCCAGATCCTCTGCTTCCAAAACGTCATCTTCTTCGTTCTCATCATCCTCATCTAAATAGGAGAAGTCCTCATATCTGGTTGAGAATGACTCTTTGCGGATTTGGATCGTGGGATAGAGCACTGGAAAAGGTTTCAGGCCACCAAGGGCGGCAGGGCCTTCCATCTTCGTTTCATAGGCGATTGATGCGCTTTCACGTACGAACACTTCTTCTCCCATTGCTACTGACTCGAAACCCAAGCGCCTCAGATCCATTACCATGCCTGGCCACGTGTCTTCAGGATCTATCGCCCACCACTCACGTCCCATATAGCGTACAGGTCGAACACGCAAAGGTCGGTTGAGATCGCCCAGAATAGCCAATAACGACGCTCGTTTGCTTTCGGCTTTTTTCACGACTATGAACCGTCCCTTCTTTGAATAAAGAAACACAAACCCTCAAAATACTCCGTCTGCTTGGGTTTCTGTCGAATAAAGACTCACAGTAATCTTTTCTTTTACAGACCTCGCAAGATGGAATCTGTTGTATGTCTACAACATACCACATAAACTAGGCAGTTCGCTAGGGAAGAATCTGCCTATATTATGAGAAAATTTCTTCCCTTGCATTGACACATGCCTAACTACAGAGACTGAGTCTATACGTATTGTAACCTCTCATCCGACAGGAAGGTGTGAAGGTGTGCCATTTTATTGACATGCTTAAGCACACCATGCATACTGCATATAGTTCGGGTATTTCCTATCGGCTCCCGACACTCCCTTGTGTCTTTACCGGCACAATTGGTACCTGTTGCTCCACAATCTGTCGCCCACTCCACGGCCAGCCAACCTGCATACACAGATAACACAACATTGCAAAGAACACTGAAACGAGCGTGGCATGCACAAGTGATATCATCAGCTGCTCACCAAGCAGCACCGTCAATATGCCGCTCAAGGCTTGTAGCGTCACCAGCAGGAATGCCCAGCAGCTTCCCCATAGCAGGTCGCGATGCTCCCTGAAGCCACGTATGACCATGACCATAAAGCAGAGCGTTAATAACCAGATCAGGAAAGCGGCGTAGCGATGCAGCACGTGAATACCAGCCAGCGAAGACAAGTCGGGCAAGTACCTTGTCCCACAGCCGGGCACTTCATGTCCACAACCTGTTGCCGCACCAGCATGTTCTACTAGTGCCCCAGTGTACATGACGATATACGTATAGATGGCTAAGACCCAGGCACCATACTGCAAGACTTTTGCTATAGGACGTGCCGCTGATTTTTCGGTTTTGGTGCTCTGCAACTGGAAAATACGAATAGTCAGCAGGATCACGCTGGCAAAAGAGATTAAAGAGAAACCAAAGTGAAATGAGAGCAGGGCGTTTTTGGCGAATGTACCCTCAAACACGACTGTCAGAGCGCCTAACACACCCTGCAACACGACAAAAAATAGGCTTAAAAAACCCAGTAGTTTGATCAGGCGATCTTGCTTGTACGCAAACCAGGTCCAGACTGTTAAGATGAGGATGCATAGGCCGTCACCACCTGAAACTATGCGATGGCTGTACTCAATGAATGATGCAACCGACATCGAATCAGGGAGCAGCTGACCATGACAAAGTGGCCAGGAGCCACCACATCCTCTGCCAGAGCCTGTCACTGTGACATTGACTCCCAGTAGCGATGTGATGTAGGCAAAAAATGAGGTAATGATGGCTAATATCCTCAATAGAAGACGTTTAAACATGCTTTATTTTCCTTGATAAGTGATGCACAATATGGCACAGTATATCCTTTGGTATTGGCCAATACGGGTGGGGAATTACGCGGCCACTGCAATGATACTATAAAAAATACTTGCCGAAAATGCCACCCCTTCTCATTTTTCTCATCAATTTTTCATGCTCTTCTTACTCTGTGCAGATACCATAGGTATGAGGAGTTCTCAGTGATCTATCACATAAGCCATGGGAGGTGATTGTGCCTTTTCCTATCTGGCAAATTCTGCTGGCGGCAATAGTTGCATTCATTGCCAGCTTGATTGCTCTTCTGCTCTTGCGCCAGCGTGCCAAAACCTTTCCAGTCTATGATGGCATCATCATTGCTCTTGTAGTTGGCTTCGCATTGTTTGCATGGAGAATGGCAGCCAACGTAGCTCTCTTGAATGATGATCCTATTCCAGGCATTAGCCCTAACGATATGCTATGCCCTGTTGTGGTATATTTCTCTCTGAGTATGTATGCAGCCCTTCGTCAGCCGCCTGCTCGTTGGGCACAGATCCAGGTGCTGCTCACCGTACTGGCGTTCTTTACCAGCGTCGTCGTGCTTTAAGCTTGCTTAGAGGAGAGTATGCGCCCATGTGTATCACCAAGAAAGCGCGTCAAAGAAGACTCATCATGGTTTTTTTACTCTTGAGCGTTAGTATACTGGTATTTGTTGCATGTGGTACATCTGGTCCAGTGGTTATTGAGAAAAATACTGTACACATGAGTGATGCCGATTTTACGCAGTCATCTATTGTAGTCCAAAAAAAGATTGAGAGCGGAGCACCAGCTGTTAACGTCACATTCAATAGCAATGACAGTCATAGTATTGGTCCATTCAACACTAGTGGGATCTTCAATTTATATTGCTCTGTACATGCTGAGATGAATTTCACCGTGATTGTGCAATAAAGAGACATCCCAAGAGTATTCCCAGGATGTCTTTCCGCTTGACTCCTTCGGATTTGGTGTGTATACTTTCCCTTCATTAAGAAGGCGGCGGGGCCAATGTCCTTTCTCAACCCGTTTGAGGGTACTGCAACAGGATGCCTTCTTTAAGAAGAAGATTTTAATAGTTTCTGTAAACGACTAGTTGGGCAAAAGGTCCCTCGTGTCCTTTTGTTCGTATCTCTCGTGTGTCGGCTACTTGGCTGATCGTTCTACGGATGCCGTTTGCTCTGCCTCACGCCACAAGACGATACTAAATGCAAAAAGGGTAAGTGCTAATAGAATGAGCATAATCGTGCCATCCCAGACGGGAAGGAAGGCTGCTTTTGTATTAATGAGAGGGAGTGGTAACACTTTTCCTTTCCAAATGTTGAAGTTAATATCCATAAAGACGCCTACCACTGTAGCACAAGCAGTGAAGACGAATTGCCAGCGAGCAGCACTCAGACTAAGCGTACCACTTCGTAGCGGCCAACCTAGTAATAATACGGCACTAATCAGCATCAGTGTGCCGATAGTGACCTCTCCAATCATAATCAGGTAGCCGAGAAAGAGACTATTGGGTAGGATCACAGTCTGCAAGAATGTGGCGTACCACATACGAGGATGGTGCGCGAGTGCTGGGGCCACTGTGTGACCCGTGCGCAATGCCACGGCTAGGCTTTGGGGAAACGTGCCAACCAAGATCTTGTTGATCCCCGAAATTAACCATTCTAATCCTACAATCAGCTGTAAAATGATGAGTGCATAGCGTGGTGTCTTGCTAAGCATGGTTCCTTCTTCCTTTTTCGTTGTCTTGAAACACATCATACCTATATTTACAAGCACTTTTTACAGGACGCTGTTCCTAGTCATGCGAAGCTAGGTCGGTCTTGCTTCTGCTCTCTACTTAATGAGAGAAGAGGGGGAGACCTGTTAGGCCAGCGCTTCGCCTATGTATTCTTTGCGTTCTTCTGTAGAGGGACTGATGCCAGTGTGCGCATTGCTTCTTGCCATACGCCCACGCTGACGATCAAAAGACAAAGGGAAACTATTGGGAGGATCAGATTAGCTTCCCAGATGGGGCCATAGGCGAATTTGGGATCGAATAATGGAAGTGTTCTTCCACGCCAAAAGTTGAAGTTGAGACACATGAATGTTGTGATGATAGTTAGCACAGTGGTCATAATCAGTTGCAGTCTGGCTGACCAGAGGGAGCTGCGGCCCTTTTGCTGCGACCAACTTAGTAGCAAGATGGCACCGATGAGGTAGGCTACTCCAGTACAGACCTCGCCCCATTCGATCAAGTAGCCGTAAATAAGACTATTCGGCAAGATGAATGCCTGTATAAAAGCGTCATACCAGCCGTTCGGGTTGTGTCCAAGAGCCGGAGCAACACCCGCACCAGTGCGCAACGCGTTGCCCAAGCTTTGAGGAAAACTGCCGAAAAACAGCTTGTTTAGTCCAGTAAGCAACCAATTAAGGCCGACGATAACCTGTACAATGGCAAAGAGATACCTTGGCGATGTTTGTGACATATCAGCTTCCATTTCTTATGAAGTGATATACTGCTCTGTCCAGCTAAGATTGTCACAGAGGTTAATCCACTGGAAGTGTCTGAGCAGCCATTCTGGATAGCTTGTACCTGTGACAAATCTAGAATGACAGTGCAATACGTTCTCTTTGTAGCTGGAGGTTGTGTCTAGCGCTCTACTAGTGAGTACTCTGTCTAAGCCACCCATCTTATCTAGAGTACTGTTATACTATGCACGAGAATACGATGTTACGCTATACAGGTTTCGGATGACAAGCATGGATGTAGGCTTGCATAATCTTCCTATTTTCCTGCTTGTAGAAGCAGAAGTGTTTTATGTCAAAAACATATATTGTGTGTTTTTTCTAGGATGATTTGCATCTGCCTAGCTACCGATAGTATAACATCACAAGATTAAGATATGCAAGAACAAGGCAGATTCTTTTTAAATTCAATATGACATATATATATATGAAATATTGTACTGTACTGTAATAAAAATACTGTAAATATCTTTGGTTTTTGTTCTGAATAGTTTTCATGAAAACTATTAATATTAACAAATTACAGATATTTGCCTCTTTTTTTATCTAATTGGCAGAGGTATGAGGGGGTGTCTCGCAAAATTGGCAGTGTTTCCCTGAGTTAGTATCACTAGCTGGCAATCACAATCGTCACGATGGTAATCACACACACCAATATCAGCAATAGTACAATGCCTATGCAAGCTATGACAATGAGAAGCTTATCTCTCACAGACATGATGTTGTCTCCTGTAATGTTCATAGTACAGCTATCCTAAAGTTAATATGGACTTCTTACCTTATATTATATGTCATTGTATGAGAACATCATGAAAGGATAATAAGTAGTATTAGAACTATTGTAATTGAGATAACAAGTTCCTTCTCATTATTCTCATCGAGATCTCATCACTATCTCATTCGTCAGATATAAAGTAACATACAGAGTCCTTTGCTGGTAACATCTTGTGACAAAATAAAGAATGTGGAGGTATAGATGAGCACTAAATACTACGTAAGCTTGCTGGTAATTATCTTGGCGCTCGCCAGCTGTGGTGCTAGCCAATCCACCCCATTAGGATCAGGAACCCCCGCTACGTCTGAGAAAGTGACCCCTCATACGTCTGGGAAAGTGACTAGCCAATGGCTGTTCGATAGTGATCCGCGTGGTGGATTGCCTGCGGGCGCAGAGGTTTTTAGCGGTAACTGGGTAGTACGGGCGGAAAGTGATGCTCCCACTTCCCCTAATGCGCTTTGCCAGACCGGTCAGGCCACATTTCCCGCGCTGTCTTTAAGTCCTGCCACTTATACAGATCTGGCAGTCTCTGTCCGCTTTAAACCAATCTCCGGTGCCGTCGATCAGGCAGCAGGCATTATTTTTCGTATTCAGGATAAGAACAATTATTACATTGTGCGTGCCAATGCTCTTGAGAATAACGTCGATATCTTCAAGTATAGTGGTGGCGTACGCAGTCTCATCCAAGAAGGCTCGGCCACTGTTGTCTCTGGTAAGTGGCAAGAGTTGCGCATTGAGGCAATAGGTAATAGTATTCGTGGTTATCTCAATAATCAACAGGTTGTTAAGGCTAATGACGAGAGTTTTAAGACAGGTAAGATTGGACTATGGACGAAGGCTGACTCGGTGACTTGTTTTGATAACGTGCAGCTGTTTGTCTTGTAATTGTGTAGAGAGGATCAATTACATATGGAGAGTAAGTTGACCCCATCGTTGCATACAGAGCAGACGCATACTGGAAAGCGATATGCATTGGAGGGGCGCAATATTACAAAAAACTTCGCTTTCGGCCAGGGAATGCTTCCTATTTTGAAAGGGATTAGTTTGACTGTCGAACATGGCGAGTTACTGGCGATTGTTGGTCCCTCTGGCTCAGGAAAATCGACCCTCTTAGGTATTCTGGCGGGTCTAGATACGCCTACGGGAGGGCAGGTGTTCATCGAGGGGGTAGATATCACGCATATGAAAGAGGCGCACTTGGCAGCTGTCCGCAATGCAAAGATTGGCATGGTCTACCAAGGGTTTAACCTGATTCCTACGCTTACTGCGCAAGAAAATGTGGAAGTACCGCTCTATGTAGGTAAGCATCATGGTTCTCCGGCAAAACGTGCTCAAGAGATGCTCGAACTCGTTGGTCTCAGTCATCGTCTGCACAACCGTCCTCATCAGCTTTCCGGCGGGGAGCAGCAACGTGTGGCGATCGCACGTGCTCTGGTCACTATG
>VBJK01000200.1 GCA_005879655.1 Chloroflexota bacterium | reverse complement strand
AAAGAGAAAGCAAGGCAGGTTATCAAAGTTGCCATCGCTAAACCACCTCGCGGTACCAAACCACGTCCTTCAGTCGCTTCGCGGGAACCTGTCGCTTCGCCTTCTCCTCCTTCCCCTTCGGATCCGCTCCTCATTCCCTCTGACCATGAATCCGAGCAATTCTCCACAACGTCGTGGAATCCTGCCCATTTACGTTCTCATTCGCCACCGACCACGATCGGGCAACGAGAATTGATGGAGAAAATTGATACAAGGGTTAGAGCGACCATGATGGGTATGTTTGAGCAATATGTCGACAAGATGGGGAAAGTCGCCACCGCAGCTACGGTTCGTGTTCTGGGTGAAGAGAAGTTAGGGGAGAAAGGTACGTCGCCCCTCCCTTTCATTACTCCTTCTCCTATTGCTAATCCTGAACCGCCGCCTAATATTCTCTCGCATTGGGCCTGGGTCGAAACAGAAACAGTCGAACTCATTGTCAACGGAAAATTCGATATCAATACTCTTTCAAAACTCCATCGCAAAGACGAACTTCGCAATGCGTACATCAGGAAAGTAGTAAAGGGGATCTATCAACCCCTTACTGGCGGTCCTTCCGAAATCATGATCGGTACCACCAAAATGCAAGCTTCCTTTAAAGACTCTACGACGTTCTTCTCCGCTTGGCAGGTTTATATTTCTATTCGTACCTCCTACCAACCTAAACGCGGACCTGGTTTGGCGGATTGGACAGAGAGGTTGTTCTATCTCATTTCTCTCGACTATCCGTGGCCTGCCATCCTCGAGTACATCATTGCATACTTTCAAAAGTATCAAGACACATTGCCGGACGATTGGTTCAACCCAGACTCGAATTTAATTTCGTACCACTTTGCACTATCTCCTCAAAGGCAAGTTGCTGTCAGTGTACCAGCGACAACACCAACGTCAAATTCTAGACCAAAGCTCCAAAACCAGTCGAATCCCCCAATCGCAGATGAAATTTGTGTGGGATGGAATCGCCAATCTGGATGTCAATGGAAAGAACGAAAAGGGGAAGATTGTCCACGTCGTCATGTTTGCAGCATCTGCGTTAAAGGTGGCCACAATCGATACAAATGTCCTTCGAAAGCTCCATCTTCGAACAGCAAGTGACTGTCTCCAGTTGGCAGTCACTTACTCCTCGGCATTCAAATTCCCTTAACGGCTTCACCAACGGTTAATTCTCCAGAAGATTATGTAAATCTTCCACCTGGTAATTCACACGTCCTTGACGTTCCACTTGCTATGGGACACACTACATCTCTCTCGCAGGCGAATCCAAACTCTCATTCGATTCTACATTCGAAGACTTTGGTTTCAAACTCAAACTCACATTCGAGTCACTCGAAGACTTTGGTTCGTCCAAATACGGACCTCCTCTTCTCTGTCTCATCTTGCAAAAGTCTCCCAGCTTCGGCTGCCAACGTTCTACACTCGGTTGGGATCTCAAATTTACTCGAGACCTATCCTAATCGTCGATTCGTTGATACTATTACGACAATTGCTACATCTGGGGCCCGAGTAGGCTATGAAGGTTCTACTTCAAATCAAACTCGTCGTCCGAACCATGCCTCTGCTTTTGCGCATGCGGAAATAATCACTGAAACCATCAAAGCCGAACTTGCAAAGGGACGCATCAAAGAAATATCATCTCTTTCTTCGCAATATTTCTGTTTCTCAATTGATTTGATTTTCAAGATGATGAATGACATACAGACAGAGTGAAGAATTATCTTCGATCTATCGTCACCTGAAGGAAATTCTGTCAATGAGGAAATACTTAAAAAATATGATGTCATTGTCTATGAAACTCTTAATGACGCTATTCGCCTCGTTGCACAGGCCGGTCAGGGAGCAGTCATGATGAAGCGAGATTTAAAGTCAGCTTTCCGTCATGTTCCAGTCAACCCCTGCGATTACTGGTTGTTGATATTTGAATGGGATGGAAAGTTCTATGTCGACATGTTCCTTCCTTTTGGCTTACGTACCTCCCCTCGTATTTTCAATCTATTCGCAGAAGCATTACATTGGGTTCTTGACACTCTCCACGAATGGAACGTTACTCATTATCTCGACGATTTCCTATTCGTTTTCCCCCCCGGTACTGATATCACACCCATTTCAGAGGAATTCGACAGAATCCTCATACAATTTGGTCCATCCACCCGGCGAAATTATGTCCACATTCGAACATCCTACGAAACGTTCTGCCGAATCTATCAATATAGCCCATTCCCTTCGTCTGTCAAAGCGGTTACGCACTGGCTTGCCACAATCATGTACTCTGTCACACCAGCCACCGCAAAAGGATACCTCCATGCCCTTCGTTCCTTTCACCTCGAATCTGGATATAGCGCAACGATCTTCAATGATCCCAGAATCGACCTTGTTATCAAAGGCGGAAAACGAGTTCATGGAGAAGGAGTTAAGAGAACACGATATCCTCTCACCTCTGACCTCCTCATACGTATACTCGACGAAGTCCCCAACAATGAAGAGGGAGTCAATGTCAAAACGGCACTCTGTGTGGGATTTGCCGCCTTCCTACGATCTGGAGAATTTACGTGGGATAGTTGGTCTCAACAATCACACCTCTCCTGTTTATCTCGCGAACACGTTGTCTTTCACCACCGTTCTGTAACTCTCACACTTCCATCCTCAAAAACTGATCCTTATCGCGCCGGAGTTCAAATTCATCTCGCTTATTCGGGTTCCAAGTTATGTCCAGTCACTGCACTCAGGCACTTGTTTACATCTTATCCTCGTTCACTACATTCGCCACTTTTCACACGCCCTCGCAATCAGCCCTTCTCGCAACAATTCTTCATTCTCAAGCTACGCGAACTACTCCTCAATGCGGGTATCCCCTCCTTCGGGTTCTCTGGCCACTCCTTGCGAAAGGGCGCTGCGGTCACTGCCGCCACCAATGGTATCTCAAAGCAAGACATTAAACTCCTCGGACGTTGGAAAAGCGATGCTCTCGACATTTACATCAATGAAGTCAAACACACAAAACATATCGCAAAACTCCTCCTCCTTAACTCTAAACTCCAGCACATTCACACCAAACCCCTTTAAACTCTCTGGCGTCAACGTTCACCATGATCCATCATCTCCTTTATCCGTCGTCACTGTCTCACAAAGAACGTCGTTTGGCATGTCGAGACTTGCAGAGAGTTTTTCGCGGCAAAAAGGTCGTGAATTATGGGCAATGCA
>VBJK01000199.1 GCA_005879655.1 Chloroflexota bacterium | reverse complement strand
CGTCGTGGATTTTCTCACTAAGCGTTGTGAGAAGCAACTCGTGGTCCAAAGAACCAAAACAGTCAGATATATCTCCTTCAATCACCCATGTTGCCCCTGCCCAATGGTAGTAAATTTCTCGAAGAGCGGTATGACATCCTTTTTCTTCTCGGAATCCATGGGAGTGGTCACTGAATTGTACATCGTAGTAGGCATTCAGGATTTTGGTGAAGTCGTGGCCTAGTATCTGTTCTGTCAGCCTCATAATTAGCTTGACTGTGCTAAGTGAACATCTGCGACTAGCAGATGTCATGACGCAGGAAAAATCCGTGTCATCAGGGGAGTAGAAAGATCTCAATGGGAGGCTTCGTTGCCATGCTCTTCTTGACGGACACGTTGACGAACCTGCTCAACAAAATTGCGGTATGGTTCCAACTCTGCCAGTTTCGCCTCGACTTCGACGACTCGCGCATCACGTTGGAGGCATGCATCGGCAAGCGTTGCCAGTTGTCGTTGTAACTCTTGGATCTGCTGTTGTGCTTCTCGCAACCGCATCACCAACTGCGGCTTTTTGTAGTTGAGCAGTGGATCACGGGATGAGGGGGCAGCTGCTCCCTGTATTCCTCGCTTTTGTTTCGTCCGTTTCTTTTGCTGATTCAAGTGCGTGCTGTTGGCTCTGAAAAGGGCAATGGCCTCCTCATTACGGACATACGAAGAGTAGTGTAATCCCGATTCTGCATAGATACTTTGTGCAGTGATCGCCTGCTTCTTGTTTTTGAGAGCTTCAATGGCTGTGCGCAGGCGATCAACCGTCTCTTGTTTGCGTGCCGAAGTGGATGCTCGTAAACCGGCTAGTTGCTCTTCTGGGTATGTGTGGAGAGAAGATGGACGGCGGCTGCTAGCTCTCTTTTTCATTCCTCTCCTTTGTGCTGTGATAGGGGGTTGGAAGGACTTTGAAGACGGGAATATAGCGTCCTGCTGCTTCTTCCTGGAGTTGCATCCGCATCACGGCCATCATATCATCAAGCAACTGCACTTTGATGCGGGCTTGCCGGGCATCAATGAGATTGCCCTGTGCTTCCAGAGACACAGCTTGTTGCGCAGATGAGGTACGCCAGGCAAGGGCAGATCCCAGTTTTGCCGGATCTTCTACGTGGTAGGAACATCCAAGACAGAGCGAGCGATCGGTGCCACGCGGGCAGAGGCCAGGGCAACCACAATGGCCAAACGCTGTCGGATGCAGGGTATGCCATTGCTCATACACCCGGCGAAGATCCTCATTCATCTGCTCCAAGTCACGTGACGTAGGAGGCGTCAACACCAGAGCACGGTCATGCTCCTCCTGCTCGTCCAGATAGTCGCGAATGACAGCCAAGCGGCCCTCCTCGGTCATTTGCCAGTAGTAGTCTGAAACAACGGAAGTGAACGAGGACTGGTGCGTGGTTTTGAAGCGATGATGCAAGAAGAAATGCGCAATAGCCTCTGCCGGAACATGCTGATATTGCCGAGCATTGGTAGCCATGACATGGCGTAAAAGATGCACCGAGACGTGGATTCGTTCCCCTTGTGCAGTGTAGAGATCTAAACCATGGAGCACAAAGCGCAGGAGAATTTGCACATCATTGAGACTCAATATCCCGACCTTTCCATCACAGCTGGCTTCCCACTGAAAAAAGTAGCGCTCTGGCTTCAAGTGCTCATATTTTGCGCTCGTTTTGGATGGAGAGACATATGGAACAGACCCATGTTTTGCCGAGAGTCCTTTTTTGATCTCTCCCAGGAGCCGGAGTGCTTCGCGGCTTAAGGGAAACAGTTGGCGTTCCTCCTCCGTCCTTGAGCCTTTTGGAAGAAGATATTGCAGATGCATTTTTACCTGCTTTGTTACGGGTTGACCATCTGAGCCTCGAACAGGGAACCCGCCTTCGTCGAGCACTCTGACCGTTTCAGTCTGCGTGATGCGTCGATCTAAGCTTACCTGGAGCAGCTCGCTCACCCGGCTTCCATTCGAGAGGGCAATGGTTGCAAGGGCCGCACCATAGAGAATGCCACGATACAATGCTTCAGGTTCAAAGAGCAAGTCGCCGGGCTTGGCCCCGTCAGAATACCAGTAATCCGAGGGACTCAGTAAACCGGGGCGAGAACATGTACATCCATTTGAGAAGCCGAAACCGCGTGCGAACCGCCAACGCTGTTGATACTCATCGGAGGTTGCGTTATGCTTGTTAAATTGCTGAAGGACTCGTTGCTCAATGAGATCCCCAAACCACAGCAGATCAGAGGCTGGTCCATCAAATTGCACAAAGAAGCCATTGTGCTCCTGATCGTAGGCATCTCGTCCTGCTTTAGCCGCCGCCCTCGTACTCTCACTAAACCGTTCTGGATGATGCAGGACCCAACTGCACTTGTCCCATAGGGTAAAATGCAGAGTTACTTCTCTGCCCTCAAGTTGCACCTCTGCAATCGTTTTTGCGTCTCGATTAACCAATGGGATCAGATCCGTGTGCTGAAATGAGAAAGGGAGCGTAGCCTGCCCTTCTTCGACACGTTGGCGGGCCTGTGTGATGGCCTGAAATGTTCGCACTGCGAGTTGTTGACGTACACGAACGAGCTGGCGTAAGACTGGATACAATGGAACGAGGATATCACTCTTTTCTTTCCTCTTTCTTCTGCTGGCAGTGGTGTGTTTGGCTCTGCCATCATGTTGCCTTGCAAACCCGTGAGGCATGAGCGGAAGCATATACGCTTGGAACCATTGGCGTTCCTGGGCGGTGAGCCGTTGAAGAAAGGCTGGCAGATGCCCTCCACTCACTGAAGCATATGTTTTGAGGACTTCCCAGCGCCTTCCCTCAAAGGCTGGGTTGGAAGCAAAGGTGTTCCAGATGTGCTCGCCCGAAAGCTCCGCAACCTGTGTCATCCCGCACGATTCTCGCAAGAGTTGCAAAAGCCGATGTAAAGCGCCAATCATCTTTCCAGCGCCATAATCATTGACCGCTCTCTGTAAAACGGCACCAGCTATGGCCAGATAAGGAGCATCTGGACTCTTCCCAACGGTGCAAACCAAGTATCGCATTACCGGGTAGGGGAGAGCTGCCCAATCGATATGTGGCGCAGCTTGAACTTCCCGTGGGAGCCAGGAGAGAAACTCCTGGATCTGCTGTTCTCGTTCCAGTTTGCTAAAGCGGAGCGCTTTTGCACGTGATGTGGCTGTCTTCTCTTCATTGCGGCCTTCTTGAAGTGAAGGCTGGAAAGCTGTCTGCTGCATTACTCTTCCTCGTACCAACTTACCTCATCTTCAGGGACATGAGGAGTTTGTTTTCGCAGTTCCAAAGACGCGCTGTGAGGTTCCGTCTGAGGCAGCGGTGATGAGGTTATCTGAACGCTTTGCTGCTTCTCTTCGTGTTCTTGGTCATGCAGGACGATATCGAGAAGTGCTTTGCGTTTGTTAAGCACGTGAGTGTAGATATCGATGGTTTCCTGACTGCGCCAACCCATCAGCAGACGAAACCCATCTTTGAGTTCTGCTTCAAGCTCCGGATTTCCCTGAGCACTGCGCTTGATTTTCGTCATATTCGTTGAAACATGCAAATGGCGAATATCATGAGGAGAGAAGTCAACGCGATCCTGTTTCTTGAACTGTTTCTGCGCTGGCGCGAAAAGCTTGTTCCAATGGTAGTAAAAAGCCGCACGATTGTATGGATCTCCTTGCTCAGTCAAGAACAGAGCGTCTGAATCTTCCAATTCATCAAGCTTCTTCCGCCCTTGGGGATCATGTACTGCTCGTTCGCCCTGGATGTATTTGTGAAGCTGTTGTTCAATGACAGGAGTAAAGTAGATCATTTTTTCCTCACGCCCTTTGCTCCCCTTGTTTCTCACTAAT
>VBJK01000198.1 GCA_005879655.1 Chloroflexota bacterium | reverse complement strand
GCGTGCGATCTCAGTCACTGCTTGCAGATCCTTAATGGCTAGGGGCATCTTCAGGCGAGGTGAGATGACCTGCATCAACTGGTCATCGAGCATAGCAAAGGTGGTACGTAAGGCTTCGTGCCGCTCCATGAGCGCATCTAAACTCAGTTCGAGAGCCGAGAAATCGAGTGAGCGACGCAAGCCAACATTAACAAAGACGTTATATGCTGTGCTCTGTGGGTTGAGTTCGTGCAAGAACCAGAGACTCTGCTGGCCAAATGAGGCAGGAAACATTTGCTGTTGTGGCTCTGGAGCACGAGGTTGTGCTAGCAGGGGGAGAGGCACAAAGGCGGCAGTGTCGGCTTTCAGACGCATCGCTAGTTCGGCCAGTTGTGCCACCGTGGGGGCATCGAAGAAGCTACGCGGAGGCAACTCTACACTCAGGGTAGTGCGCAGTTGTGCGCTAGCCTGCACCGCCAGCAGGGAGTGGCCACCGAGGGCAAAGAAATTGTCATGAATACCAACCTGCTTGAGGCCCAGAACTCGCGCCAAAGTAGCCGCAATAATCTCTTCGGTTGGAGTGTGTGGGGCAACAAAAGACACCTCTAGTTCCGGGCGCTCGTCGGCGGGTGTGGGGAGTGCGCGTCGATCTACTTTACCATTAGGCGTCAAAGGAAAAGCTTCTAACTGTACAAAAGCAGATGGTATCATATAAGCGGGCAGTTGCGTCCTTAGGAAGCCATATAGCTGGGGGATGAGCTTGAATAGTTCCTGGTTCTGGGATAAGGTATTGATATACTCACTCAGTGGTCGTCGCGGACCTAGCTCTCTTCTGATTCTTGGCCCTATTTCTTTAGGTTGTTCTGTCTGCTGTTCCCCGCGCCGTCTGAATACTACATCATAACTGCCAAATTTTCCTAAGCTGGACCAGCCAATGTCAGCGATATATTGCATCTCTTGACAGAGTGCCCATAGCGTTTCAGGATCTACACCCGCGTATCGCTTGCTTTGTAATACCTCCAGCCACTCACCTACAGTTTCAGGGCTATGCTGGCTCTTGAGCCATGCAAGGATTTCCGTATCCATCAATAAACGGCTATTGGGTATTCCTGTGATACCAAGCATCTCTGGTTTCGTTTCCAACAGAGAGCGCACAACCTCCAGGCTTAACCCTGCGTTCTCCCAGTCGATCCATGACAACTCTATCTCAGGTCTGATATCCAAGCCTACTTGTAGTAAGGCATTGTAGCGAAAACGGATCATTTCATTCTGATACAAGCCTCGCTTGAGTTCGACCTGAACTTGGCTTAGTTGAGGATAGTGTTCTTGAAGGGCACTGAAAAAACGAGGATCAATCAGTAACTCTTTCTCTAGTGCTATTTGCCTGTGCACTTTCTGTAATAACTTAGCTCTGGTCTCTTCTGCTGCGGCTTGCTGTACTTGCACTGAGGCATGGAACATCTCAAGAAGTTGCAGATTACGTATATCTCCTATAAAGATAGTTCCCCCAGGCTTTAAGACCTGCATTGCGCCTTCCAACACTTCCAAAAGATAGTTGGCACTGGGAAAGTACTGTACCACTGAGTTAAGGATTATTGTATCAAATGTGCCAGCATCCAGGCCTGTGAAGTCATTTGCAGCACGGTCCTGTAAAACTACATTCGTCAGACCTTGCTGGGTGACCGCCTCTTGCAATATGTTTAGAACGACTTGAGAGTTGTCTGTACCGCAATAGTGATCGCAGTGAGATGCAAGACGAAGAAGAAGTAGTCCTGTACCACAACCAATTTCCAGGACGCTTCGTGGTCGCAGTGCCAGAATACGCTCGATGGTGGTAGAGACCCATTCCTGCATCTCCTCCTCAGTAAAAGGCTGGTGTGTATAACTACTAACCCAGCCGCCGATGTTAAAAGTAGGATCTTCTATAGTCGCAGTGGATTCACGATAGGTTTCGTCCCAGATTGTTTGCCAGTGGGAAGATTGTTCAATCGCAGCTTCCGTTGTCTCTGCTAAAGCTGGATCTGAAGAATGTTGTACGATATACGCGACCAGACGATTATCACCAAGCGTATCTTCACGAGCAATAACTACAGCTTGACTAACTGCTAGATGCTGACTGAGTACTGCTTCGATTTCACCAAGCTCAATACGGAACCCGCGCACCTTGACCTGAAAGTCAATTCGTCCTAGATGCTCGATGATGCCGTCGGCATGGTAGCGAGCTAGGTCACCTGTTTTGTAGAGACGAGCCTCTGGTTCTGTACTGAAAGGATGGCGGATAAAGCGCTCACTCGTCAGTTCTGGACGGTTCCAGTAACCAAGAGCCAAACCATCTCCACCAATGTAGAGTTCACCTTCTACGCCGACGGGCACTGGCTGCATAGACTCGTCGAGCAAGTAGACTTGTGTATTATCAATGGGCCGACCAATAGGGACGTAGGAGAGTGGCTCACTGGGTTTAAACTCGTAACAAGTGGCGTCAGCGGCAACTTCGGAGGAGCCATACAGGTTGAGCAATATTGCTTGTGGCATATGCTGTTGAAAGCGCTTAGCCAGATCCAAGGGAAGTGCCTCACCACTACTGGTCCAGTATTTTAGGTCAGGCACATGTGCCTGAAGGTCATCCTTGCTCTCTAATAAGACGCGCAATAGGGAGGGTACGAGTACTATACGTGTCACCCGATGTTGCGCTAGTGTATCCAAGAATTGGAGCGGGTCCTTCACCGCTGCGTCCGCAATAATAACCAGCGGTATGCCTTGAAGGAGTGGACCGAAGGTCTCCCAGACAGCGTCAACAAAGCTCAGAGTGGTTTTTTGGCAACAGACCTCGCCATCTGTGAAGGGATAGGTCCGCCACATCCAGTTGAAACGATTGAGGCTGGCGCGATGCGTTCCCATAACTCCCTTGGGTTTGCCGGTTGAGCCTGAGGTATAGATTATATACGCACAGTCTTCACCAGAGACTCTCTGCTCAAGATTGACTTGGGCTTCCAGAGTAATGGCTGGCCAATCGCGGTCCAGGCAAATCAAGTTGGTACTGGATGCAGGTAGTTGCTCCAGCAGACCTTGTCTAGTAATCAGGGCCGCGACTTGTGCATCTTCAAGCATGAAGGAGAGACGGTCTTGTGGATAGGTTGGATCTAGTGGAACATAGCTTGCGCCTATTTTGAGAATACCGAGCAAACCGACCAATAGATTGAGAGAGCGCTCCAGACAGATGCCGACACGCATGCCCGGCTGGATATTGTGACGATGGAGATAATGTGCAAGCTGATTAGCACGGATGTTGAGTTCCTGATACGTCAGGTGCTCTTCCTCGAAGATGGCTGCGCTCACCTTAGGAGTACGTTCCACTTGTGCTTCAAACATCTGATGGATACACTTATGCTTGGGGTAGGCTATCTGAGTGGTGTTCCATTCTGTCAGCAGTTGAGACCGTTCCTGCGCGGTCAGCGATGGCAATTCCGAAGAGGCTGTAAGGGCTTGTGTATCTTCGTGCAATGGAACATTACTGGTGGTTTTGATTGTCATAAGATAATCCTTTCTTCCTCAGTATATAAATCATCAAGTAAATGTCACTGTCAAAAACACTAGGAAATATTAGATAAGATATTGGTCTGCACCTTACTTAGACAGAGAGACAGTTTTTCAGCTAAAACAGAAAGATACTGTGTTCTACTGCTAATATGGTTACCAGGAATGATATGCATCTCCACTTCACCTTGAACGTGCCCTTCCATGACTTGCTGCCATTTTCTGCTGCGATGAGGCTCTTCATCAGTCCAAAAGAGCGTTATCTTGCCAGCATAAGAATAAGGCATATAGCCTGAATATACCCAGTCATAGAGCGCTGGCCAATCTCGTCGCAGCATTCCCTCGTTTTGCTCAAACTCCGCCTGCACTTGTTTCGTCTGTTTGCCTTTGTTTAATCGCCAATAATAGAAGGAGAGTCGCAAGTGTCTATACCATAAAAATAAGTCCACTTGCATCTTTGGGGCAAGCCGTAGCAGGCTACCAGCCTCAGAAATGAGACGATGGGTGCGATTCCACCGTGAGACAGCAGGATCTGAATCCATC
>VBJK01000142.1:23995-29089 GCA_005879655.1 Chloroflexota bacterium | reverse complement strand
CGATTGTAACTGGCGGGGAGCGGCTCTATACAGCGGAAAATCAATACAGCTCGAATTACGCCTATCACCAGTATCATATGCGTAGCTGGTGGGATGAGGGCTATAAACCACCCCCATGCATACCAACAGCAAAGGAGACCTGTGTCGGTCAACCAACCTGGGGTGGTGTAGGACTGTGGCCCTGGCTCAGTTATGGAGCTAACCCTCCAGCCCATGCGCAATTCGATTTGAGACGGGCAGTGAATAATGTCTGGCAATGGTGGTGGTATCGCAAAGCGATTGGGAACACTGATGGTGCCTATGATATGGGATTGTTCATTCGTAAGGATCTAGGTGTAGCACCATAGGAGGGAATATCCTTGAAGAGCAGTAAAAAGAAACTTACACACGAGAAGGGATCTTCAGTCGTCACTTCGCCCATGCTAACCGAAGTTCATACCGAGGCTGGTACAGATCAGGATAGCACGGGTATTGTCAGCCTAAAAGAGCAAAAATCGGAGATAGACTCTCTAGAGGATGACGAGGCCGGGCGCATTGAAACGACGAAAAAGGCTGACACCTCACCATTTGGGCGTCAACAGTTGCTACTCGCGCTCTCTTTTGGCGGAGTCATTCTGCTGGGAGCAATCCTTCGTTTCTGGGGTCTTGGCGATAAGCCATTGCACCATGACGAGAGTATGCACGCCTATTTTTCCTGGCGTTTCGTGCTAGATACCTTAGACCGCTGGAGTGCATGCGCACAGGCCCAGGGACAAGGAGTGGGTGCCGCTGGCTGTTACCACTATGATCCGCTCCTCCACGGACCATTTCAATTTCATATCATTGCCTTCACTTATAAGATCTGTCAATTGCTAGGCGTGTATGACAACGGGATCAATAACTTTACTGCACGTATCCCTGCTGCAACGCTAGGCACAGTCATCGTCGGATTGCCTTATTTCCTGCGTGATCGTCTGGGAAATATTGGCGCATGGTTAGCCTGTTTTCTGCTCGCTGTCTCGCCCAGCATGGTCTACTTCTCACGCTTTACACGTGAAGATATCTACATGGCCTGCTTCACCCTCCTGCTCGTAGTGGCAACTGCTCGCTACTTAAGCACACGGCGAGCATATTGGCTGATCATTGCAGCAGTGGCCTTTGCCTTCTCCTACGCGACCAAGGAGGCAACATTCTTAACTGCGGCAGTTTTTGGTAGCTATCTAGGTGCCCTGATCATGTGGGAACTCGGCATTCACTGGCCTATCCGTCTCACGATCGAACCCCAGGTACCGCTAGCGAACTATCTCCCGCAGAATGGTTCACCAATTGCGCTAATTGTCTATTTCCTGACATTAGGTCTCATAGGCAAATGGTTCTTTGGTTGGCTAAAAGGCATCTCCTACTACCTCAGCAGTGACCCACAAAACCTTACTGCTGGCAATGCGTACGTACAGGGGTTAAAGGATGGAACGGTACGCATTCTCCCCTGGCTTGGCATACTGCTCGGCCTCTACATCCTGTTTCTCATCTCGCGTGAATGGTTTGGCCTCTTCCCAACACTTGGGCGGCGCAGTCTCACGAAGAACGTAAAGCTTGCCCAACATCCGCTGCTAAACACCATCGTGACTATGCCATGGACACACTGGTTCTCTGCACTCGCCTGTGCCTGGGCAGTCTTCCTGGTGCTCTTTACGGTACTCTTCACCAACATTCGTGGCGGTATTGGCGACGGTATCTGGCAAGGACTCTATTACTGGCTTCAGCAGCAGCAAGTAGCGCGTGGTGGACAGCCCTGGTACTATTACTTCCTGCTGATCCCCCTGTACGAGCAGATCGGCGTCGTGTTTGGCATCGTGGGCCTAATTCGCTGCATTGTCTACCCCACGCGTTTTCGTCTCTTCATGGTCTACTGGCTCATTGGCAATGTTGCCATCTACACCTGGGCTGGCGAGAAGATGCCCTGGCTGATGATCCACATGACCATGCCATTGCTGATTCTTGCCGCCATTGGCCTGGAACCCGCCATTGTGAGATGCATCAATTTGGCCAAGAACTGGTGGGTCAAGCGTGGCACTGTGCAGCCTACTCCCACAGTTGCGGAGGGAGAAGAACAACACGTACCTGTGCTCGCTCCTCGCAACAGGAAAGAGGTCATTGCTGGTACAGGCGCAATTTTTGCCGTAGCGATGGCAGTGCTCTTATTGGTGCCAACCATACATAACATGTATGAAGTAACTTATGTACATCCCGCCGATGCTCCCTACGAAATGATGATCTATGTGCAAACGACGAACGACGTTCACACTGTTATGGCGAAGATTGATGCACTGGATCAGAAGCTGTACCGTGGCCAGCATCAGTTAAAGATCGCCGTAATGGCTGATGCGACCTGGCCTTTCGCCTGGTATGTGCGTGACTATACCAACATCTGCTTCAGCTTCCCTAATGCCAGGACCTGTCCCAATTTTAACGCGGACGTGATTATTGCGGCATCTGCTGATAACCTGCAACAGGTCCAACTACAATACGGGGGCACCTACGCATACCATGTTTATAAAATGCGTGCTCAGTGGGATCAGGGCTATATGATGCCGCCCTGTGTCAGGACCTACGACGATTTCTGTACTGATCCTCAGCCTTACGTTGGTGTTGGTCCGCTCCTCTGGTTGAGCTACGGCGAGAATCCACCTGCCGGGGCGAAGTTTGATGTTGGCAGAGCTGCGAGTAATATCTGGCAGTGGTGGTGGTATCGCAAGCCGTTTGGTAGTACGGATGGGTGGTATCCGATGGGGTTGTTGATTCGCAGGGATTTGGGGGTTGCGCCGTAGGTGGGGGTAATATGGTTTATAAATAAGTCTTCCTACCCGCCGCAAGGCAAGCACAAGGGACAATACCGCTCACATAGCTCACCCACCGCCTGGGGCAAACCCTTGCGGTCGTCTTAGGGGCTGTATTATCTCCCTGGCATACGAGGCATCATGGCAAAACTTTGAGAAAGTGATCGGAGTAGCCATGGTTGCAGCAACTTTGCCAGATGCCGGGCTTAAGCTGGAGGAACATTTTAATGAGGTCGTTAAAATGTCCAGAACCGGCCAGAGAGGCCAGCGTAAGATAAGAGACTATTTCTTGAGTGGTTACCCTGGATGCGGAAATCGACAACTCTTGCTTTTGTTGACTCTTCTAATCTCTATCGCGTTTGTTTCAATTGTTTCTGTCGTTTAATAACTTCTGCTTTCCCGCTATAGGCAGCAGTATAACTTGGATCAATCTCAATAGCTTGATTATAAGCTGTCATGGCCTCTTCGTAACGTCTTAGTTCGACGAGACATGCTCCCTTTGCAGCGAAATCTTCTTTAGATGTACTGCCAAGACGAATAGCTTCCTCACGAGCCGCAAGTGACTCTTCGTATCGCTTGAGATAGCAAAGAGCCGCTCCTTTCCAACTGCATGCGCATACATTGCTGGGATCAATTTGCAATATCTGATCAAAAGCAGCCAAAGCCTCCTCAAATTGCTCTGAAGCGTAGAAAACTTCTCCTTGACCTTGCAATCGTCCTATTGTTTTCTGAGAAGTTTGAGAGCCATTTTTTGAAGACGTGAACTGAGGGCTAGCTAGCAGTTTCTCGACAGTCTCACGAATCCCTTCAGCCACATCGAAGAACGCTTCATCTTGATTATGCCAATGTGAGCTAAGAACCGGTTTAGCGTTTGTGGGGAGTACTTGGAGTTTGCCAAAGGGAGCTGCTAGCCAGTGTACTGGACGAAGAATAATGGGGAGAACTCTGGCAAGTCCTTGCTCATGCCTTTGCATAGCTCGCTGCATTTCGATACCATAACAGTAATCTGAATCCATAAAGTCAGGACTCACGAGCAGAAGAATAATGTGAGCGCTATTGAGGTACGTATCTATTTCTCGTTGCCAATCTGTTCCTGGGCTGATGTTGCGATCATGCCATAAAGCAATCAGACCTTGCCGCTGCAACACACGGAGTTGTCTCTGTCACCCCTGACATAGCGCTTCATCTTCACGGGCGTAACAAATAAAGACTTCTATTTTCTCGTTCATCAGAGCCTCTCTTTGGTATCCAAGCAACTTGTCATAATAGGCCGCTACAAATTGCGCTTCGTCCCTTGGTAGATTGCATGGATTCCCGAACACTTTTTGTACGAAACCCCGAACACTTGTATGAAACCCCGAACAGAAGAGATTGTACGTAGAGTAATCTATGAGAAAATACGCTAGAACCCGATAATCCGCACAAGTAACGAGGACAATAAGACGTTTGTTCTAAAAGTGTCGCTGGACGTAGACCCAGGACCGAGATAAGACCAAAATAGGACATAGGTATGAGGCTTAATAGTTGCGTTGTGGTGCATTACAGCTTCTTCTTTAAGGTCTCTGGAACGCCAAAAACCTTAGCAGACATAAAAAAGCCTGGATATCGAGAGCATTAGCAGACGAAAACGCCCTGTTTTGGCTGTTTTTTCGTCTTTTATCGTAATTTAGCAACAGTATCACTATTTGCTCCTAATTTCCTATATCAACCGAATTTCATGCAACTATTAACTATTGAGCCATTAGTACTATAAAAGTTCGTATGGTTTCCTTTTGTGAGCAGAGAGATGTATTATTAGCGCAGCAAATCGCGTACTGGCAACGGGGAGTAACTTCGCTTGTTTAGAGCTTGGTCGCAGAGAATGAGTGGAGCCGGTAGAGCTACCAAGACAAGGCCGTCAAGCTCTCCCTAGCCGCGTCGAGGTGCCTCTTCGATTTGCCTGAGTCTACCCCCTTATGGGGTCCTAAAAGATTGGAGCAATGATGAACCAAAAGAAAGAGGTAAGTAACTGAAACAGTTAAATCAACACGAAGCGTTGTATAAGCAGCAAGGGCAAAAAAAGATACCTATTTTCCGAAAGCGAGGCTTGGTTGTAGGAAGTGTGGTTCTCCTCGTTGCTCTTGTGCTTCTGGGGATTAGAGGGGCTCCACACTTGGCACAGTTTGTACGAGCGGTAACTCCTTTCGATCCTAATTGGGGTGCAGTGCTCCCAAAGCATCGCATAGTGGCCTTCTACGGAATTCCAGGTGCCGAGCCAACCGGTCCTGCATTTACAATA
>VBJK01000142.1:3398-23693 GCA_005879655.1 Chloroflexota bacterium | reverse complement strand
GTTCGTGCATCAGACCTCAACCCAATCATCAGTGCTCTTACCAACATCCCCATGCAATATCATGTCCCACGCAAGATCTTGATTATTCACCAATACCGTCCAGATGGAGACACGCTAGCGAACCCATTGGATCCAGGACAGGCGGAGATAGCAGATAAACGGAATATCATCCGTGACCCGCGTGTGGATGTCGTAATCCATACAGATGGTGTCGGCGGTTATCCTGGGGATCACGCAGATAAAATCCAAGAGTATGCCAAGTTTGTTCAGCAGGATATGCAGCAGTACAAGAATTTTCAGTACGGAGGCTTTAAATTGTTCTACAAAATTGAAGCGAAGACAAGCGTGATGACCCCACAAGAGGTCCTTTCGCTGACTCCTCCACCAATGGTTGTGACGTACGGCAATTAATCAAAGGAAACTCGTACCAGAAAGGTCGTAACACAATGACCTTTCTGTTACGAGTGCTCACAGCAAATATGCTCTTATAACGCTAATACAAACAATTGTGGAAGGGCAAACCTCAAAATGAGCCAGAAAAACTCGTCACAGAAAAATTTGACGGGTGAATATCCGCGAAGTAAACCAATACGTCCAGCGACACTTTTAGAACAAACGTCTTATTGCACATTTTTACACGAATCTTAGCGGTACCTCATCATTTTGACAGCGCTGGGAGTAGATATGGAGGGAAACAAAGAAGTTCTTGCGAGACTTGCTTGTGCAGAAGAAGACAAAGAGGGGTGGTCTTGCCTTTTACAGGATATGCGTAACCGTGGAGCAACACAAGTCGATCTGATCATTACCGATGGGCATGATGGGCTTCTGGCAGCAGTCGGTTCTCTGTTTCCAGCAACGCCAACGACGGCGCACCAACCAGATTGATGCAAATACCTCAGAAACCAGTTGCTTGACCATTGTTTGGGAAACTCAGCAAGATAGCCGGCTGCCCAGAATTCCGGTTTTCTAACTGATCAATACTGAGAACTGAGCGGGTCGAAATAACCAGCTTACCATGCTGGTTAAGAGGGGATTTTTTGTTTTTTTGCTCTTTCCTCTCTTTTATGCCTATCTCATGCTCTCTCTGTTTTCCTCTTCTTCTTCCATGCTATCAAAAAAAGTCTTTTCATCATCTCTGAGATTGAGCCTTCATTGCTGAGTTATCTCATTCTAGTCTTTACACACAATGCGGCATGGCGTCAAAAAGAGAATTACTCCTGATCCTGCAAAACTTAGCAGAGCAGCGAGTACCCCTTGCATTGGTCCTGAAGGTTTCCAGAGGCCAGACCAATGCTGAGGTAAAACGACGTGATAAACAATATGATGTAGTAGCACTGCCAGGCAAGCCACAGCTCGCACTCCATCAAGCACAAGAAGGTGACCTCTTGGCGTCTTTATCTCTAAAGAAGCCGTCACTTTTTGACTATAATCGGCCCACTTGCTGCTTAGAGAAGCTTGCTGACGAGGTCGCTCGTCGCGGTTAGAAGTGCCAGGCTCTGAAATATGTATATCTTGCATTTTTCGTTATTTCGGCTAGTTGTTTCACAATATGAATAAGTAATGGTACCAGCAAGTACGCAAAGGCTAGTATCCAGTAGATGAGATAGAGGGCACGTTGCTGATCAAGTGCTGGATGTACTACAAAGGGAAACCACAATGCACTAAACTCAGGTGTGTAGTGGCAAAGAATTTCAAGTTGATATTGATTATCCGTGCAGACGTGGATAGCAGTTGATACGTCGTTATAGACGGCACCATTCAGGCCAACCCAAAAGGAGAGGTTGAGCACAAGAAGTGTGAAGAGATTGAGCAACAGCGAGCTGTTCTTCTTGTCATGCACACGGACGGCTAGAGCAAATGATGCGGGGATAGATGCAATCAGGAAGAAACGAGGTCCCCAGAAGAGTCCGCCGTACCATGACCACCAGCGCGAGTAGATGAGCACTAAGCCTGCGAGGAAAAAGATCCACAAAAGATAGGCTCGATAGAGTACTAAATTTTCCTCTTCTTGGCTTTTCAGCAACGTTTTTCTTACAGGCAAAAGCAGTCCTGGCGCATAGAAGAAAAGCCCTTTGCCAAAAGAGAACAAAATGGAGATTAACCCGAAGAAGAATGGGTAAGCAAAGCCAGCCAGACCGGAGTAGGGCATAACAGTACGGAAACCATGATCGTTTGCATATCCTGTAGTAAAGGGACTACCACGACGAATCCATGCTTCGAGCATAATCAGTGCTACTGCTGCTACTATCAGCAGGATGTAGCGCAAACGTTTGCTATTCAGTAGCTGTTTGCTCACCAGACAAATCAATCCTGCTAGGCTAGCAGGGGTGTTTACAACGCCCAGAATGATAGCAATCCAGCCAGCGCATGAGGCGCGACGTGATAGCAGAGCTAATACACCGATACCTACGCAAAGCGCACTAAACACTTCTCCGTAATATGCCGTAACATGCATGCAGAACATAGAGGCAGTCGTCAGAATGAGCAGGAATTTGCGTAGTAGAGTACGATCCATACGGTCTTTCAGCAAAAGGTAGGTAAGACCTAAGCCAATGGCAAAAATGAGCCAGTTGTACTGCGAACACATCGCCATTGCTGTCCAGAACCTTTTCCCTAGATACCAGAGCGGTGCAGAGAAGAGTGGTCCAACCATTGAATATTCAGAGTCCGGTATCTTTCTTTGTGCTAGCAGCTCAGAGAGGGCGAGAAAACGCTTCTCACCGTCACCATAGATGCCATGTGGTACTAGAAAGAGCAATGCCAGCAAGCCAGCGAGGATTAGCACTGTTTCTATGATCGCTTGGATACTAGTGTATTTTTTATCTTCTCGTTGAATATCTTGCATTTAAAGCTATATTGCCTTCTGTCTGTATGCCTATCACATGAAGTACTCCATTCTAAAGACAAGGGGCTTCTACGGCCATTGCTGACTGTGGGACACTTCCTGCCCCATTCGTGTTTTTATAGCGTGCAAGAATATTGACTGCTGCATTGGTATCACGATCCAGTTCACACCCACACTCGCACGAATGCCACCTCTCAGAGAGTTCCTTTTTACGGATAGTACCACATCCTGAGCACACTTGACTGGTATATTTGGCATCAACTTTCACAACGGTACGACTGGCCCATGCTGCCTTGTACGTACACATCTGTTGAAAGGTGCCCCATCCAGCGTAACGCGGCGGATTTGCGAAAGCCTTGAGAAAGGTTGCTCTTGAGAGACTGCTGGGGGCAAATGCTTCTCCTCCTAATCACCACATATTCACCACAATTCCTGTCTCATTCTAGAGCACGATACGACTGTTGTAAACGGAATGGCAGAAAGGTACTACAGAGCACGACAGATGACAGATCTGACCCTTACAACGGCACTCTCACTAACTCGATAAAGAGCAAGACGTTCTTCAAGCTGAGTCGTGAAGGGTTGCCGTAGCTTTAGAGGATCTCCTGTTTTCCAGCTTGGCACAAACCCGGAGATAGATCGCCCGGCAATCTTAAAGACATCCAGACCTGGCGTTCCGCTACGTGTTGTTGGTGCAGATTGCTCTGTTTCCATATGCATCTCCTCAACAAACCAAAGTCAGCCTCTCCTGGTTTTTTTAGTATACCACAGACCGAGCAAAAGCACTGGTGAAAGGCCATTGGGCGGCCTTCCTCATCTGTTCAGCGGCATCTTGTCCTCGTTACTTGTGCGGATTATCGGGTTCTAGCGTATTTTCTCATAGATTACTCTACGTACAATCTCTTCTGTTCGGGGTTTCATACAAGTGTTCGGGGTTGCGTACAAAAAGTGTTCGGGAATCCATGCAATCTACCATCCCTTGAATGTAAAGCCTGGATTACAATATGGTTTAGTAGATATTTGTCCTGGTTTTCTTGCAAGAATAGTGAGTATTACCTCTGCTTGGTTATTTTAGCAGAAACGAATGCAGATGTACAGTGTATTTGTGGGAGATGTGAAAGATGATGATATGCATATTTACCAGAATTTTGATCGCTGAACAATGTAAATGTGGTTTTACAACTGAAAGAGCAAAGAGGATCATCATTCACATAATCCTCTTTGCTACATGTTATCTAATGAGTCAAAGCGAGCGAGAGAAGAGTCCAAACACTTCATCACTCCTCATGAAGCCTACTGAGCTACCACCACAAACTCAAGAATTTCACATGACTGATCACACTCTACACCAACCTGGCCAGGGTCGTTAGCAGACGTAAAATGTTGTTCAAGCACAAGATTGGTGTTGACCTGACCCGGATGGTGTCTCAGTTGTGGAGCCTGATGTTGTCAACAGATGATTTATTACCCCAACCAGGATAATCACGACGATGAGTAACACACTTGCTACAGCGCTAATGATTAGTAAGAGACGCTTGCTAGGTGATGAGGAAATAGGGGGCTTAACTTTATCCCCACTATGATAAAACTGTTGCTCACCGGGGTATTCACCACCGTTCTGTTCATTCATTTTTTACTCCTTTTTCACAGGGGGCCATGGTTCAAAAAGAAAGTGTTATTCAGACCTGCTTTCCCGCTTTTGCAAGCTCAGACTAGTAAGGCCCGCATCTGCTATTCTAGCAGAAATAAGTGCAAATAGATAGTGTATTTATGAGGCTTGTAGAAGAAGAGTCTCATATACAGCTTTCTATTTTTTGATTGGTAAAACGACAGGTAATATCTTATACATGTAATGCTACTTATACATGCCATATATGCACCGTCTTATCATTACTACCAGAAGCGATCCGCGTCCCATCCGGCGACCAAGCCACCGATGTTACCCAATTATCATGACGCCAGTAGATATAGATACGTTTGCTTGTCAACGGTTCCCAAATGTGTACTTTTCTGTCATTACTAGCAGTCGCTATAGCTGTCCCATCGGGGGACCAAGCAATATATCTGACACCCTGAGTGTGCCCATGATAGATCCCCACAACTGTACCTGTAAACGTATCCCAGACCTGTGCCGTATGATCGGTGAGTGCCGCAGCAAGGTATCGACTGTCAGGGGACCATGCGATATGGCTAGCCATGTCTGAACGAAAGCGATAGGTTGAGGCAAGATGCCCAGTCTCTGTGTTCCACACCCGTATGACCTTGCCCTCACATGTAGCAGCAATCCGTGTGCCATCAGGAGACCATGCCACCGATAACACAGAAAAATTCGGCATCAAACCAGAGGGAACACTGTAGCGGTTGAGAAGCTGACCTGTCACTGTATCCCACAGATGCAGCGTTTTGTCCAATCCTATCGTGCTACAAGCCGAAACTATTCTCTTTCCATCAGGAGACCAAGCAATGGCAAAGACATTTGAAAGCAAACCAGAATGACCTTGATAGCGCGTTAAAATCTGCCCCGTTGTCGCATTCCAGACTTGCACCTGAGTTCCATCACCAGCCGAAGCAATACGTAATCCCTCTGGAGCCCATGCAACTGTGTAAACGGTTGCTTGGATATTAGCTACATTGAGCAGTCGCGTATGACCGCGATAGGTGAATAGCCCTTCGCCTGTTTCTGCGTCCCACACGCGTACTGTACCGTCACCGCCAGCTGAGGCGATGCGCGTCCCGTTAGGCTCCCAGGTGACTGCTACCACCCAACTGGCATGTACGTCGTACGCGCGTAGCAGCGTTCCACGCTCTGGCGCAGGTGAAGCGCTCCCCCCATTGGGTCTTGCAGAAGCTGGAGGAATGCTCGCACTATCCTTAACAAATCCTCCCTGTTTGAGCATGTGCAACGTGAACCGTACTGCATTGTCCGCCGCCAACTGTTGACGTGTACTCTTATCTTGTCCTTTGTTGCCATCAGCCCAGTCGCAGATAGCCTTGATGAGAATCCAATCTACCTTCCTGCGGTGTGCAGCTATCGCCCTACGCAGCCCTCGCACAATGTCAGCGAATGCCTCATCCTGATTACGCCACCCAGGACCAGTTACTGGCCTTGCAGCTGTCGGCAAGGCTTGTAGATGACTAAACGGCATTCCCTCCCAGTAGACTGGACGCAGGATGACAGGGATCACACGGGCTTCTCCCAACTCATGCCGCTCCAGTGCTCGTTTCATCTCAATACCATAGCAGTAGTCAGACGCCAAAAAATCCGCACTGACGAGCAACAGGATAACCTGAGCATCGTTCAAATGAACATCAATCTCACGTTTCCAGTCTCGTCCTGCACCAACATCACGATCATGCCATACGTCAATATAGTCCTGGCGCTTCAAACTACTTAAGTGGCTATCCAGCCGTTCACGGAGATTCTTATCTTTACAGGCATAAGAGATGAAAACTTTCACTTTTTGTGGCATGACTGACCCTAGCCTTTTCGTATCTTTAAGCTCAGACAACCTTCTCTACCATTGTTTTGTACGCCTCCCTTCGCGGTAAGGATGGAGAGTGCGGCGACTCAGGCGCATCATCATTTATGCCTGTTTGGTTATTTTAGCAGAAGTAAGTGTACATGCATAGGAGTTCTTTAAAGTGAGAATAGGGCTTGCCTTCTCTATGCCTGATTGGTTATACTATCTATAACAGATATGTGATTTTGTTTCTTGATTCTCAGAATATGGTGTCTTTATGCGAGAAGCGGACATTCCTGACAAGCGAAGAGGCCGCTCCATTCGGAAATACTACCTGTTTTGCGGCTTCCACCTGTCCACGTGCTACCCCTGAGCCTTTTTCTCCTCCGTCGCCTAATGTCTTTCCCATCTTCATGGCTGGGACTATTGCCGTCGTCATTGTAAGAGAGCCAGATCATCTAACGAAGCTTCCTACTCATCAGGTGCATTCTATCCAGTAGCAAGCTTTCTGAGTTTCAGGATAGACCTATCCTCATAGATAGGTGCAACACATCTTTTTGCATCACCATATCCACAAGCATCGTTGTGGGGACTCACTTCAAAACCGAGAGATGCTCAACCGACCATGCGGATCGCACGTGGAATGGTTTGTAGATGTCGTCCGCATAAACAGAAAGGTTTTTTATGAGTAGCGATGGATTACTCAAGGCCCTGAACGATTCACAGCGATACCTCGATATAGTGCGTAAAACACAGCTCAGCAAAATTGAAGCAGAGTGGTTGATCGAGACCACAGTGAGCAATTTTGCTAACTACTATAATAGCGGTTTTATTGAATATCGCAAATCGGTTGCCGAAGCTGGCGACTTCGCCGCTGTTGAATGGACAGGACGTGGTGCAACGTTCAAAGACGCACTAGGCCGCGAATATATCGACTGTCTGGGAGGGTTTGGCCTATTCAATTTAGGATGGGCACATCGCAAGGTCGTCGGGGCCGTACAGGCTCAATTAGGAAAAAGTCCGTTACCAACGCAAGAATTACTCGATCCGTTGCGCGGTATGCTGGCTCATCTATTAGCAGAGATCACGCCTGGTGATATTCAGTACAGCTTCTTTGTGAATAGTGGTGCCGAAGCTGTGGAAGGGGCCATGAAACTGGCGAAACTGTATACACGTAAGAGTGGCTTTATTGCGGCAGTGCGCGGCTTTCACGGTAAGACGACCGGCTCATTAGCGCTTACCGGCAAGGCCATTTTCCGGCGTCCTGCTCTACCATTGCACAATAACGTGTACCATGTTCCGTATGGGGATGCCGATGCGGTGGAGCAGCAATTGCAAATTGCGCGTGAGGTTGGCAATGACATTGCCGCTGTGGTTATGGAACCGATACAGGGTGAGGCTGGTGCGATTGTTCCCCCCGACGATTTCTGGCCTCGCTTACGGCATATCTGCGATGAATATGAAGTACTCTTGATTGCTGACGAAGTGCAGACCGGCATGGGGCGTACTGGGAAGTTATGGGGAGTCGAACATTGGGATGTCGTGCCTGATATTATCACCTCTGCAAAAGCCCTTGGTGGTGGTGTAATGCCGATTGGCGCTTTTATGTCCACGCCGAAGATCTGGTGTGTATTGAACAGTAATCCCTTTATCCACACTTCAACGACGGGCGGGAATCCACTGGCTTGCGCAGCTGCTATTGCGGCCATTCATGTCACACTCGAAGAAGGGATTGTCGAGCAAGCCGCTGAAAAGGGTGAGTACTTCATCCAACAATTGCAGGATATTGCAGCACGTCATAGCGATGTCTATACAGATATTACTGGCAAGGGTCTGTTGATTGGGCAGCATTTTGTCAATGATGACATTGGATATGAGGTGGCTTCGGGTCTGTTCAAACGCGGCGTATTAATCTCTGGTACGTTAAATAATGCACGGGCGATTCGTGTTGAGCCGCCACTGGTTATTACACGTGAAGAAATTGACACGATCCTGAACCGTCTGGAAGATACCTTAAACTCATTGCATACGACGGTTTTTACTCCCGGACTGCTTGCGGGACAGTCCTCAGTTGCGATGGTTGGGGCAAGTAAGGTGACTGCGGATAGCGATATTGCAGTGGCCTGATCCGTAGCTGCGCAATTTATTGCGCTTAATGCATTATTGCATAGAAAATGCGCAATAAATTGCGCAGCTACGGACGTTTTTCAAGGATCTTTCTCCTTATGCACATTATTGTACTAGGTGGCGCTGGCGCTATGGGGCGCGTTACTGTACGTGCTCTGACAGAGTATCCTGACATTGACCAGATTACTATTGCTGATTATGACGAGGGGCGAGCTTACGCGGTCGCCTGCTCGCTTAACAGCAACAAGCTACAGGTCAAACAGATCGATGTAACGAACGAAACATTGCTCTGTCGTCTGTTGCATGGCGCGGATGTCGTACTGAACGCGGTGGATTATACCTTCAATCTACACGTTTTGCGTGCCTGTATCAAGGAGCGAGTCCATTATGCCGATCTGGGGGGACTCTTCCACATGACGCGCGAAATGCTGGCATTACATGAGCATGCTGCTGCTGCTGGCATTACTGCCATTGCAGGGATAGGAGGCACGCCCGGCATTACCAATCTGCTAGCACGGGCGGCGGTCGATCAACTTGATAATGTCGATAGTATCAAGGTGCAACTTGGCTGTAGTGATAGCACTCCTGCTCAGGCCCCGCTTATCGCACCTTACTCTATTCGTACAATCCTTGACGAATTTACGAAGGAAGCACAGGTCTTTCTGGATGGTGCTTGGTATCCGCAACGGCCATTATCTGGTCAGGAAGAGCTAGTCTTTCCAGAGCCAGTAGGCCGTGCCACCGCCGTATATTCGTTACACTCGGAATGCGCTACATTTCCTCTCTCATTTCGAGATAAAGGTATTCGCTATGTCTCTTTTAAGATCGCCTTGCCGGGCGACTTCATGACAAAACTTACGTTTCTCGTTGAACTTGGCTTCGGTAGTAATCAACCGCTTAGTGTACGAGGGGTTAGCGTTTCGCCGCGCGAAGTCCTGGCGTATCTGCTCGCACGCTTCCCTATCGAGGAAGTCGAGCCGCAAGATTGTGATGTCTTGCGTGTAGTGACAACTGGCAGAGCGGAAGGTCAGACAATAGAGATTACCAAGCAGATCGTCGTGCTACCATACCGTCGTTGGGGCATAAGCGCAGGAGCACTGGATACTGGCACACCACTGGCCATTGCTGGCCACATGCTTGCACGCGGCGAAATTACACAGCGTGGCGTGCTCGGCCCAGAACTATGCGTGCCATGGCAACCATTCTTGCAGGAACTTGCTCGCTATAACATGCATGTGCAGACTATGACAAGCAAGGTGCCACCTGCTCAGCCTAATCTATAAGATTGGTTGGCAACTGCGGATGCATGTTAATTTTTAACGGCGGGTGCATATCATTTTTTTATCCGTAGCCGCGCAATTCATTGCGCCAGAGCGACACACAAAGAAAACAGGTGCAATAAATTGCACGGCTACAGAATCTTTTTGAAGCACAACACAATAAAAGGGGAAGACCTGTATGACAGCATACAAACTGCTCATTAATGGCGCATTGGTCAATAGTAGCACAGGCAAAGTCGTGGCTGATATTAGCCCAGCAACAGGCGAGGTGATTGCCCAAGTTCCCGAAACAACATTAGAGGATATGCATCGGGCGGTAGCAGCAGCACGCGAGGCGTTTGATGATGGACGCTGGTCGGGCCTGCCACATGGCGCACGTGCGGCAACCTTAGAGAAGCTTGCCTCACTAGTAGAGGCACATGCAGGCGAACTGGCAACCCTGGAGTCACAGGATACCGGCAAGCCGATCAAATTGGCCCGCGATAGTGACATACCCTTCGCCACCGACAACCTGCGCTTCTTCGCCGGTATCGCCCGCCATCTCGCCGGAACAGCGGCCAGCGAGTACACAGGTGCTCATACAAGCATCATTCGCCGCGAGCCTATTGGAGTCGTCGCCTCCGTTGCCCCCTGGAACTACCCTTTTATGATGCTGATCTGGAAGATAGGACCAGCACTCGCCGCAGGCAATACCGTGGTGTTCAAACCTTCACCGGAAACGCCATTGACGGCACTTAAGCTAGGAGAACTGGCCCTAGAGGCGGGCATACCAGCTGGCGTGCTGAACATCATCGCCGATGGCCCAGAGATTGCACCCAGCCTGGTCAGCCATAAAGATGTCAACATGGTCTCAGTTACGGGCAGCACGCGCAGTGGAAAATATGTGATGCGCGCAGCTGCCGATACCATTCGTCGTGTGCATCTCGAACTTGGTGGGAAGGCCCCCTTTATTGTCTATGACGATGCCGATATCGAAGCCAGTGCCAACGGTGCTGTCGTCGGTGGGTATGTTAACTGCGGCCAGGACTGCACTGCCGTTACACGCATCTACATTCAGGACAACATTTATGATACATTTATGCAGACATTCTTGCACAAAGTAAAACAGATCCGTGTAGGCGATCCTTCCAGCGAGAGCACCGATATGGGGCCATTAATCTCAGCCAGACAGCGTGACAATGTAGAAGGTTATGTCGAGCGTGCTTTACGCGCTGGTGCCAACATCGTTATTGGTGGTAAACGCGCCTCTATTGCTGGTCTTGAACCGTTATCGCCGAGGAGCATAACGATGCAGAGATTATGCAAACTGAAGTCTTTGGACCGGTTGTAGTCGTAAACCGCTTCAAAACAGAGGCAGAAGTGTTAGCCAAGGCAAATGATGTCGTCTATGGACTGGCTGCTTCCGTCTGGACGAAGGATATCTATAAAGCCATGCGCGCCAGCAAAACCTTACAGTTTGGCACCGTCTGGGTCAATGATCACCTGCCGCTCACCTCTGAGATGCCGCACGGCGGGTACAAAGAGAGCGGCATTGGCAAAGACATGTCTCTCTATTCCTTTGAAGAGTATACACAGATTAAGCATGTAATGATTGAGCTGAGCGGGGATGCGCGCAAAGGATGGCACTACACAATCTTCGGCGATCCAGCATAGCACAATGGTACTGAGCAGAGTTGGTGAAACAGCAAATGATCCGCTCAACAGCCCCATTGTCTCTCGTTGTCCCACCAACTCCGCTCACTGTCCGACCTAATAGCCCCATAATGTTTTACAATGTTCTCATTTTGTAACTTACTTTGTACACACATCGCATGAATTTTGTGTTAAGAAAAATATTTTAACATGTTGTTAACGTAATAGCGCTGTATTTTCTTGGAAAAATTGTATAGTATAAGAGATAGATGTTTATAAATGTAAGTGTGTTCCGAGCAAAGTTGCTCTTAGTGACCCAATGGCGTGCTAAAGAGAGTGACGGCTGAAGGGTAATGTTACAAAAGGATGAACCTATGACTCCTGAGCTAGCTCTGCCTAGCAGAGGTATCCATCTCAGTATCATGAACCAATTGCTACAAAATATTTCCCCCATGCGTAGCAGTAACGAATTATTTTCATGGCTGGCCCAGCGCGTGGCACAGGGTCTTGGCACACAGGTCATACAGTTCTGGTCAAAGCAAAAGACCAAGACTAACGACACAGCAGTAGACGTGCTTGCCTCTGTGCATGGCAATGGCATAGTCAACCACGTTGTGGACAACACAAGTACACGAGAAGTCGTGAAGCGCATGCTCAGCGAACAGTCTAGCCTGTCGTTACAGGCTGTACATGATATATTTCCTGCCCCTCAATCGATGTTGTTATCGCGCCACGGTATACAGTATTGCGCTGGTTACTTGTTACATGCCAGTCTGCCGGTTTCCTCAGCGGTTGTGCGGGATGCCATCACCGAACTGGTTGTGATGACCTATTGGCAGCAGTTGCCATATGAGAGGGTATTAGCATCGCTGGAGCGTGTCCTAGAGCATTCTTCTTCTCTTGCTCATAATCGGGGCTTGCTTGCCGTTCCGCTAAGACTAGAAAAAAGGAGCAGAAATACGCAATCTACGAATACAAGAGTAGTTACTGTACAGGCAAGCCCCGCCATGCAGCATCTAGGCGAGCTGGTACCTTATCGTACCCAGCATGATAGCGCGACGAGGACACACAACCCATTATCAGTCTTTCTTGATATCACCGATAAAGACGCTCGTCAGTTCTATTTAGCAATTGACGGACAGAAGAATGTTCGTGAACTTGCAAATGTCCTTTATATGTCCTTCAATAAGGTTTTGCCCATATTACGTCTATTAGTGAATCAGCAATACGTACAATTATTTGGGCTAGACGGACAAAGCGTAGATACGGCTTTTTTGTTTGAAAGCCGTTCCTAGCTTTATTTACTAGTGGGTAAAGAGAACATAAGCGTTATTTTCTCTCTTTACCCACCTATTTTATCCTTTGCGCTCTTCCACTGAAGGCGAAGTTGGGGCAAGCCCTTGCTGATAACGGGCCTTGTCATACTCTGAACGTTCTTGCGCGCGTGATGCCAGCAAATCGTCTGACCAGCGAGCAAGGATCAAGCCTAACGCCGCACCACCGAGCAGTGCGACTAACTTTACTGCAACTGTACCAGCATTGTTCATAGCTGTTTTCCTCATACTATCTTAAAGGATAAGTCAACACATCATTTTCTCTTCTATTAGAGTATACGATAAAGAGAGGGCTATCGTTGTGGAGGAGTCAACGTACCCATAAGGGTGACACATTAAGCATAAGTGGGCCTAATGTGCTAAAATCAGCTACTAAGATCAGGGACCCGATGCCTAAAAGCGCATGGGCTTGTAAGAACTTGGCAAATAGAACACTTATTTCTTCCCCATGTCTCTGCGGACAGGGGTATCCACAAACAGAGGTTTAAATGAATACGCTACAGCGTCATATTCAGGTTGCACGGGGGGAACTTCCAGCCGATCTGGTTTTGCGCAATGCCAACGTCGTCAATGTATGTAGTGGTGAATGTTATTTAGCAGATGTTGCGATCTACGATGGGTATGTGGTAGGGGTTGCTGAAAAGGCGGAGGCTAGAGAGAGCACTTATCAAGGACGCGTAGAGCGAGACTTACAGGGACGCTGGCTGGCACCAGGCTTGATTGATGGTCATATGCATATTGAGAGTACAATGTTAGTACTTCCAGAGTTTGCTCGTCTTGTGGTACCACGGGGTGTGACAGCTGTGATGCTAGACCCGCACGAATTTGCAAATGTCATGGGCATTGAAGGCATTCGTTATGTACTCGATATGGGACGTAATTTACCATTATCAGCATACGTTACTCTCTCCTCCTGTGTGCCAGCATCTTCTTATGAGAGTCCGTACCGCGTACTTCTGGCCAAAGATTTGTTACCATTATTGGAGGATGAGCGCGTATTAGGACTGGCTGAAATGATGAATATGCCAGGCGTGCTACACACTGATGAGCAGGTGCTAGCGAAGATTCGAGCAACACGTGAAAAGGGCCTCGTTGTTGATGGTCATGCTCCTGGTCTGAGAGGTCACGATCTGTGCGCATATGCCGCAGCAGGCATCATGTCTGACCACGAGTGCACGACGCTGGCAGAAGCACGGCAACGTCTGCGCCTTGGTATGTGGTTGATGATTCGCGAGGGTTCGGCGGCACGCAACCTCGACGCACTACTACCACTGGTCAAAGAACTCCATCCCCCGCGCGTCTTTTTCGTAACAGATGACCGCGATCCTCAGGACCTAACGACACGTGGCCATATCGATTCAATGGTGCGGCGAGCAATTGAATTGGGACTAGATCCCGTCGAGGCTGTACGGCTCGCTTCCTACAATACAGCGCAGTATTTCAGGCTCTTTGATCGTGGCGCTATCGCACCAGGTTTTGTGGCAGATCTGAGCGGTACCTTGTTGGTATCGCTACCAGTCACCGAGACCGATAGAGGTATTGGTACTGTGCGTATCGGCCCTGTCACTGAGGCTGATCTTCGTATACCAGGACGGCCTGGATTGGTTGAGATCGTCGGTATTGAGCCGGGGCAGATTACCACCAAGCATGTGCGGGAAGATGCGCCTCTCTCTCATGGCGAAATAGTCGCAGCACCGGAGCGTGATCTACTCAAACTTGTGGTGATCGAACGGCACCATGCCAGTGGACGTGTGGGTCTGGGCCTCGTCAAAGGCTTTGGTCTGAAGAGGGGGGCCATAGCCTCCAGTGTGGCTCACGATGCACACAATTTAGTCATCGCGGGAGCGAGTGATCATGATATTCTTTGTGCAGCACGAACGTTAGAAGCGATGGGAGGAGGCTTTGTTTGTGTGGTTGATGGTGTGGTACGCGCGAAAGTTCCATTGCCATTGGCTGGATTGGTTTCACCACTCCCTGCGACAGAGCTGGTGCAGCAACTGCGCGCCCTCGATGCCGCTGCGATGGAACTAGGGTGTACGTTGGATCACCCGTGCATGACACTGAGTTTTCTATCACTCTCTGTTATTCCAGCATTAAAGCTGACTGATCAAGGACTGATTGATGTTGAAACGTTCACTCTGCTACCGCTGCAAATCTGACACATTTAGCGTTTGAAAGCAGAGCTACTCTGCACACTAAGGGTAAATTCCATGCTACTGAAGCTCGTTGAATACAATTGGGCGGAGCATATCGACGATGCGCTCCTCCTATTGGGACGCCTCGACACCAAAACGGTGCCGTTAGCCGGTGGTACTTATCTGCTTGCTCAAAAAGACAATACTATTCAGGCTGTGGTTGATCTTCGTGATCTTGGACTCTCGTATATTTCGGAAGATACACGTTACGTACATATTGGGGCAATGACAACGCTACAAGAACTTGTAGACGCACCACTGCTCAAAGCCTTCGCAACAGGGTTACTACCGCAGGCAGCTCTTGTTTCCGCTTCGTCGCGCCTGATTCGCAATTGTGCAACTGTCGGTGGTACGTTGGGGGCAGGCGTGGCCTCGCAAGCGGATCTGCTGACTGCTTTAGTAGCATTGGGGGCCGAGATCGTTGTACGTTCCGGCTCGAAAACCCAGGTCAGCCTCAGTGGCGGTGGAGCTGGCCGCATGGGATTGCCGTTGTCCAATGTCGTATACAAGGGCAAACAGGAACGCCGTATCGCTTGCGAACATTGGAGTCTAGAGCAACGCCCCAATGAGTTGATTATTGAGATAGCTATACCCCGTGTTGCTAACAGTTGTGGTACTTCATTTATGCGTATCAGCCGGACGCCCTCCGACGTTGCCATGTTAAACGCTGCTGCTGTAGTGGAGATCGCAGAGGGTATCTATAAACGTGTACGCCTAGCCTTTGGTGGTGCCAACATGGAACCTGTCCGTCTACAGGCCGTAGAACAGCAACTTGAGGGACAACGCGCTCATCCTGTGGATAGCCAGCGGCTCCTCTCTATTGTGCAGAATAGTATGATGGCCTTCCGCCCATCGAACGATATACGGGCCAGTAGCGGCTATCGGCGTGTCAGCGCAAAGCATCTAGCATACCGCGTGCTGGAAGAGGCCACCAATGTCTCACATTGGCGCAGCACGGTTGCTTCAAGCATGGGAAGGGGACTGTAGGTGTATGGAACTCGAACTACGCATTAATGGTGTAATCGCCAGTCAAGATGTCACCGCCAACGAGACGCTATTATCTATGCTGCGTCGAGAGGGCCATTGTAGTGTGAAACAGGGTTGTGAGACGGGTGAGTGTGGTGCGTGTACAGTGCTAGTCGATGGCGTAGCCCGTCCAAGCTGCGTGATGCTAGCAGCACAAGCGGGGGGCTGTACTATCACAACAGCTGAAGGTCTGGGAACAGCGCCAAATCTGCACCCGTTGCAGCAAGCCTTTATTGAGGTAGGAGCTGCCCAATGCGGTTTTTGTACATCGGGCATGCTCCTTTCTGCATCCGCATTGCTCAAACGTAATAACCGCCCTACTGAAGCAGAGGTGCGTGACGCACTCTCTGGCAATCTCTGTCGCTGCACTGGTTATGCCAGGCCCGTACAGGCTGTGTTGCGAGCTGCGGCTGTGTTGCGTGGCGAAACTATCACTCCGCTTGAGCAAAATGTGATTACCAATCAAGAGATGACTCTTCTCAGTATCACTGGCAAGAATCATGCAGTGGTCGCCAATGGTACGGCAAGCACTACGACCAAAATACCCACTGTCTCTACAGGCGCGGCTGGACTACTAGATCCGCAGTTAGAAGTGATAGGCAAATCCGTACGCAATATTGATACAGTTAAATTTGTCACTGGACAGTCTTCTTTTGCTGCTGATATTAGCCCGCGTGGTCTATTATATGGACGTATTTTGGCCAGCCCCCATGCACATGCAATTATCCGAGACATTGATGTATCTGAAGCAAAAGCATTGCCGGGTGTGCTTGCGGTACTGACGCATCTAGATATCCCTCGTACGCCTTATACGGGGGTCGAACATGCTGCGAACGAAAATAGCCCCGCAGATCAGTACATCCTGGACTATATTGTCCGTTACGTCGGTGATAGAGTTGCCGTTGTTGCAGCAGAAACGCCAGAGGTTATCCTTGATCCACGGCAAGCGCGGGAAGCGAATGCCCCTTGTCTGCATCCTGAGACAGAATCATTGCATATTTTTGACGCGGCGCGCAATATTGCTGCACGTGTACGCGCTGAAATCGGAGATGTAGAGCGCGGTTTTGCCGAGGCAGATCTGGTAGTGGAAGACGAGTATGTGGTACCCACTACCCAGCCAGTTCCGCTGGAGAAGCATACTGTTGTCACTTACTTTGATGAAGACGATCACCTAGTTGTGCGCACAAGTACACAGGCTCCGCACCACGTACGGCGTACGCTAGCTCGTCTGCTCGGTCTTCCTATTCGACGCGTTCGTGTGATCAAACCAGATGTGGGCGGGGGCTTTGGCGTCAAGCAGGAAATCGTACTGGAAGATCTCTGCGCTTTGCTGACGATTGCCACAAAGCGACCGGTCATGCTTGCTTATTCGCGAGCAGAAGAGTTTAGCAGCAGCCGTTTGCGTCATCAGCATATCGTTCGTTTAAAAACCGGTGTGCAGCGCGACGGTACTATTGTAGCGAATCAGATGGTATTTCTCACCAGCACCGGCGCTCATGCCACACACCCGCTGGCGGTCCAGAACGGGGCTATTGCCGAAACGCTAGCACTTTATCCCTGCCCAAATGCTCGCTATATAGCGGAAGTGATGTACACGAACCTACCACCAGCTGGTGCGTATCGTGGCTATGGTGCGCTCGCTGAATGGTTCGCACTTGAGGCACATATGGATGAAATAGCGAAACGCTTACATATAGACGCGCTTGCGTTTCGGCGCAGAAACTGGTTGAAGGCGGGTGACGATTATCTGTGGCAGAAGAGTACTGGCAAAGGAAAAGACACCTCACTACAGATTACAAGTTGTGGTCTGTCGGATTGCTTGCGCATCGTTGAGGAGAAAATTAGCTGGCATACCAAACGTGGCCGTGTGGGAAATGGGCGCAATCGCTATGGCGTAGGCATTGCCCTATCCCTGCATGGTAATCCCGCCACGGCGACCGGAGCAAGCGGTGCCATGATCAAGCTTAACGAAGATGGTTCGTTCGATATCTTCATGGGAGCTAGCGCCGGTAGCAGTGAGGCCCACACGCTATTAGCACAGATTGCTGCTGAAGCATTGGGTGTACTCATCGAGTGTATTATTCTGCATACCTCCCAGACGGATACCATGCCGACAGATATTGGAGAAAATGCTACAGCTGCGCTCTATCTGAGCGGCGGCGCTGTGAAGAGAGCTGCTGAGCAGGTACGTAGGCAAGTACTTGCAGTGGCCGGGCGGATGCTGAATGTGTTACCGCAAGCCCTGAAGGTAAGTAATGGCATCATTACCTCTCCCGGCGGGCACTCTGTCACTATGGAGCAAGTCGCACAACACTCATTATATGTAGAAAGCCGCCACATTATGACCACTGCATCCTGGAAGATGCCATATATGCCAACAACCTTCGCAGCTCAAGGTGTGGAGGTGGAGGTTGATACTGAGACGGGTTGTGTCCGTGTCCTCAAAGCGATTGTTGCGGTCGATGCTGGACGTGTGCTTAATCCGGCCATTGAGGAAGGACAGGTGCAAGGGAGTATTGCTCAGGCATTAGGTAATAGTTTATCTGAAGAAGTGATATATGATCAGAACGGTCAAGTACTGACTACCAATCTTGCTGACTACCACATCTTTAGCGCAACTGACATGCCCGAAATGCAAGTGTATCTGGTAGAGACCAGTGAACCCGCTGGCCCTTTTGGTGCGAAAGCCGTTGCCGAGGCACCATTGCAGGGTATTACGCCAGCAGTAGCTAATGCCGTCACCGATGCTTTAGGCATACGCTTGCGTCAGATCCCTTTGACCCCAGAACGTGTGTTGCGCGCTATTCACGCACAATCCGCAAAATGATGTATCATTGGTAAGGGTAGAAGAGAGCGTGAGGGACCAGATGCTCGGAGAGGGTGTCGCTCTCCGAGCATCTGGTCCCTCACGCTCTCTTCTACCCTTACCAGAAAAGATATACATACATTGGTCGATAGTATTCATATGCTCTCATAGAGTATAATTAAGATGAATTAGGCTACAATAGAACGGAGTTTTGGCTATGGACCGTCGTGCCCGCGTTCATACACGAAGTACTCTAGCAGAAAATCTACGCACTGTTTTACGCTTTTTGTCATGGAAGCTATTGCTTTTATTACCTATATTGCTCGTTTTCGCAGTACCTACATATTTATATGGATTACATTTTGGTAATGGGGTTGTACCCTCATTGTCACACTTTTTCGATGTTCTTTCTGCGCCTGCTCCCCCTGCTACGCCAACGCCCTTGCCTGTCTTTCCCACGGCCTTTGCGCAGGCTGGTTCGATTCTTTATACTATTCGTGAGGGCGATTCGTGTGATAGTATTCTAACCTTTCAGATGTATATGGGCAATGCAGGGGAAATTTTTAGTGATGTGAAGCCGCAAACAGTGCAAGCACTGAATACGGCTATGGGGCAAAATTGCCATGCTATTCAACCTGGCATGGTTGTCTCATTGTCACCCCATTATCCTCTTACCGCTTTTGGGGGCATCGTCCACAGGATAGAGGCAGCAACTCCACAACAGGTATTACCTACCCCTTTAATTCCTGTCCCTGATCAAGAACCATCTACGGTAAATTGTTCCAGAGGTTGTCTTTTAACGGTAGAACTGGCTCCACAGGTTAATATACATCTTGTGGTGAAAACCACGCTTTCTATTCGCATCGGGTCCTGGGTCTGGGCGCAGGCAATGATGCCACGCAAGGCTATCCAGGGATTTGATAATTATCCCTATGTTGATCCGCAGACACCACTGGCGGAGCAGTCATTCAAGGCTTGTGATTTGCAAGTAGATAATGTTCATGATGATAACTCCCTCTCGTGTGATCAGCTTGCGCCCAACACTATTGATATCGATGGCGGTTCATGGCTGCTTGGCGTAACCGGTTCTGGCGGGCTTGATCATTGGGGCTATCACTACCCTAAGCCCCTGCCACCTAATACGCAGGTGTTACTCTGGCTCTCTACTGTCCATGGAAATCTAGAGTTTAAGCCGGGCAATCCTGTCTACGTTTATAACCAAGCAACTCATCTCTACAAGCGGTTATAACGAGAGCTGTTCTCTCCACCATCCAGAGGGAGGTTCGCGTGCTGAGTACTAGGTCTGGTGCGAACCTCTTCTTTATGGTTCTGCGCTCAGTTGTGCGTAGAGCGCATCGTAAATGAGCTGACCTCGTGAAAGCGCCATGTGATCATCCTGGCTGACAAGACGAAGACCTCGACAGATCAGGTCAAGCCCTGCGGCGACAGGTTCCAGCGTCACTTCTTGTACCACATCGGCTTCATCGACGATCTGCGCTATGCGATAATGCGGCCAGTATTTCCTGGTAGACCATCTCGACTCGGCTCTGGAATTGTTCTCTCAAAGATGATCCACAACAGCCAATCCC